>NZ_JAVRMB020000025.1:0-13390 GCF_031844845.1 Endozoicomonas sp.
CGTCAATGGCGTGAGCGAGGCATTCCAGATCATGAGACACTACGTAAAGAGGTAAAAGCCTGGGAAGAAAAGAGAAATAATCACAACACGACGATGGAATGGCGATTTACCACTGAAGATGCACGGATCAAACTGAAAAGACTTTACCCAGCCTTGCCAGAACTTGATTAAAGGGAATAAGGCGTACAGTCAGATTTTCCTGTACTGGGAAAAATAGTCTGACAGATCAGACATATGATACTGCAAAGTGGTAACGGGTAGCTGTGTCTGAAAAAACATGTTTGCGAAGAAAAATAGCCTTTTTTTTGTTGAAATCAGGAATGATCAGTTTTTTTTGTGGCTGACTAATTAATCAGTCAAATAAATCAGCGAAATGACCATTACTATATATCAAGTATGGAAAGACGAAGTACTAGCGTGGAAACGAGATCAGGGGAAAGAAAAATTTCAGACATAAAAAAACCAGCCCGATGGACTGGTTTTTTTAATTGGAGCGGGAAACGAGGTTCGAACTCGCGACCTCAACCTTGGCAAGGTTGCGCTCTACCAACTGAGCTATTCCCGCAATGAAGATGATTATAAGGCTTCTTCATACCTTACTCTTTATAAAAAAGAATAGTGGCGTCCCCTAGGGGACTCGAACCCCTGTTACCGCCGTGAAAGGGCGGTGTCCTAGGCCACTAGACGAAGGGGACACATTTACATCAAACGATGTTTGGTGGAGCTAAGCGGGATCGAACCGCTGACCTCAACACTGCCAGTGTTGCGCTCTCCCAGCTGAGCTATAGCCCCAAATCAACCTGCTGCATTATGCCATTTTTCAGAACAAATACAACTTATTGAAACTTTAAAAATTGGCGTCCCCTAGGGGACTCGAACCCCTGTTACCGCCGTGAAAGGGCGGTGTCCTAGGCCACTAGACGAAGGGGACGCAAAACCTTCTTATTTAAGTGACAACCATCACTCAAACTCTAGATTTTGAGCGGGAAACGAGGCTCACTCTTATTAAAAAAAAGTGCGACCTCAACCTTGGCAAGGTTGCGCTCTACCAACTGAGCTATTCCCGCAATAAAGCGTTTAAAGACTTCTTCATGTCTTATTTCTTTATAAAAAAGAATTAGTGGCGTCCCCTAGGGGACTCGAACCCCGGTTACCGCCGTGAAAGGGCGGTGTCCTAGGCCACTAGACGAAGGGGACGCAAAACCTTCTGCTTTAAATCACAATCGCAATTTAAATTCTAGATTTGGAGCGGGAAACGAGGTTCGAACTCGCGACCTCAACCTTGGCAAGGTTGCGCTCTACCAACTGAGCTATTCCCGCATATCTCTTCACAAAACTCTTCATAAAAAGATGGTGGAGCTAAGCGGGATCGAACCGCTGACCTCAACACTGCCAGTGTTGCGCTCTCCCAGCTGAGCTATAGCCCCAAAACTTCGCAGCAACCATACTAAAAGTATCCAGTAACTGCTTTAGATTCAGTGCCTTTCGAAGAACTATTTAGTGCCCCCGAAACGCAGGGCGAATGATATGGATGCCCCCCTATCCTGTCAAGCATCGCTTATAAAAATTATTATTAAATAACTGGGCAGTTATAAATGTACGTATAAAAAAGGCCGGTATTTCACCGGCCCCAGAGAAAAGCACTTTAACTTAATTAAAGAGCAGCAAACTCTTTTTCCAGTCGCTTCGCTTCTTTCTTGGAAACACCACCGAGCACGTCAACAGCATGACGCAGACGGGCACGGGTCATATCCGGGCCAAGAATCTCCATGGATTCCATAACAGACCAGGAGTTTGGTGTTCCGGCAATGGCAACAAAAATCGGATGATTGAAGTCACCGAGTTTGATGTCCATTGCTTTAGAAAGCCCTTTAATTTCCGAAAAAATTGCATCACGTTCCCACTGGCGAAGCTGCTCCAGCTTCCACAAGGTAAACTGCAGCACTTTCTTCACACCACCTGCTTCCAGCTTTTTATGGGCAAAGTCTTCAAGCGACAGATTCAACATACCTGAGAACATAAAGGAGGCAATGGGCGCAAAGTCACTAAATCGCTCAACACGCTCTTTTGCCAATGGCAAAAACTTCATCATGTAGTCACGGTTAAGCAACCAGTTACCAAGGCGATCAGCAAACTGTTCTGTGGTCAGGTTTTCACGAATCCAGCTGGCGTTCAGCCAGGATAACTTCTCCTGATCAAAGATTGGGCCGCCGAGGGACACTCGCTTGATGTCAAAGTCCGCCATCATCTCACTCAGGCTAAACTTCTCTCTTTCATCCGGCATTGACCAACCCATACGACCAAGATAGTTCAACAAAGCTTCTGGCAAATAGCCCATATCCCGGTAGTAAGTAATACAGGTCGGATTCTTCCGCTTAGACAGTTTGCTCTTATCCGGGTTTCTCAAAAGAGGCATGTGACAAAGCACAGGCATTTCCCAGCCAAAGTATTCATACAGCAACTGATGTTTGGGCGCGGAGTTGATCCACTCCTCACCACGTATTACATGGGTAATTTCCATCAGATGGTCATCCACCACATTGGCAAGATGATAGGTTGGCATGCCATCAGCCTTAACCAGCACTTGCATATCCACCTGAGACCAGTCAATTTCGATGGTACCCCGGAGCATATCATCGACTTTGCAAACACCCGTATCAGGTATCTTCATCCGAACCACATGTGGCTCTCCGGCATCCAGTCTCCCCTGAACCTCTTCTTCCGTAAGATGCAAACAGCGTCCATCGTAACCTGGCATCTGTTTATTAGCGGTCTGCTCAGCCCTTAATTCATCAAGACGCTCAGAAGAGCAGAAGCAGTGGAAAGCATGACCTTTGTCCAGCAGAATCTGGCCATGCTCCGCATAGATTGCACGACGTTCACTCTGACGATAAGGACCATGAGGACCACCAACATCCGGACCCTCATCCCAGTCCAGTCCAAGCCAGCGAAGGGAATCCAGAATTTGCTTTTCAGACTCAGGCGTACTTCTGGTTTGATCGGTATCTTCAATACGGAGCAGAAATTGTCCACCCTGACTCTTGGCAAAAGCCAGGTTAAACAAGGCAATATAAGCGGTACCGACGTGGGGATCACCGGTTGGGGAAGGTGCAATACGGGTGCGTACAGTCATGAATTTGCTTTCTCAATAAAGCCAGCCCCTCGGAGAGAGGAGACTGACAGAATGCCAAAACAACCATTATAAAACGGAGAGCCTGCAGCACCCAAATATTGATTCGCTTCAAGCAGGTTCAAGTCTGCCTTTTTATCCCCAAACGGGTCATTAACCAGCCAATGGTTGTCCCCTGAATCAGCAGAGAGAAAAGCACAACCGCCAGTGTCATCTCAATAATCAGGTGCTTTTCTGCCATGGAATCAGGAATAGATAACATCAGGGCAACAGGCACCACCCCCCTGAGTCCACCCCAGAACATAACCTTCATGGAGTTGCCATCCACTTTGTCACTTAACGGAATCAGATTACTGACGGAAAGCAACAGGTACACGACCAGGAAACGCGCCAGCAGAACCGTCACAATGGCAATCAGCAGGGTGGGGTAGGTGTGACTGATATGGCCAGCATCCCTTAGCAGAAAATCCTCACTCAGCCCCAGCAGAAGGAAGATAAAACTGTTGGCAACAAATGCCATAAACTCCCAATACGGATCCAGATGGCGAAGCGTCATAAAGTCAGCCATTGCCCGTCGACCATAACTGCGGGTAATAATCCCGGCAGCAATCACTGACATAACACCCGAGGTCTCAAAGACGTAATCAGCAATAATAAAGCTGGCAAAGGCGAGAATGGTGGTCAGGGCAATATGGACATAAGGCATGCCCCGGGATAACCGGAGAAGCGCTAACATTCCTGCGCCCATAGCTGTGCCAATGAAAATCCCGCCAAAGAACACCCGGAAGAATTCTATAATCGACGCAAAAACCGTACCGCCCGTTATCCCGGTACCCGCCTGAATAATTGAGAGCACAATACCAAACATAACGATGGCCGTTGCATCATTAAACAAGCTCTCCGCATCCATAAGCAGAGACAGTCGCTCAGGCGCTTTTACCTCTTTAAAAAGAGCGATAACAGCCACAGGGTCGGTGGCAGAAATCAGGGCACCAAACAGTAACGCACCGGCCAGAGACACCGGGGTAAGCTCTCCCAGAATCACACCAATCACCAGCGTAGACAACACAACCCCAAAGATCGCCAGAATCAGAACCGGCACCAACCCTTTTATAAGAGCCGATAATTTAATATTGATGGCCGCCTCAAAAACCAACACGGGTAACAGCACATACATGATCAAGTCATGAGTCAAAGACAGACGAAGAACCGGTGCCAGTATGTCACTGTATTCAGCAGCGATTCCGAGCGCCATACCAATAATGACCAGCCCGATCGTATAGGGAAAACGAAGCCTTTTAAGAAGAATTGCTGAAATGGCCGCTAATAAAAAGAGACCACAGAAAATCAGCATGGGGATGGCAAGGCCTGCGCCAGAATGTGTTACCGACATTTCCTGTTCCGTTGATACCTGTACGCCGCTCTGCACAATGTGACAAATAGCGGCATTTCAGGCCATGACTGATATTCACTCACGGCCACGTTGGCCAGTCTGGCCATAACTCGACAAACTTCAGGAATGGCGAGGTGAAAAGTAAAACCAGAGGTAATGCATGGCAACATACAAAACGATTACCGTCGCTACCAGCAGTTCGAATCCGGCCAGATGGTTAATAACATCACAAACCTTCTGATAGCCCTGGTGATTAAGCAGATCCGCCAACTTGAATAACGCGGTAGCCCCAATCACCATTGGAAATGTGAAGGCAGCGTAACCCGGTGAAAACGGCAGGCGCAGTAGACGAACAAACGCAATATAAACCAGACTCGTCATAAAAATAGCCAATGGCAGCAAGACTGCAACCAATAAATAGTTTGGCTGGTCAGTTATGGACAAATAACCGGCTAGAGAAAGGCTTGCTGGCGCGGCCATGATGGCAAACGTAGGCAAAGCGGCATCAGGAATCGTTTCTCGGAAGATCAGTCGATAGAACATGACCGGAAGCTTCAGGAAGTAGAAAATGATGCCAAAAACAAACAACAGGAACACGAGTTTTTCATGCCCCATGCCTGCACTGGTAACCGCTGCCACAATGATGCCCACAGGAGGAACAAACCAGCTTGGAACCATATGATGCAATCGGAAATCATTCAGCCTGTGAACCGTAAAACCGACAAATAAAAGAATATGCACAATAACAGCCAGCAGCCAGAGTCCTTTGGCAAACCAGGGCACTACTGAAAGCAGTGACTGAGCGATAACCATGGTCGCCATGGCGCAGGTGGGCATAACACTGCTAATCACAGGATGCGCCAGCTCTTCCCAAAACAGCTCCGGGTTAGTCACAAACTTCAAAATAATAGCCAGCACCAGAAAACCACCAATAAAGG
Source organism: Endozoicomonas sp. (assembly GCF_031844845.1). Lineage (GTDB taxonomy): Bacteria > Pseudomonadota > Gammaproteobacteria > Pseudomonadales > Endozoicomonadaceae > Endozoicomonas. Next base: position 5,462 of record NZ_JAVRMB020000025.1, read on the forward strand.
CAGAACTCAGCTTAAACCACTCTGCATACATGGGCAGGACAAATGCCCAGAGCGATCCAAGACTGCCAATACCCAGAGCAAGACCACCCAGCGGAGTAGGCACCTTCCTGAGACGAACACTCAAACCTGTTTTATGCATTGGCAAGCCATCTTCAAATTGACTAACAACAGCCACTGGTACTCATCTCCTGAAAGTAGTTTCAATAAAGATATAACCCAACCTAATATAAGAAAAATCAAACTTCTTAATATATAGATTAAATTTTGTTTATACTTAATAGAATTCAATAAGATAGCTAACGTGCTCGCTGTTTTCTTTTCAAGAGAGCCAAGAGCGCCAAAAGAGTCAGGACCATGCATATCACGCTAAGACAGCTACAGGTATTCAGAGCCATAGCCACCCTTGGCCAGGTTCAGCGGGCAGCCCGCCAGCTCTACCTCTCCCAGCCAGCAACCAGCATGGCCTTGTCTGAACTGGAAAAGAACCTGAGCTGCCCACTGTTTGATCGGACCGGCAACCGCCTGATTATTAACTCAGAAGGTAAAAAACTACTCCCTCTGGCCTGTGAATTATTGGATCGCAGTGAAGAAATCACTCGCCTGTTCAGCGATAACGATCACCACAGCGGCAAGCTCACCATTGGCGCCAGCACCACCATTGGTAACTACCTGCTGCCGGAAGAACTCGCCCGGTTTGAAAGAATCAACCCGGAGATTTCGGTGGCGCTGGATATCCACAACACCACCACCATCATTGAGAAACTGGCAGCACTGGAAATTGACCTGGCTTGCGTTGAAGGACCCTGCCAGCACCCGGGCATAGAAACCATTCCCTGGCGGGAGGATCAGCTGATTCTCTTTTGTGCCAGCGATCACCCATTGGCAACACATAACACGATAACTATTGAACATCTTGGGCAGGCAGAATGGATTCTTCGGGAGACTGGTTCCGGGACACGCATGCTTTTTGAACTCCATATTGGTCAGCATTTGCGTCAAAGGCACCTGAAGATGGAGCTTAATCAGACGGAAGCAATCAAAAGCATGGTGCGTTCAGGCATTGGTATCAGCTGCCTCTCGGAGCTCTGTATTGCTAAAGAGTTGGCTCAGGGTGATCTGGTACAACTCCCCTTCCCAAAACAACCCATGAAAAGACAGCTCTGGTTATTACTGAATAAAAAGAAATATCGAAGCGGGTTAGTGAAACGACTGTTGAAAAATCTGGAGAATTAAAGCACTGACTGACTGGACATAAAATAAAATCAGTCTACTTTTCAGGAACCATTAAGAAAAATTAATGTATCAGCTCATGTGCAAATCATTCAAAACACATGTTTTTTTAACTGCTCTTTTGTCTGTTTTTGCAGTGAGCTGCACCAAGGTCAATGGGAGACTTCAAGCAGTGCCGGATATTAACGCAAGTATCAATAATATTAAGCTCATCTTATGGGATCGTGTTGACGAAATATATGTGAAAAAGGGGGCTGGGCATCCCGAAACACATGATGGTAAAGTCGCCTGCAAATTATTTGGCGGTTTCAAAACTGAAAAGGCATCGAGCACTGACACTCTACCGAATAGAACATTTTTCGAATTATCTGAAGAAGATAGAAAAGACGAGGTTGCCCGGAGTTACATAGTTTCTCATCAATGGGCATATGAAGTGGCATTAGCTCAAGAGTTAGAAAAAACTGAAAGCAAATCTCTTAATAAACCTCTTTCAGAATGGGATATTACCATTGTTTTTTTGACCCCAAGGATGCTAACTCCCTTTTGCATGGGCTCCAGGGAAGATGTTGCCACGGTAGCACCAAAAGCTATCGTGAATGATACACAACGATACAAAACAATTGCAGATAGATATGACTCCGTCAGAACTCTATTAAAATCAAAGAATGTTTCCATCTACTCTTATTATCCGGAATCAGGAATAAGTAGCCGTGTGGAAAAAGAAAGAGAAAACTACAAAGCCTTTCTAACATGGGCAGATAAAGAAGGATACCGTTTCTATGACCGGCCAATGAAGCACATAGAAAAAGTACCAAAAGAACATGTGGGTGCGGTTTACCTTCTGAATCCACACACCCCTCCCGATACGAAAGGGCAGGCATCTGCCTCGGAAAATCCACTGACTGATGTAGTGCGCGGGTATAAAGAAAAAAATGAAAACGTGCACGCCACCGGCGTCAGGGCAGCTCAAGCCAAAGATGCTGAAGACTCCAAGCCCATCAAGTTCGCACTCTATTCAGGCTCTCTGGCTGATCCTGACCAAGTTCTTCTGGATCACATTACCAACCTGGCTGAAACTATACGGTCAGGGATAGAAGAAAAGGCAGAGCGGTAGTTAATTTCAGCCTCGTTCCCACGCCCTGAGGCTGTCGCAAAAGGTAACCTGAACGGTCTCGACGTAGGTCGGTTCGCTTGCCGACTCATGACCAAACCGCCATGCACTATCAATGCATGGTTACCGGAGAGCCCGGTTGTCGGCTCCCCTGAACGGGGAACCTACCTATGGATAACCTTTTGCGACAACCTCGCTCTGCGTGGGAATGCATACCGACCCACCGCAGCGGGAACAAGCAAGCCTGTTTTTTTGAGACAACGTCTTGATAGCATAAAATAAGATAAAATAAGACAACGTTACGATCACGTCACAAACTTTATGAAACCTGAGGCCTGAAAATCACCTTGCCCAGAATAGCGCCAGCGGAAGGAAAACATGTGGTGACGGCTCCCCGCTCGATTGCACCCACAGGGCATAAAGGCGGGGGTTTACGACGGTTTAACTGATTTTTATATCCTGTTATTAAGTATTTGTACCAAAATATACATAGACGCTGGCCTTCAACCGATGACAAAGCCTGTCGGTATCTCTAGAATTGCGCCCCTTTCCCTAAACAAACTGGCTTAATTCCCATGGAAAAAGTGATTGAAACGCCTGACGCTCCTGCTGCCATTGGCCCATACTCTCAGGGTATGCGCTTTGGCAATCTGGTGGTTACCTCCGGACAGCTGCCAATTAATCCGGAAACCGGAGAAATTTCAGAAGATACCAAAGAACAGGCTCATCAGTGCCTGAAAAATCTGAAATCGGTATTAAACGCAGCTGGCAGCGGCATGAACCGGGTGAAGAAAGTCACGGTTTTTGTCCGCGATATGGAAGAGTTCACCAACATCAACGAAGTGTACAAGCAATATTTCAAGGTGCCTTTTCCCGCTCGCAGCCTGGTAGAAGTGGCTCGCCTGCCAAAAGACGTCAAAGTGGAAATTGAAGCTCTGGCAACTGTTGATTAAAGAACCGACTTCGCCACCAGAGCTGCTCTCAATAAAAGAGCCTTGAGAGCCTGATATCCAACGGGGGGTAGCCCCCCGTTACCACATCAGATCATCAGGAATCTCATAATCTGCATACCAGTCCTGTTCCTCTTCAGAAAGGTCACCGGTTTGTTCATTCTGTACAACAATTGCCTCGGGTTTACGTTCTGCTATTTTTGATGCCACTGGCGCAGGAATAACCCGAAACTCCTCCCCCAATACAGCCAACGCCAACAACCCCCGGGTTAACTGGTTCAATTGCTCATCAGTTACGTAGATTTTTTTAACCTTGCTATCATAAACAAACTTGTACTCGGCCTCTCCACGCCCTCTGGAGACCGTGTTGGTTTCGATCAATTGACGAACTTGGGCGTCTATCGCTTTATTTTGTCGCTCTTCTTCCAATTTACGATTCAATTCACGATCGTTTTCTATCTGAGCCTGTCGCTCCTGCTCAAGCTCCCGTCGACGCTGTTCCTGATCTGTCATCTCTCCGGTTTTCGCTGCCTGCTGCTTTTTTTTCTTTGTACTGGTTTTTGCTTTCAGCGCCTGTTGCTTGGTGGCCAGACCCGCTTTCATTAGCTGGTCGCGAAGTGATTTGCTCATAATGCTTTATACCAAAGGAAAAACAGAAAACCGGATCTTAGCAATCCCTTATAACAACGGCCAGCACCAAGGGAACCGGCCATTCAGAATATACCATTGTCATCCCCACTCAGGCGGGGATGACAATGGTAGTATAAACCGGCATTCAAGACTTTTTGCAACATCCTCGGGATCGTGGGAACGAGTTCATACCATCGTCTATTCACTACGCCCGCTTTTTTTCGCCTCAGCACCCAATATAGGAAGCAGTGTCTTTTGAACTGGCCATTTCATGGCAGCTGGTACAGAACTCATCAGAACTGGTGACAGACAGTGAAGTATCAAATCCGGTTTTCAACAGCAGGCCCGCCACCACACCTGCTACGATCAGAAAACCAACTGAAAGAGTGCCGGATGGCTTCCTCAAAAAGCCAACCCATTTTTTTATTTTCATACTCTGAACACGCCCCAGCCCTTCGTATCAGGAAATTCTGGGATAACGCAAGAAGCGCTGTGTTGACGGATATTAATAAATGAAGGGGAATGTCTGCTTTTTGTAAATAAACAGAAAAGAAATAAGCTTGCTCCCACGCAGAGCGTGGGAATGCATACGGCACTGGCCGTATGCCCCAGTGCTTGCTGGTAGTCCATAGTCTGAATTGCCACGCAAAGAGTGAGAACGAGGCTCAAAATAAATGACTGGATATTAAAAAGCCCGGCAATAGCCGGGCTTTTTACAACAGAAAATGATCTTCCGGGGACGTTAGTTAATGAACATCCTTCCAGAACTCGCGTTTGAGCAGATACGCAAATACCAGGAACACCGCCAGGAACAGGAATACATAAATACCCAGCTGCTTCCGCTCCTCCTGCATAGGTTCTGCGGAATAAGCCAGGAAGTTCACCATATCGTAAACCATCTGATCATATTCAGCTGGAGCCATACTCCCTTTCCTCTCAGGGTCAATCGTCAAGCCACACAGCTTATCGCCGGTCAGAGGATCACGGGCTGTTGGGTCAGTATCACCGCAATTGTCAATCTGAACCCCCTGAAGCTCCAGCAAGACATGGGGCATACCCACATCCGGAAAGACCTTATTATTCACGCCGTAAGGACGCGCTGGATCTTCATAAAAGGTTCTGAGATAGGTATACAACCAGTCCGGACCACCTTTGACACGAGACACCAGAGTGAGGTCTGGTGGCGCAGCGCCAAACCAGACCTTGGCCTCTTTAGGATCCATGCTGTTATTCATTAGACTGCCAATTTTGGCACTCTTATCAAACATCAGGTTATCCATCATCAGGTCGTGGGGAATGCCCAGATCGTCAGCAACCCGCTCATAGCGCTGATATTGAGTCGAGTGACAACCAGCACAAAAGTTCTGGTAATTCTTGGCGCCACGCTGGAGAGAAGCCTTGTCAGACGGATCAATATCCGCCTTATCCAGAGGGTATCCCCCACCCGCTGCTGCCGCCAGCGATGAAAACAGCACCGAAACCAGAAACAACTTAATGGTCAGTATTATTCTTTTCATTAGCCCGTCACCCTCTCCGGTACAGGTTTGGTTTTCTCCCATCGGGTATAGAAGGGCATCAACAGGAAGAACGCAAAATAAATCAGCGTACAAACCTGGGCAAGCAGTGTGTAAGTTGCTGTGGTCGGCTGAGTACCCAGCCAGGTCAACAGAATAAACACAAAGGAAAAGACAACAATGCTAACCCTGCTGATAATGCCTTTATAACGCCAGGACTTCACCGGACTCCGATCCAGCCAGGGCAGTACGAAGAGAATGGCAATAGCTCCCCCCATGGCCATGACACCGCCCAGTTTCGAGTTGATCGGCCCAATATCAAAGGTGATCGCTCGAAGAATGGAATAAAACGCCCCAAAGTACCAAACCGGTGCAATATGCTCTGGCGTCTTCAACGCATTGGCGGGTTCAAAATTGGCATGTTCCAGGAAGTAACCACCCATCTCCGGGAAGAAGAAGAGAACTCCGCAGAACACAAACAGAAACACCACAACAGCCACAAGATCCTTCACTGTGTAGTAAGGGTGGAAGGCAATACCATCCAGCGGTATACCATCAGGCCCCTTATTCTTCTTAATCTCTACGCCATCCGGGTTATTAGAACCCACTTCATGGAGTGCCAGAATGTGCAAAACCACCAGCCCCAGGATAACAATCGGCAAGGCAATCACATGCAGGGCAAAGAAGCGGTTCAGGGTAATACCGGAGATCAGGAAGTCACCACGAATCCACTGCTGCAGGTCCGGACCGATCACCGGAATAGCACCAAACAGAGAGATAATGACCTGAGCCCCCCAGTAAGACATCTGCCCCCATGGCAGCAGATAGCCCATAAAGGCTTCGCCCATCAGCGCCAGATAGATGGCCATACCGAAAATCCAGATCAGCTCACGGGGCGCTTGATAAGAGCCATAGAGAAGACCACGGAACATATGACAATAAATCACGATAAAGAACAGAGAGGCTCCGGTTGAATGCATATAGCGAATCAACCAGCCATATTCCACATCCCGCATGATGTACTCAACAGAAGCAAAGGCAGCCTCGGCACTGGGTACATAACTCATGGTTAACCAGATACCTGTCAGTAGCTGATTCACCAGAACCAGCAACGCCAGAGACCCAAAGAAATACCAGAAATTAAAATTTTTCGGCGCGTAATATTTACTGAGATGCTTTTCCCACGCCTGGGTAACAGGCAATCGGGCATCCACCCAATCCATTAGTTTATTGCCCATCACGCATTCTCCTCGTCGGTACCGATAATCACGATGACATCGCTTTCAAAGGAGTAAGGGGGGACGACCAGATTGGCTGGGGCGGGAACTCCTTTATAAACGCGCCCCGCCAAATCAAACCTGGAACCATGGCAGGGGCAGAAATAGCCACCCTTCCAGTTGGCATCAAACTCTTGCGGCTTGACTTCAGGCATGTATTTGGGAGAACAACCCAGATGGGTACAGAGTCCAACCAGAATCAGGTACTCATCTTTAAGGGCACGAGAAGTATTCTTTGCGTACTCGGGCTGATCTGACTTTTCAGAATCCGGATCTCGCAGACGATCCTCATCCGTCTTCAGCTCATCCAGCATTGCCTGAGTTCGACGGACCACGAATACCGGCTTGCCCCGCCATTCGTAAATCACCTGCTGACCCGGTTCCAGCTTGCTGAGGTTGACTTTGACCGGAGCACCGGCAGCTTTTGCCCTGGCACTGGGATTCCACGACTTAAGGAAAGGCGTAGCAACCCCAACAGCCCCGGCAGCCCCCACCACCGAAGTCGCTGCCACGAGAAAGCGGCGCCGACCTTTGTTTACGCCGTTGTCACTCATTAATCGACTCTCCCCATCCGGGCTGTGCCCAATGACTTCTTGTTGTTCATGGGTGGGATATCAGGCTGGTCAGAAGTTTATCAACTTATTATTGAAAAATGATTTCCTGACGAAGACATCCTCGAATTATACCTACCCACACAGGTGGCAGTGAGTAATTATACGGGTTTTAGCGCGCAAAAAAAATGCCCGCCGGACAAAGTTGGGCATTGTTTATCGAGAAAGCCTTATTATTTTTCATGAGACAAAGACTCTGCCAAAACTCAACGGAACTTTTTTGATAAACAGATACTCCAACACTCCCCGAAGACACTTTGGAATCTATCTGGCTTTGAGCGAAAAACAAGAAAAATGGTCTAAGGGAAGTGGCATGGTAGAAAGCACCAGCCCTCCATCATTCCCGCGAAGGCGGGAATCCATCGCGAGCAGTGGATCCCCGCCTTCGAGGGTGTCGCAAAAGGGCAAAACACCCCCCCGACCGTCATCCTCGCGAAGGCGGTTGTCGCAAAACCCTCCTCGCTCCCACGCTTTTAGGCCCTGTGGGTCCTGCGTGGTAGCGCCAGGACCCAACCACAGACACGATTCCTGCGGTTGGCTATGCATTCCCACGCAGAGCGTGGGAACGAGGTTCCTGGTGGGTTTTGCGACAGCCTCCTGCGCGGG
>NZ_JAVRMB020000026.1:0-15025 GCF_031844845.1 Endozoicomonas sp.
ATGCCCCCCGTATCACGATTTCTCGAGCCTTCCAGCCGGAAAAAGGGTTCAAACACCTGTTCCATCATTGCTTCAGGGATACCAGGACCACAATCCCGGATAATAACAGAGACAACGTGCTGCCCCGGCTTTTCAGCACCATTCTGGTCATACAGGGCAAGACTCACATCAACACTCTGGCCATATTTGACGCCATTCTCAATTAAGTTTCTCAGGGCCCGTTTCAGGCTCACCGGGCGGCAGCGAATGATGGTCTCACTGGTTTCCTGAAAATTCACGGCCTGCCCTATCTCTGCGAGGTCATCGCAGAGGCTCCCTAACATGGCATTTAAATCCACCTGCCGGGTCACTTCGTTGTCCGATGCCTGACGCATAAATGCCAGTGTTGCTTCAGACATCTGCTGCATCTCCTCCAATGTTTCCAGCAACCGATCACGATCGTGGCTTTCTGGCATCAGCTCAACTCTAAGCCGCATGCTGGTGATGGGTGTGCGCAGATCATGGGACAGCGCAGCCAGCATTCGGGTACGGTCCGAAACAAAACGCTGCAACCGGTCATTCATCTGGTTAAAGGCCCGAATGGTCTCCCTCAGATCAGCAGGGCCTGTTTCCGGTAATGGCTCGACCTTCTCGCCCATCCCCAGGCGAACGGATGCCTTTGAGAGCATCCGCAATGGTCGGGTAATACGGCGCACCATAACCGCAAGAGCCAGCAATACCAGCACCATTGCCGTCACCAGAAAAATGACTGTTTGCTTTGCTGCCAGAGGCGGCGCTACAGGCGCCCTTGCTTTCAGGTTTAACCAGTAACCGTTCAACATATGCACAGAAACCTGAAGGCTGGTCACCACAGGAGGCCGCCACCCTTCCCGGTAGTAACGCCCCTCACCATCGTGACCGGACTCCACCATTTGCCGATGCCATGGCTTCTGACAATTGTCCCCCTCATTACAGGATCTGATGTTCTTCCAACGGTCTGATTCGGTGCTTTTTTTGTCACTATTTTTCTCACCTGAGCCACTGGAATGATCCACTTTGACAAATATGCGTCCTTTATACGGGTCCCCCATCAGGTGTAATAAACGCTGCATCCGTCGTTTATCCTGCACATTCATCGAGAAAGGCAAAACAGTGTCAGTCATCTCGATATAATCATCCACGGTAAACCAGGTATTTTTTGTTCTGGCCGCGGCAAGAATGGCTGGATAATCATCCACAGGGTTGTTTTCCAGCAACCAGACAAGGGATTCAATCTGCTGAAACTGAGACTTCTGGTTAATATCAGAAAGGACGGTGCGATAGGCATTACCGAGAATGACAAAGCTGAAAGCCTGGGCAATCACCAGAGCCAATAGAACAACCAACACCATCTGAGTCACCATACTGGACCACAGACGTTTAATGACTCCTGGTTTTGTCATACCCTTTCCTATTCTTTCCTTTCAAAGCGGGTTCCATAGAACACTTCAGAGGGTATCGCAAAAAGGAGAATTAACACCCCGTCATTCCCGCCTGCGAGCCTGTCGCAAAACCCTCGTTCCCATGCTCTGCGTGGGAATGCATACGGATCTGGCCGCATGTGGAGAAACCTCTCCTTGTCCGAACCTGTGGGGGTTTCAGACTGGTTATTCACTTGTGGCGAGTACGGTATGCATTCCCACGCAGAGCATGGGAACGAGATGTCCGGAGGGTTTTGCAACACCCTCCTTCGCGGGGATGACGGTGTGTAGCGGGACGACGATGGTATATTCTGAATTGCAGCTTCCCTAAAGTCAGGAATTGCAATGAGAGTTTAGCTGGTTTTATATTAAAAAATGCCACGTTATGTGGCATTTTCCGGAGGGTGGAGGTTTGATTAAATTCGGGGTTTATGCTCGATATCCCCCGGTTCGCCATAATCAACAATATCTTGATAATGCTCTGATATAGTCTTTTTTAACCTGCTGTTCTTAAAGTAGTCTTCGATACCCTGGCTGATCGCTGATGATCTTACCCCTTTGTGCCTTGATTTCTGCGCCTTGGCTTTGCGGTGCTCATGATTACCGTTCCAGAAGGCATCATCCCATTCATCCTGCTGCATGGACCTTATTCTGGTCATAACTACATCCTTATGTTTACGACTCCTACTATTAAATCTAGAAAAGGATGAGGGGTTTCTTAATACAAAATAGATATATAGCGCCAAGCTGTTAATTCTAGAAAGTTTTTAGAACAGAGGGACTGTCATCAGAGGGGCGGCTGGTGGGTATTTAACCTACGGTTTTATATGGTAAAAGTATAAGAACCGACGGTCGGAGCTGTGAATTTAACTGGAAACTGAATTTTCAGTAGCCCTTTGATTCCAAATTGATCTTCATGGATTCGTCACTGATTCTTATAACCTGACTCTCTATCTGGCCATCAGGCATCAGGTCCAGGACTCGAAAACCGGGTTGTCGGGTATCGGCAAGAAATTCGTCAGATTCAGGGGCAAACTGGACACAGGTGGAGGGTGTTGCCATTACCGGCAGGCCGCAGAACTCATAATCCCTGGCTTGATGTACATGGCCATGGATAATGCCTCTGACATTGCTGTGCTGAGACAGTGTCAGGGCAAGGTCATCCGGGTTTTTCAGCATACTGCTGTCCATCCATTGACTATTGATGGGCGCCGGATGGTGGTGCAGAGCCAGCAGGCAGTGCTTATCAGGCTCCTGAGCCAGATAACTGTCCAGAAGTGCTAATTCACTGTCACTGAGGTAACCAAACACTTCGCCATCTACCCGGGTGTTCAGTAGCAGAATCTGCCATTTTCCCAGAAGCACCTGCTTTTTCATGGCAGATGGATTAACCGCCGTCATCAGGCCGGGTTGGTCATGATTACCACAGAGCCAGTAACCGGGCGCTTTCAGCGTTGACAGTTTTTCTGTCAGATGGCGATAGGAAGCCTCGCTGTCATCCTGGGTCAGGTCTCCAGTCACCAGAAGACATTCAATAGCCTGAAAATCACTGTGTACTTTGGCCAGTACCGCATCCAGGGTGGCAGAGGTATTGATACCCATCAGCGTTGCGCTGGCATCGGCAAAGAGGTGGGGGTCGGTAATCTGCAGGACTCGAATTCTGGCGGTGCTCATCATAGTAGCCTTAACCGGTGTTATCATTATCAGGGCTTGTTTCTGGTTTTCACAACCTGACGACGAATTATTCCTCGCAGAGGATGTCTTGGGATTTTTTCCAAGGCGTTCACCGTTTTGTTATCAAACGGAAAAACGTCGAGCCTATGATAGCTGGCAAAGAGCTCATTGAAAATGAACCGGCGTTAAATTGTATACCTTGTCACAGACTCCAGAGGAGGGTAAGAGACTGGACAGTTTACTGAATGTCCGGATTGGCCCGGATTTCTACTCACGGGCATTCAGACGTAGTTACAGATAAATCCGGGAGGGACGGATTGGGTACTACAGACTGGGTTGTGAACGTGGGAAGGCGGGTGCCACAGCTCAGTTGATTCAGGAACTTACCAAGGTTAGGGCAGTCAGGCACGTGGGTACCCAGCACCTTGCCAAGGTAAAGGTAGTAAGGCTCGTTGATAGCATTATTCGCAGGAGTGTAGTAGTTACTGACTATCTGCGTAAATTCTCTTGATTTCGTAGATTCTTCGATTAGTTGATTGATTCTCCTGATAGTGGAATTATCCATAAGAATGGAGTTATCAATGTGTAACCAATCATAATCATCCTCTTTTATATGAGAGCTGTGACCAGTGTCCAGCAGCTGTGTCGGGGTAGAAAGTGCATTGTCATCCAGTAAAGTGTTAGCCGGTGGTTTTGCAGAGTAGGTATGGTCAGTGGAAATCGACATTAGATATGTCTGGTTTTGGTATAGAGAAACTTTTCGTTGCTTCAGCGACAACGAATCATAAGAAGCGATATCCATCGCAGGTGTCTTTTTATGAACATCAGCGGCTTTAACTTCAGAGCAGTGCGGAGACTGATTATCCAGAGGTTCTGGATTTCTCCATCCGGCCGAAAAATCGGCTGTGACATTTGATACCGATGAGGGGAAACTCATTATAATTCCTACATTGCAATGCTGTCCTGCTCATATCCTGGTGTAGCCATGGCAGGTATTTAAACTGTTGAAGCGTTCTGCCCAGAAAATAACGCAAAGGTTCCTGAAAAAATAATCATGATAGGGCAAAAAGTTGGCTTCCCATCAAAGAACCAGAAAAAAATCCAGTTCAATTGAGGCTGGCGAAGCTAATTCCGAATCGTTTGTTCAAGTCTCGGCGGGATAATAAGAGCGACAGATTGGCAATGCATAATCAAGCCACTGTGCGAGAAATTGATTATGCTGCTCTTTCTCGTTGGGCTGATGCATTTTGGCGTTGGGATAATCGTACCGGGGCTGGATGATCTGGCTCGTTTTCCGGAAGATGACTTCAGCCATCTGTACATCATGGTATAGACGCACTTCCGCTTCCGGTGTTTTGAATAATTTCCCCCAGCTGGAATCCATTGTCAGTTGCAGTAATGTGGTAAAAGGTGCCCGTTCGATGACATCAATCATCAGCCATTCCCCATGGCTGGTATGACATTTATGGTGGTTAACGGGCAGGTGGTAGTGATCCTGATGTGACAGCTCTGGCAGTAAACGCATAAGCCGCTGGTAGTTCTCCTCGCAAACCTCTTGCAGGCGAACCAGGTTGACATGGTAGTTTGGCTTACGCGAGTGTCTGTTCATAATATTTATTATAGCGTCCTCTTTTCATTAGCCTACAGAGGCAATATCCATCGAGGAAGTCGTTATACTACTGCATTTTTTGTGTAAATTAGTGTAGATTTCCTTGATCTGAATTTGATACAGCGATTTCATCCCCAACCAGGAACCAGTCTGATAGCCGCCGAACCGGTTATTGATTGACTGGCGAATTTTCCAAGGATCACAAGATTATGTTACGAAACAGTCGTAGAGGATTTCTGCTGGCTGCCCTGGCGGGTGCCGTCTTAAATGTACAGGCGAACGTGCAGGCTGCGCCCACTCAGTACAACCTGCTCGACATTTACAATATGGCATTGGATAACGATGCACAGCTGGCGGCTGCGCAGGCATCCATGAAAGCGACTCAGGAAACGGTTAATCAGAGCCGGGCGGCGCTTTTGCCAACTTTGGGACTGTCTGCCAATACGCAGTACAACAAAATCTCTTCAGAAGTCACCAGTGGTTCAGATCTGGATGAAAACTATAACTCCCACGGCTGGGGAGCCTCATTGACCCAGCCATTGTTCAATATGAACAGCTGGTTCACCTATGATCAGGCGAAATCCGTAGGGGTCCAGGCTTCTGCTATTTTTGCCAATGCCCAGCAGCAGCTGATTCTTCGTGTTGCTGAAGCTTACTTCAATGCGCTGAGAGCAGAAGATAGCCTGATGACCGCTAAAGCTCAGGAACGTGCACTGAAGCAGCAGCTGGATCAGGCTCGTGAACGTTATAATGTTGGCCTGATTGCAGAAACCGATGTGCTGGATGCCCGTGCTGCTTACGACAATGCCCGTGTTGCCCGCATTCAGGCAGAGAACCAGGTATCAGTCAGCTATGAAGGGCTGCGCACTATCGTGAATCAGGATGTGACTGATATTGCCCAACTGGAAAAGGCCATGCCGGTGGTGGCACCTGCGCCAAACCGTCCGGATGAATGGGCCAGCAAAGCACTGGTGAATAACCTGGGGCTGAAAGCAGCTCGTGAAGGTTTGGTGGCTTCTGAGTCAAAGGTCAAGGCTAGTAAGTCTGGTCATGCACCTACCGTTAATGCTTTTGCCAGTTATAACTACAGTTCCAGTAATGCAGCTCAAATAGATTTGACTGGTGATGGCAAACAAACCGTTGTCGGTGTTCAGTTCGACCTTCCAATCTTCTCCGGCGGCGCCACTTCCTCGGTAACCCGTCAAGCTGGCTATCAGCTGGTGGAAGCGCAGAAAAACTATGATCAACAGTTGCGTGACACCAACGCCAATACCCGCAACCTGCTGAGAACGGCCACTTCTGATGTGGAGCGGGTTCAGGCCAACTGTCAGGTCATTATCTCTGCGGAAAGCTCACTGAAAGCCACTCAGAGCGGCTATGAAGTGGGTACCCGTAATATTACTGATGTTCTGGATTCCCAGCAGCTGCTGTACTCCTCCATCAGCAACTACCTGAACACTCGCTACGACTTTATCGTCAACACGCTGAAGCTCAAGCAGGCTGCGGGTACGCTCAGCCCGGCAGATCTTGAAGAGCTGAATGAGTGGATGACTGATGGCAGTAATGAGTTGTCCGTACCCAGTGAGTGTCGCGGTTAATTATTGATTTTACCCCCTCGTTCCCACGCTCTGCGTGGGAATGCATACCGCACCCACCGCACATGAAATAATCAGAGTAAAACTCCGGAACCTCCAGATAGCGTTGGACTATGCCTCGTTTCACGTGTTGTGGCATTCCGACTACGGACTATCAGAAAGTCCTGGGGTCACGGTCAGTCCCGTATGCATTCCCACGCAGAGCGTGGGAACGAGGAGACATCTGGAGCCGTTGTTATATGGGGAAATAAAGCCTGTTTAATGAGGCTGATGCTGAATTCGCTCTTCTATACTGAATAAACACTCGGTTATGGATGACGACGTCATGGATGAGCATACCAAGAGCACTGAAGGCAGAATGAAGGGATATGTGGATGAGGGCTGCTCACTGGCAGAAGCTTTCCTGAAAACCTTTGCTGCTGAGGATCTGCAGGAGCAGCAGGTGATTATGAACAAGATTCTTGGCAAGCTCTCCATTCAAGGGTTGCAATCTGGCAGTGACTATTACTTTGTGGATGGTAGCCGCCTGAATATTGACCCTGCTGTAGATTCAATGCTGGCGACCAAGTCATCCAGCACGGATGTCAGGCCACGGCCCTTGGCTTAATCTCGTTATTCAGTATTGACCAACTGGCCGACTAATGTGAGCACTCTGTCGAGGGCTCCACGGTTGGCACTCACAAACTCCCCCGCGTGACGACTCATTTCCTCATATTCATTGTTATTCTGAATCAACCGGATGGTTTCCTGAGCCAGTTCTTCACTGCTGCTGACAATTTTCAAACCACCCGCTTTAACCAGTGAATCACTGATCTCTGCAAAGTTAAAAACATGAGGGCCTGAAAGCACCGGGAGGTTCAGTGCCGCAGGCTCAAGCATATTATGGCCACCGGTAGGCACCAGACTACCACCGACATAGGCAATATCGGATGCGGCAAACAGCTTCATCATTTCACCCATGGTGTCGCCAAGGATGACCCGGGTCGTTTCCTGTGGCTGAGTGCCCAGACTATGGCGGACAACGGATAGCTGGTTGTCCTGAATCAGTTGATAAACACGGTTAAACCGTTCGGGGTGTCTGGGAACGAGCAGAAGGCGCATTTTCGGCACATCGGCAAGAATGGTTTTGAAGGCATCAAGAACTTGCTGGTCTTCTCCTTCATGGGTACTGGCTGCGACTAAAATGTGGATATCATCGCCCATGCCCTCCTGCCATTTTTCTCTTAGCGCCTTGCCTGCTGCAATCACCTCGGGTGAAACATCCAGATCAAACTTGATACTGCCTGTGTTACAGAGCTGTTTTTCCGGAAGGCCAATCGCCAGAAATCGACGGGCAGTCTCATCGTTCTGAGCCGCAACCCTGTCAATTTGTTTCAGCATGGGGCGGGTGAGAAAACTGAAGCGGCCATAACCCCTGGCAGAGCGTTCAGAAAGACGGGCATTGACGATCAACACAGGAATACGCCGCTTATGGCACGCAGCAATGGTGTTGGGCCATAGCTCGGTATCAATGACGATGGCCACTACGGGTTTTACTTTATCCAGAAAACGCTTTACCGCACCGGGCAGGTCATAGCTGGCATAGATATGCTCGACACTGTCACCATGAATTTTTCGAACCTGGGCTGAGCCGGTGGGCGTCATGGTGGTAATCAGAATACGATGGTCCGGGTAGCGTTTCTGAAGCTGTTTGACCAGTGGTGCACTGGCAATGGTTTCCCCCATGGATACGGAATGAACCCAGATAACAGGCTTGCCAGAAGGCGGCAGGTTAAAGAAACCAAAGCGTTCGGATTTTCTTTGCCAGTACTCTGGTGCTTTTCTGGAGCGCAGGAAGAGGCGAACCATAGCCAGGGGCGAAATCAGGTATAACAGCAGCGAATAGAAGAAACGACTCATGCACCAGCGCCCGGTTGATAAATGAAAGGAGGAATAATAACAGATTAAGGTGAACTCAATGGATCGCTGCTTTTAGATGGCAGAGATAACAATTAATTCAGTGAATGACCAAGCTTTTTTTCCTCTGGAGTTTTCTATCCGTATAATGCCGTTCACTTATTGGTAACAGGCTGGATTCCTTCTATGGGCAGCAATTCAACACAAACGCTGATGGTACAGGGAACCACCAGTGATGCCGGAAAAAGTGCCCTGGTTGCAGGTCTCTGCCGTGTCTTCCGGCGTCATGGTCTCTCTGTTGCCCCCTTCAAGCCCCAGAATATGGCGCTGAACAGTGCCGTTACTGAAGATGGTGGCGAGATTGGTCGTGCCCAGGCGCTTCAGGCGGTTGCAGCTGGACTGGAACCCCATACGGATATGAATCCGGTATTGCTGAAACCCAACAGTGATATTGGTGCCCAGGTAATCGTCAATGGTAAAGCCATTGGTGAGATGAATGCGGCTGAATACCATGCCTATAAGCCGGAAGTGATGGCGGCCATATTGCGTTCATGGCATCGGCTGAAGAGTCAATATCAAACCGTGCTGGTAGAAGGCGCGGGCAGCCCGGCAGAAATCAATCTGCGTGAAGGCGATGTAGCCAACATGGGGTTTGCTGAAAAAGCAGACTGCCCGGTTATTATCATTGCTGATATTGATAAGGGTGGGGTTTTTGCCCACCTTTATGGCACCCTGGCATTACTCTCAGAGTCAGAACAGGAGCGTGTTAAAGGTTTCGTTATCAACCGTTTCCGGGGTGATGTGAAATTGCTGGAACCTGGCCTGCTATGGCTGGAAGAAAAGACCGGTAAGCCGGTGCTGGGTGTTTTACCTTATCTTCACGGCTTACACCTTGAAGCGGAAGATGCGGTAATCTCCCATCAGCGTGTGGACGACGGTGGAAGGGTACTGAAAGTAGCGGTTCCCATCTTAACCCGCACCAGTAATCACACCGATTTTGACCCTCTGCGTCTTCATCCGGAAGTGGACGTTCATTTTGTAGGGAAAGGACAGGCTGTCCCGGAATGTGATCTGGTGATTATTCCCGGTACCAAAAATACCCGAACCGACCTTGAGTTCCTGAAAGAGAATGGCTGGGATCAGGATATCCTTCGGCATCTGCGCTACGGTGGCAGGCTGATGGGTATCTGCGGTGGCTATCAGATGCTGGGCAAGGCAGTGCATGATCCTGATGGTATTGAAGGTGCTGCCGGAAGCTCTGATGCTTTGGGCCTGCTGAATCTGGAGACCACGATGATTCGTCAGAAAACGCTGACGCTGGTCAGCGGTGTTATGCAGCTGCCTGGTCAGCAGAGCGTTCCTGTCACCGGTTATAAGATTCATGCGGGTGTTACAAAAGGGCCAGCACTGAATCAACCATTAATCAGGCTCGATCAGGAAGTGGATGGTGTAATGTCTGACGATGGTCAGGTATTTGGGACCTATCTCCATGGTGTGTTTGAACAACCCGATGCCTGCACCGCTATTTTACAATGGGCCGGGCTGAAGGACGCTTTGAGAATCGATTATAACCAGCTGAGGGAAGAGGGCATTAACCGCATGGCTGATGCTATCGAAGATCATCTTGATATGAGAAAAATCTTCGACTTGTGTGGTGTGGAGCCTCAGGCAGATCGCCAATGAGACAGAACCACAAAAAATTCACCAGATACCAGCAGAACCAGAGATATGACTGAAAAAAAAGGCTACCGGCTAACCCGTATCTACACCCGAACCGGCGATAAGGGCATGACCCGTATTGGTGATGGCCAGACATTGCCAAAATCTGATCCAAGGATACACGCCATTGGTTCTGTGGATGAAACCAACAGCTGGCTGGGCATGTTGCTCCACTCCCTGAAGCAGGGAAATGAGGTTACTGAAGATCAACTGAAACAAATTCAGGATATCCAGCACCGAATGTTTGATGCCGGTGGTGAACTGGCCATGCCGGGTTATCAGCTGATTCAGGAAGATCACACAAAAGCGATTGAAGCCCTGATTGATGAACTCAATGAGCCATTGCCGCCGCTGAAAAACTTTACCCTGCCCGGAGGAGGACAGTCTTCCTGCTACTGCCATATGGCCAGAACCGTATCCCGCCGGGCGGAAAGACACGTCATTGAGTTGAATGAAGTGCTTCAGGAGAGTGGAGAAAAGCTCAATGAGCCACTGCTTAAGTTTGTTAACCGATTGTCTGATCTGATGTATGTACTGGGTCGCCATTGTGCACTTCAGGATGAGGGAGAAGTGCTCTGGCAGG
Organism: Endozoicomonas sp.; assembly: GCF_031844845.1. Classification (GTDB taxonomy): domain Bacteria; phylum Pseudomonadota; class Gammaproteobacteria; order Pseudomonadales; family Endozoicomonadaceae; genus Endozoicomonas. The sequence goes on from NZ_JAVRMB020000026.1 coordinate 10,516, forward strand.
CATCGGAGAAGACGCAGAGTTCCAATAGCAAGAACTGAATAATTTTCTTATAGTTTCAGACTCCGTTCGGACAGGCTGTTGCCATTACGCTGGCGACACCTGTCGACCGCTCAGAGTGAATGAAAATATGGGGGTACTACCCCCAGACAAAATGTTGCAAAACACGAGAAGTTGCCACTACCTCTTGTCGCACCTGACCAAAAGCTTGATTGCTCAGGTGTCTGGAATAAAAGTGCTTCGGGTCTGGAATCGAATGCAGAAAGTCGGATAGTGTCTTACCTTCCTGACTGAGCCGGGAAACGTCACCTTTCATACCATCATAAGCACCCCTTACCAAACCGATGCCACCGGCTGCCAGGCCAAGGCCAAGACCCGCGATAACGCCCAGTCCACCAGAGATCTGTCCGGTAAGAAAACCGGTCACCAGAAACCCGAGACAGGCACCGTTATTGAGAATGGCCTGTCCATAACCGGTGTTCTTTCGGGTCAGTATTTCAACCAGTTTGACCACTCCGGCAAGGGGGGCGGTTATGGCGACTCCGGCACAGGCGCCCAATAGCCCACCTATGAGTACACCTGCTGTATTGATTGCTATGGCCGTGCTCAGGAAGGTTCTGGCAAAATAGTTGCCCCCGGTTTTAAATATGCAGGCAATTCGTTTTTTCAAAGGGGGGAATTCAGATCTATCCTCTGCTGTTGACGATTGTGTCTGCCTTGCGATTGGGGAACTGTTTTTAATATTGCCATCAGAGGTCTTTGGATTAGACCCAGTCTGGGCGGGTAGATGTCCAGTATTCTGTGTTGTGGATGTTATTGGCGTAGCCATCGTTGAACTCCTGTCAATTATGATTTAGCTGGTCATGATTTTTGATACTGGTTGGAAAATATCAGGCTTGTAACCCGGAAAACACTAACATTCCTGTTAGCTCTGCTTACCTCTTAACCGGTGTAAATACGGCTGAAGTAAAAACAGCGTTGAAAACAGAAAACTCTTGATGATTCAGAACGAAGAGTTCGTTACTATTACGCCACTTTGTAAGGGGTTCGTCAGTAATCAGACACTGACGCTTTCAATGTATAAAAAACATTGAAAGAGGGAATGGGGTGAAAAACCCTGACTGTACCCGCAACTGTAATGGCAGAGTTCTCAGCAATATACGTCACTGGTTATTCCGGGAAGGCTGCTGAGAATGATGACGCCAGAGTCAGGAAACCTGCCTTTGCAAAGCCCAGGGAGCCTGTCGGACTTAAGACTGTCCGACAGGCTCCAGGAAAAAGCAGCCTGCATGCAGGCTCAAACCGGGCGGGTAACCCGGCGGCTGGGATACAAACATCTCCTTTTACACTGTTCTTTTCACTGAAAAGTTCAGTGGCCGCGTGTGCCGCCCTGAGTATTGGTTGTGACTCACAGGCACCATGAAAACAGATTCCGTACAATACAAGACACTGAAAAACAGGCTGCCCGGGGTATTGCTGGTAATGGCTCTGGCATTATTTCTGGCAAATGCGGCTTCGCTTCCTTGCAGTACTGCTCAGGCCAGTGATCCTGACATCAAATATTGTGTTAAGGACATGAGTGACCGCTCTGTCTGTCTTAATACCCGTTCACCCAAAATAATCAGCCTGTCTCCGGGCTCTACCGAATTGCTGTTTGCAGCGGGTGCCGGTGATCGCGTGATTGCGGTGGATCAGCACAGCGACTTTCCCGAAGCCGTAAAAAAGTTACCCAATGTGGGCGGCTACCCGAATGTGAATATTGAAGCCATCGTTGCCATGAAGCCGGATCTGGTGGTGGTGTGGACCGCAGGAAATTCTCAGAAAATTATCCGTCAACTGGAGTCTATAGGCATCAGCACGTTTCATATCGATGTTGTGGATTTTGCTGGCATTGAGCGGGCCATCCGAAGCCTTGGGCAAGTGGCCGGAACCGAAAAGGAAGCTGGCCGGGTTGTTGATGAATTTTCCACCCGGTTGAAAGCGTTGCAGAGTAATTATGGCCAGCGCGAGCCCGTTTCAGTGTTCTTTGAAATCTGGCGATCCCCGTTGATGACAGTAGGTAATGAACAGGTCATTGATGACGTGATCTCTTTGTGTGGTGGTCAGAATATATACGGCGATGTGTCTGAGCGGGTTCCTGAAATTGGTATTGAGTCCCTGATTTCACGTAACCCCCAGGTCATTATTGGCTCCGACCCACGGGGCGATACTCCGGAAACCCGTAAAGATTTGATGAACTACTGGAGTCAGTGGGAAAACCTTCAGGCAGTCCGGAAACAACAACTGTTTTCGGTTCCCAGTGATGTAATTGCCAGACCCACTCCCAGAATGCTGGATGGGGCAGAGATGATCTGTCGTCAGTTACAGGCTGTCCGCACAGGCTCAGGCTCAAGTCGCTCAGACTATATGGCAGCTCAGACATCACTTCATGAAGAAAGTCAGTTCTAGAAGGCTGACTTCACAGAAAAGTTTTAAGACCATTCGCTTACGGTAAGGATGTGCAACTAATGTCGTTTAATCAGCGTTCCATATTTGCACGCTCTGGGCTTTCTATTGCTGTTGCAATGTCTGTTATGAGTTCTGTTGGACAAGCAGAAGAAGTCTATGATTTGGGGGAGATTGTGGTCACTGCTGCGAGAACGTCTCAAACCGTAGACGAAACTCTTGCACCGGTTACAGTAATTAACCGTGCACAGATTGAGCGGAGTCAGGCGACTTCTGTTACTGAATTATTGAGTCAGGCTCCGGGGGTACAGATTGCTTCTAATGGTGGACCGGGAAGTAAATCGGGTGTTTTTCTTCGAGGAACTTCCACTGCTCAGACTTTGATTTTGATGGATGGGCAGAAACTAAATAGTGGGGCAGATGGTGCAGCTCCATTAGAGTATTTGGATCCTGACCAGATTGAGCGTATTGAGATTGTTCGTGGGCCTCGTTCCACTCTTTATGGTGCGGATGCAATAGGTGGTGTTATTAATATCATTACCAGAAAGGGGACGGGGGCTCCAAAATTAACGGTCAAAGCTGGTGGTGGCAGTCGTGGAACTGGAGAGTATGGTCTGAATTTTGGCGGTGAGTCTGAAGGTACCCGATTTAATTTTGGAGCTCGGTTATTTGAAACTCAAGGTTACGATCGTACTACTAAAAAGCAGGGTTCAGAGGGAGATGATGACGCATTCCGAAATAAATCTGTTTCCGGTAGCTTAACCAATAGTTTTGATAACGGTATAACAGTGGGTGTAAACGCATCTCATACGGAAGGAAAAGCTGAATATGATGGCGGCGATTATCCTACAGCTTTCTTTGAAACATCCAATGTTAATGCCTATGTTTCGGGAGCTATAAATGACAGTTGGGATAGCCGTTTAGAGGCTGGTTTTCAACGAAATTATCGCGATGAAGTTGGCGGTACATCTGGTGATAGTACCGTGACAAATAAAAGATATTCAATGGGCTGGGTGAACAATATTGCGTGGGCAGACAATCAGTATTTAACCTCAGGCGTTGATTACTCTAATGATAAAGTTGACTCTACTAGGAACTACAAAGAAAAAGAGCGATACAATGTTGGTGTTTTTGCTCAAAACACCACATCTTTGGAAAGTAATGAACTGCAAGTATCAGGTCGCTACGATAAGAACGAAGCATACGGAGATAAAACAACCGGGAGTGCTTCTTGGGCTCTAGAGTTGCCAAAAGATATGCGTTTCATTGCTTCTTATGGAACAGCCTTCAGAACACCTGCATTTATGGACTTGAATGGTAATCCAGATTTGAAGCCGGAATCGTCTAATAATGCAGAAGTCGAACTTCGAGGCAAGTTCGGCTCTAATTCCGACTGGGCGATAAATATTTATCATAATGACATGACTAACATGTTTTTGTGGAACGGAAAGTCTGGTAGCGAGTCTGCCATGGAAAATACCGATGCCATTATCAAAGGTATTGAGTTTTCAGGGGTAACGACCATTCAAGATTGGACTATTTCCGGTAGTGTTAGCTTTCTTGATCCAGAATTTAGCAATGGTACAAATTCTGGAAAAACATTAAACCGACGGGCCAAGCAGCTTTTTGCAATAAATGCAGATAAAGATTTTGGTCGTTGGACGCTAGGTACTACTTTCAAGGGGCAAGGTGCAGTTTGGGATAGTCCCGATAATGAAACCAATAGGCTTTCTGGCTTTGGAACTCTGGACTTGAGGGCAACTGTTAAAGTTACTCCAGAGTTTAAGGCCCAGTTTAAAGTGGTTAACTTGATGGACAAAGAATACTCAACAGCAAATGGTTATATTGAGGAACCACGAGGTGTATTTGCAACCTTAATCTGGTCGCCGGAATTGTAAGTTTCAGCGCATACTTCATTCCCACGCAGAGCATGGGAACGAGGTTTCCGGAGGCTTTTGCGACAGCCTCCTGCGCGGGGATGACGATTGCGTGTTAATTTGACCTGTCTCGACAACCACTCTCCGCGTGGAAACGAGATTGACTACCACATTCCTCAAGGCTTTCCCAT
>NZ_JAVRMB020000027.1:0-6175 GCF_031844845.1 Endozoicomonas sp.
CTTTCTTGGCTGATTGGCCGCCGGAACAATGGCCCGACTGAAACCGTGTTTGGCCGCTTCAATCAGTCGCTCCTGACCATTGGCTACCGGGCGGATTTCTCCGGCCAGGCCTACTTCGCCAAAGGCAATCAGGTCCTGGGGTAAGGAGGTATCCCGCAGGCTGGATACGATGGCCAGCAGGCTGGCAAGGTCAGCACTGGTTTCTGTGATTTTTACGCCGCCTACCACGTTAAGAAAAACATCCTGGTCACTGGTAAAAATCCCCCCATGGCGAGTCAGGATAGCCAGCAGCATGGCCAGACGATTCTGATCTACACCCACCGTTACACGACGAGGATTCCCTAGCTGGGATTCAACCACCAGGCCCTGAATTTCAACCAGCAGGGGACGAGTACCTTCCCACAACACAGAAATAATGCTGCCAGAGGTCGCTTCCTCAGTTCGGGAAAGGAAGATGGCCGAAGGATTTTTGACTTCCTTCATCCCCCTTTCAGTCATGGCGAAAACACCCAGCTCGTTCACCTGACCAAAGCGGTTTTTGGTGGCTCGCATCATACGGAAACGGGAATCATCGGTATTGCCCAGCATGATCTGGGTATCAATGATATGGGACAGGGTCATGGGGCCGGCCAGCGAGTTGTCTTTGGTAACGTGACCGACAATTAGCAACACCGTGCCAGTCTGTTTGGCATAGCGGGTCAGAAAGGCTGCTGATTCTTTCACCTGGCCAACGCCACCGGGAGCGGAGTCGACGCCATTCATGTACATCACCTGAATGGAATCAATAACGATAATGCCGGGCTTCTCTTGTTCGGCCACCGCTACAATATTTTCTGCCGAGGTTTCCATCAGCATTTTCAGGTTATTAGTGGGCAGACCCAGCCGTTGTGCCCGGGCTGCAATCTGTTGCAGGGACTCTTCACCGGAAACGTAAAGGGCATTCATGGACTGCGCTACGTGGCAGAGCACCTGCAGCAGAATGGTACTTTTACCCGCACCCGGGTGGCCGCCAATAAGTACGGCACTACCTTTGACAAAACCGCCACCCAGCACCCGGTCAAACTCCGTCATGCCACTGGAAAAGCGGGGAGCTTCATCAACATCCACTTCACTGAGGGTTTTCAGCCCGGAGAGGGTGCCGGCAAAACCGGCTTTGTTGCTGGCCGCAATGGATGGGGAGGCAGCAGGGCCAAGGTTCACTTCTTTGTAGGTGTTCCACGCCTTGCAGTCTGGGCATTGCCCCTGCCATTTAACGGCTTCGCTGCCGCATTCGGTGCAGACGTACGCTTTTCTGGATTTTGCTTTGGCCATGAAGAGTCTATGCGTAAATAGTACCAGTCTAACTGGTCAGCGTGATCTCTGACAAACCTCTGTTGAATGACAGCACTCACGAAGCACACAAGGTAGAAATGGTATTACTCCATATACTCAAGAAAACAGCTCACCACTATAGTGATGTCCATATGTTCCATTTTCAGGAAGTGCTGAATTGTCTGCTGTTGCCGTTCTGCCCAGAATGCTGGGAACCCTGCTCTATTATTCGCCAAACTCTGAGGAAGCAAAGGGGGTAATCTCCCAGCTTTCTGAGCTGCCGGAACTTCTGGATTGGCAGAATCTATCTTTGATTGAGGAAGCTTCAGATCGAATGTGTTCTGTCGAGCCTGAAGACCTGCCTTATCAGTTTTCACTACTGTTTGAAGGCCAGGGAGCCATGGCGGCACCACCCTGGGGATCCGTTTACCTGGACAGAGATAACCTTCTGCTGGGTGAAACGGCTCAGGCGTATCGCCAATTTCTAAAGAAAAATCAGGTAAAGCTGGAAACCTCCCTGAATGAACCGGAAGACCAGTTTGGTTTAATGATTCTGGCCATGGCTTATTTTATGGAAACAGAGAATGACGAAGCCGTTGAAGAACTGCTGAGTACCCATCTGCTGCCATGGGCCGGGCGTTATCTGGAGCTGCTGGCTGAAGCGGATGAAAGTGGTTTTTACCAGGCATTAGCGGTTGTGGCAGAAGAGTTTCTGAGTGAAGTATCTGCTGCGTATGACGTTATTCAGGACACTGTCAGGCTCTACCGATAAATGATTTATCTTTAAAATAGCTTCACGGATATTCTCGACGTCGTTGCGGCAGCGACACAATCAGAAATTCTGGAGCTGTGCGTATACATTTCATAAACATCAGCAAAATAACCGATCAGGCAGCCACAAACTGTTGCGGTTCTTATTACAGGGTGTTTTACAAATATGGGCAAACACCGGCGCGCAAGCAGTGTCACGGTATGATGGCTGTTGGGTGAATAATGGTTTATTAATGTAGTCAGGCCTCGTGCGAGCAGAGCCGTTTTAAACCCGGCGAATGCACCTCTCTTGGCCAGTGTGTCCGATGAATAACAGCTGTCGCCTACGTGGATTTTTAAATGCTCTGCGATTTTAGGATTGGAGGGAGGGGATTCCATCATAATAAAACCTTCTAACAGGATGGTTGAAACAAGGTGCAAGAAATGAAATAACCTCTTGCTCTACTCATCACTCAGACAGTTATTCATCTATTTAAGTTTCACCTCATTCATTTTTTCTCATTCCCACGGTTCCCGTGGGAACGCTTTCCCTCCTCTACTGCTGTTTCATCACTTGCAGAATAGCCTGAACCGGGTGTGGAATTTTTCCATCGCCATAACGCTTCACCTGGCTTCTGCAGGAATAACCGGTGGCCACCAGCTTGCCGCTGTTCTCAGGGTTCTGAATAACGTCTTTCCAGCTCATATCATAAAGTTTGCGGGCGATTTCCTGGTTTCGGGTTTCATGGCCATAGATACCTGCCATACCGCAACAACCGGTCGCCTTATAGGTGAGCTTCAGGCCCAGGTCACTGAATAACTGCTGCCACTGAGCGGGGGCTGCAGGAACATTGGACGTTTCTGTACAGTGCCCCAGCAGAACAAATTCTTCAGCAGTATCGTCGGAAAGATTCATGTTTAACTGGCGCAATCTCTCTGACTGTTGGGCAAACCATTCGGACAGAAGAAGAACCTCAGGCGACGCTTCTCCCATCACTTCTTTATACTCATCCCGGTAGGTCAGGGTTACTGCGGCATCAATACCCATCAGGCTGATACCACCGTCAGCCAGCGCTTTCAGCTCCTGTCCATTGGTTCTGGCAACTTTCTCAAAGCGACCCAGGAAACCATAGACATGCAGTACCTTGCCGTTGGGTTTGTAGGGGGCGATCAGGGGGCGATAACCCAGGCGAATCAGCAGTTCTACCAAATCAGTCAGCAGCGGTGTTTCAAAGAAGCTGGTAAATGCATCCTGAATAATGATGACCGTTTTATCCCGCTCATTGTCTGGAATGGCATCCAGAAGCGTCCGGTTGGCAATGGCGGCACCAGCACGACAACAGTCGTTAATAGGTGACGAACTGGTAATGGCAGGAAGATCCTGAAGGCCAATGGTTTTACCCGCAATGGTGTTGGCTGCTGACCAGCCCATCACCAGGTTGTAAGCCGGTTTGAACTTCGCCAGTACCGGCAGCATGGGTTCCAGCAGACCGGCAACATGATGCTTCACCGGTCTTGGGTAGCGACCATGATACAGTTCAAAATAGCGTGAGCGAAGATCCGGAACATTCACCTGAATCGGGCATTGACCTGCACAGGACTTACAGCTCATGCAGTTATCCAGGGCTCCGTAGACCTGATGGCTGAAGTCCTCCTCTCCTCGCCATTTGTTCACCAGGTTAATCAGTTTCTGACTACCCCGGTAAACCGTGTCCAGTGGACCTTCCTGACGAATACTCCGGCTTTCACTGGCAATGTCGGCCCCGGCGGCTGTCTGTAACCGGAGCCACTCCCGCACAAGGCCGGATCGCCCTTTCGGGGATTGAGTACGGTCGTAGGTCGCCTTCCAGGTGGGGCACATGGCGCTGTTGGGATTGTAGTTAAAGCAGGCACCGTTACCGTTACAGTAAAGGCTACTGGTGAACGCTTCGAAGGCATCACGGTCTATTTCCCGGTCCTGTTGCCCCCGGGTGGGCACTTCGTCGATTTTAAGGAGTTGAACCGGTTCAGGCAGGATGGCCGGTGTGGCTATTTTTCCCGGGTTCAGCTGGTTGTATGGATCGAATACCCCTTTGATTTCCTGCAGCACCGGATACAGATCAGCAAAAAAGTCAGGGGAGTATTCTGAGCGAACGCCCTTGCCATGTTCTCCCCAGAGTACACCACCATAGCTTTTGGCCAGTGCTGCCACTTCATCACTGATCAACCGCACCAGTTTTTCCTGCTCCGGGTCTTTCATATCAATGGCCGGGCGAACGTGGAGAACACCGGCATCCACATGGCCAAACATGCCATAGGTGAGCTGGTATCGATCCAGCAGAGCCCGGAATTCAAGAATAAAGTCAGCAAGGTTTTCCGGAGGGACGGCAACATCTTCCACAAAAGGTATAGGGCGTGCGTCGCCTTTCATATTGCCCAGTAGCCCAACGGCCTGCTTGCGCATGTTCCAGATCTTTTTGACATTGCCAGTACCCATAACCACATTGTGACCGGCACGCAAGATACTGACCGGTTTTTCCAACTCTGCTTTCAGGCGATCTATACCCTGCTGAATCTCAGCCTCATCTTCGCCGGTAAATTCAACAAAATTAATGCCGTCAATATCTGCGCTTTGTTCGGGAAAAAAGTCTTTAACACTTTCCCAGACACTGTCTGCACGAGCCAGGCTGAGAACCCTTGAGTCAATGGTTTCAATGGAATCAGGCTCTGCTGCCATTAATGACTGAGCATCCTGCAGGGATTCCTGAAAGCTTTTGTAGAAAACAAGAACCAGTGCGGAATATTTTGGAATGGGGAGCAGATTAACTTTAATCTCACTGATAATGGCCAGCGTTCCCTCAGAGCCACAGAGAATCGCGTTCAGGTCATGCTGGTTATCTTTATTAACGATATTGGCCAGATCATAGCCGGTCAGATTTCGATTCAGGTGCGGGAATACTTCAGACACCCGTTGTTTATGTTGTTGGTGGGTGTTTTTAAGAGTGTTATAAATCAGGCCTACACGATCCTGTCGCTGGCAAAGCTGGTCAAGCTGTTCATCATCAACTGGAACAGAATTCCAGATGGTGCCGTCAGCCAGAACAGAAGTCAGTTCAAGTACATGATGACGGGTTTTACCATACACAACAGAACCCTGACCGCTGGCATCGGTATTGACCATACCGCCCACAGTTGCCCGGTTGCTGGTGGATAGTTCTGGTGCGAAAAACAGCCCTTCTTTTGCCGCCAGCTCATTGAGATAGTCTTTTACCACACCGGACTGAACCCTGGCCCAGCGTTCTTCGGTATTGATTTCCAATACCTGATTCATATAACGGCTGGTATCCACCATAAACCCGGAGGTCAGCGACTGGCCGTTAGTACCGGTGCCACCACCTCGGGGAGAAACAACCACCTGTTGAAAGTCCGGTTTATTGGCCAGCGTAAGAATCTTGCTGATGTCTTCGGTGGAGCGAGGGTAGAAAACACCCTCAGGCAGCACTTGATAAATCGAGTTATCGGTGGCCAGAACGGTTCGGTCGGCATAGCCCAGCTCAATATCACCGGTAAAGCCTGCCGAAGCAAGTTCCCGGGCAAAGTGACTATAGAAGGTATTTGTTGTTTTCTGATCCAGCCTGCTGATCACCGCTTTACTCCCCATCAATCCCGGCAGCTATTGTACGTAAAGAGGCGTTATCAGGGAACAACAGTCATTGGTCACAGGTTATTGAGGGGGTCGAAAAAGGGAGAGTTAACACCCAATCATCATCTCCGCGACAGCCTCTTATTCCGATAACGCCTCTTGCAGAATAGCCAGACAACCTCGTTCCCATGCTCTGCGTGGGAATGCATACCGCACCCACCACAAACGAAATAATCAGAGTAAAACTCCGGACCCCATAGGCAGAGTAAGGCTATACCTCGGATTCACGTGTTGCGGCAATTCAGATTACTGCAGCTAAGCGCTGATACCCATACCACCGTCATCCCCGCGCAGGAGGCTGTCGCAAAACCCACCAGGAACCTCGTTCCCACGCTCTGCGTGGGAATGCATAGCCAACCACAGGAATCGTGTCTGTGGTTGGGTCCTGGCGCTACCACGCAGGACCCACAGGGCCTAAAAGCGTGGGAGCGA
>NZ_JAVRMB020000028.1:0-5355 GCF_031844845.1 Endozoicomonas sp.
CGGGAAGGTCAGAGCCTTGAGCTGCTGGGCAAAGTGGGTGAAGGTAAATTACCCACCAAAGTACCGGTCGCCCACAGTTGTGCCCTTGGCAAAGTGCTGGAAGAGGGTGCTGCCGGATTTGGCTGGGGAACGCCTAAAGAAGAGCTCAAAGACCCACACATCAAGATTGGTCGCGGTATTGCCACCATGCAACAGAAGTCGGGTATTCCCGATATTGATCAGGCCAACGCCTGGATCAAACTGGCTTCTGACGGCACATTGATTGTTCACTCGGGTGGTGCAGATATCGGTACCGGTCTGGATACCGTGGTGGCCAAACTGACCGCTGAAGTGCTTTGTACCGAACTGTCTGATATCCATGTTATTTCCGGTGATACCGACCACTGTCTGTTTGATAAGGGGGCTTATGCTTCCAGTGGTACCTGCTTCTCAGGCAATGCTGCTCGATTGGCAGCAGAGGATCTGCGCAGCAAGATTCTGAAGACTGCAGCTCATTTGCTGGAAGAGTCTGAAGAAGAGCTGACTGTGGAAGTCCCCGGTGTGGTGCGTGGTAGCAAGGCCAGCATCAGCTTTGGTGACATTGCCCATTACGCCGAAAGTGGTACCGGTTGTGGTCAGCTAATGGGGCAGGGCAGTTTCATTACCAGTGAGTTTGCCTTCCCTTACGGTGCCAACTTTGCCGAAGTGGCTGTTGATACCCGTACTGGTAAGGTCTCCCTGCGTAAATTCCATGCACTGCTGGATTGCGGGACACCCATCAATCCGGAACTGGCCCTTGGGCAGATCTATGGTGCCAGCATGCGGGCCATTGGTCATACCCTGCAGGAAGCCATTCAATATGACGACAAGGGTCGAGTGGTGAATGCCAACTTTGCTGACTATGGTGCGCCGATGGTGGGTGACCTGCCCGAAGACTTCCTGGCCGTGCTGGTGCCCAGCGATGATCCGGTGGGGCCATTTGGTGCCAAGTCGGTTTCAGAAATCAGTGTTAATGCGGCAGCGCCTGCTATTGCTTCTGCGATTCATGACGCTACTGGTGTGTGGGTCAGAGACTGGCATATTACGCCGGAGAAAATGCTGATGGCATTAAAGGAAAGCGTACTCTAACGGTAGTGATCGAAACCGCTCTCCCTTTCCGACGCAATTTAGGAAGATAGGAAGAGCGGTATCATTATTTGAATCAACTATGCTTCACGATTTCTTTTGTTGGTTAATCAGGATATTTACATGGAATCAAAAGCAGTCGTAAGGCCTATCGGTATTTCGATATTAAAATATGGCGAAACTACGGGTTATTTGGATTTGACAGAATCAGCCGTACTTTTTGACGGACGTAACGTTACCAGGAAACAGCATAAAACTATTGGTTCAATAATGGCTCATAAACAAGGGATAAAAAGATTTGAAAATATAGAAAATAAATATAAACAGATGGATAAGTACTCTGTAGAGTGTTTGGAATCATTCATAAAAAAATATCTGGCATTTTGCCGGGAGAAGAGAGTTAGCGGTGCTGCTTTGTATAAAATAACACCTTATGTAGCTAGTATTTTGTGTGAGTTTAAATCAATGGGGAGTCGAGCAGGTAGTGATTCCTATTGGTATTATTTTAGACAGGGATTTTAATTTCATTTTTTTTACAACTGAATACCGAATTAAGGCACGACGAAATACTTTGTAACGTAACCATTTAATAAACCGTCATAACAATACAATTAAAGCCATAAGAATTCTTATGCTCTAAATCGGGGAAACAGCAATGAAGTCGTTTTACGATATTGAAGATCGCCCTCCATTAGGAACATCACTTGTTCTTGCGCTTCAACATATGCTGGCCGCTTTTGGTGCCATCATTGCGGTTCCCCTGGTTGTGGGCGGAGTACTGGGGTTATCAGAAAGTACCATGGTCAGTATTGTCAGTGCGGCACTGCTGGTTTCCGGGCTGGTGACCATGGTTCAGTGTCTTGGCCTTGGCCCGGTGGGTATTCGTATGCCCTGTGTGATGGGAACCAGCTTTACCTTTGTTGCCGTTGCGATTGCTATTGGTCAGGAGCATGGTCTTTCCGGCATTCTGGGTTCTGCCCTGGGTGGTTCGCTGGTGATGATTATTGGCAGCCAGTTTATGGGGCAGGTAAGAAAACTGTTTCCGCCCATTGTCTCTGGCACCGTGATTTTGATGATCGGGGTTTCCCTGGTGCCGGTGGGTACCGACTGGTTTGCCGGTGCGTTGCCGGGCAGTGCCGATTATGGCGCGCTGCCTCATTTGATGATTGGTCTGATCGTGGCGGTGGTGGTGATCACGCTCAATCGCAAAGGGTCGGGATTGTTCAAAACCGGCGCCATTGTTATTGGTATGGCGGTGGGTTATTTGCTTAGTATGCTGATGGGTGATGTGGACTTTGCCCCTATCAGCCAGGCCGCCGCTATCCGGATTCCCCGCCTGTTGCCCGTGGAGCTGACGTTCCCTATCACCGGTGTGATCAGCATGGGCATTATTTACCTGGTGACCATTATGGAATCCACCGGGGACTTTCTGGCATTGAGTGAAGTCAGCCATTGCAAACTCACTGGTAAACGGCTGTCCCGGGGGATTCTCTGTGATGGTATCGGCAGTGCCCTGGCATCGTTGTTTGGTACTACACCGTTTTCGTCGTTCAGTCAGAACGTAGGCATCGTAGCCATTACCGGTGTTGCCAGTCGCTTTGTGGTTGCCATGACCGGTGGCCTGCTGATGATAGCCGGATTCTTTCCAAAACTGGCGGCGCTGATTATCACCGTACCGCAACCCGTACTGGGTGGTGCCAGTATCGTGATGTTCGGCATGATTATCGCCGCTGGCGTAAAAATGCTCTCCCGGATCGATTTAGATGAGCGGAACAGCATTATTGTCGGTGTCAGTATCACGGCCGGTCTGGCGGTGACTACCCGTCCGGATATTCTTGAGTATCTTCCTTCATTCTTCCAGGTCAGCCTTTCTTCAGGCATTGCTACCGCTGCACTGGTGGCTGTGATGCTCAACCAGCTGTTCGGGCACGAGGCAACTGATAGTGACATGGACGATGAGACTGAAGAAGAAGTCATCACCACAAAAGCACAACCTTTAAATACGGGATTGGTTTCCTGACATTGATGTAGACGTACGCTTCCCATGACATTGATCAGTGCTGGCTGAAAATGCTCTGGTATGGTGGGAAGTGTTCAGTAAAGGAGTTGTTATGAATACCCTGGATATGACCCAACCCACCGGACGTTCTCCGGTACAGGGTACTGGTCCGGTTGCTGCCCGCAAGCCGGTTTATCAGAACTCATTACCGCCGTGCAATCACAGCTGTCCGGCGGGCAATGATATCCAGAGTGCACTGGCACTGGCCCAGGAGGGACGCTTTGAAGAAGCCTGGCGTACCTTTATGGCCAATAATCCATTACCAGCGACTCACGGGCGAATTTGCTATCACCCTTGTGAAGATGGTTGCAGTCGCGTCCAGGTAGACGACGGTGTAAGTATTCATTCCATTGAGCGTTACCTGGGTGATATGGCCATTGAGCAGAACTGGCTTATGCCATTGCCTCCGGTAGAGACTGGTAAGAAAGTACTGGTGGTGGGGGCCGGACCTTCTGGTCTGACGGCGGCGTATCATCTGCGTTTGCAGGGCCATACCGTTGAAATCCGTGATGCGGCACCCATTGCCGGCGGCATGATGCAGTTTGGTATCCCGGCTTATCGTTTGCCAGGGGATGTGCTGGCGGCAGAAATTGCCCGAATTGAATCCATGGGCATCGTTATTACCCTGAATCATCGGGTAGAAGATCTGATGATGGAAAAAAGAGACGGTGGCTTTGATGCGGTTTATCTGGCCATTGGTGCTCATATCGGCAAGCAGGTGGATATTCCTGCCAGGGATGCCGGCAAGGTTTTGGATGCCGTGAGCTTCCTCCGTGAAACCGGTCTGGGGGAAAAACCAGTACTGGGTCGTCGTGTTGCTATATGCGGCGGTGGTAATACCGCCATGGATACCGCACGGACGGCAAAACGAATGGGCGTGGATGAAGCCATGATCATCTACCGGCGTGACCGTGATCATATGCCAGCCCACAGTTTTGAAGCCGATGAGGCGGAAGCGGAAGGCGTAAATATTCACTGGTTACGCACTATTCAGAACATTGAAGGCAGTGAATATCAGGTTGAAATTATGGAGATTGGTGACGATGGTCGTCCGACTCCAACCGGCCGCTATGAAACACTGCAGGTAGACTCCCTGATTCTGGCCCTGGGTCAGGACGTGGAGCGGAGCATGCTGGACACCGTGCCGGGTCTTGAGCTGGACCGCTGGGGTTCCTCTGTGACCGTTGATGAAAAAATGATGACCGGCTGTGAGGGTATTTTTGCCGGTGGTGATATGGTGCCTTCCGATCGCACCGCCACCATTGCCGTTGGTCATGGCAAGAAAGCTGCCCGAAATATGAATGCCTGGTTGAAAGCTGAGCGGCTTAATGAAAAGACCGCGCCCATCATGGTCAACTTTGAAGGCCTGCATTTATGGTATCGCACTCAGGCTGATCGTCAGCATGAGGATGCCCTGTCTCCGGAACAGCGAAATGATTTCAGCGAAGTGGTGCATGGGCTGAGTGAAGTCCAGATTCGTTTCGAGGCCAGTCGCTGTTTCTCCTGTGGTAACTGTTTTGAATGTGATGGCTGTTTTGGTGCCTGCCCGGAAGGGGCGATTACCAAACTGGGTAAGGGGGAGGGCTATCAGGTCAATCATGACCTCTGTACCGGCTGCCTGGCCTGCTACCGACAATGTCCAAGCCATGCCATTGAGATGCAGGCGGTTCAACAGGAAGTCTCTTTGCCAACAATGGCTGTTCGTATGGAGGTACGGTGATGTCTGACCATAAGCATATTAAAGAACAACCTGTCCGTGTCACCATCGACGGTAATGAAGCCGCGGCTTATGTGGCTTACCGGACCAATGAAGTCTGTGCCATCTATCCTATAACTCCGTCGTCTAATATGGCGGAGCTGGCCGAGCAGTGGGCGGCGGAAGGGGTCAAAAACATCTGGGGTGGCAAGCCTCTTGTGGCGCAAATGCAGAGTGAAGCCGGTGCTGCCGGTGCGGTTCATGGCTCATTGCAAACCGGCGCCTTGACTACCACATTTACAGCATCTCAGGGTTTGATGCTGATGCTGCCTAATATGTACAAGATTGCGGGGGAACTGACGTCTTCTGTAATCTACGTCGCAGCCCGTTCACTGGCTACTCAGGGGCTCTCAATTTTTGGTGACCATCAGGATGTGATGGCAGCCCGGACCACTGGTTATGCCATGCTGGCCGCCAGTTCGGTTCAGGAAGCCCA
>NZ_JAVRMB020000029.1:0-3403 GCF_031844845.1 Endozoicomonas sp.
CCACCTTGAGAAGCTGACGACTGAGGTCAGCTAAGTCATCCTGAGTCTTAACCTGGCCAACGATTTGATCAACCAGTTTTTCATCTAATTTAACGCTCATTGTTATTCTCCCCTTTGGAGGTTTAACGACAAGCGTTTACACAATCTTAATTACAGCCTCGACCAGATCCGTAATTGATTAGTTATCTCCCCCAACGATAGTTTCTCCCAGTACGTAGTTTGTTTACTTATTCTTTCTTTCTTTACTTTCTAGTTTCTAGGGATTGGCTGTTTTTTGCCCAAAAAAGTCGCGTTTTGTCCCCCATTGAGTCCCAGTCTGTCCCCTATAGCCGAATTTTTATCCTTATTGAGTCCTATTCTGTCCCTTAATAAGTCCTATTTTGTCCCCTGCTAGTCGCGTTTTGTCCCCTATTGCCATCATATTAATCGTACGTCCATCCGTTTTAGGCTGGTTTATAGGGGACAAAAGTAGACTTTAATAAGGGTAAAAGTTATGTTTTACCCCTATTAATCAGTTTCCGTGAAGGGGAAGCGAGGCTTATGTCATCAAACGATCTTATTTCCATTCCTTTTGTCGATATGGCGACGGATAAGGTTGTGATACGCCATGATTTTGAGGAGGCTCGCTATTCTCTGTCTAACATGGGTCAAAAGGTTTTTTATGAAATTCTGGCAAAGCTGGATTCGTTTAAAAGGGCGAGTGATCAGCTTGTTTGTTTAAGGGCTGCTGAGCTGGAGCGGATCGGTATAGGGTATACGAAATCCACCATATATCGTCAGTTTCGCAGTGCCTGTGAAGAAGTTCAGGATATGAAGGTGCTGTTTTACGGAGAGGATGAAGAGCACATCTACAAAGGCTCTATCAATATATTCAGGGGCACTGCTTCCAAATTCAGAAAGAGCGCTGATCAGCCTAAACTGGTTGAGGCTTATTTCGCCATCAGTCACGATGCCGCACCTTATCTGACTGAGTTATCTAAAGATATGCGTTTTACTCAGTTCCTGGCGGATCAAATCAGAGCCTTAAAAAAAGCTCCGTCAATGCGTCTTTATCAGTGGCTAAGAAAACATCACTGGATCACCATACGCCGACCTGAAACAACGGTAGAAATCTATCTTGATGAGCTCAGATGCAAGCTGGATTACAAGTCATCGTATAAAACGTGGAAGGATTTTAAACTCAGGATACTTGAGCCAGCGGTGGCTGAGGTGAATGATATTTCCGATATTTGCTGCGCTTATGAAACCGCTAAAACCGGAAGAGGCGGAAAAATTATAAGTCTTGTGTTCTCTATCTGGAATGCCGACACCTTCTGCCCATCTGAAGACCCGGAAGCCAGAGAACTGGAAGGACAGCTAATTGACAGCGACTTGCCAGAGCTTGATAGCGGTCTTGCGGCAATGATTCGTATGCAAGTTCCCGGTATTGATGAAAATTCATTGGCAACACTGGCTGTGTATCAAAAGGAAGTCATCATGGAATCCCTGATGGATTTCGTAAGGATGTCAGCGGAAAAGTCATTCCGGGACCCGGTGAAGTATTTCACAGGAATTGTTAAAAGGAAGACTTCTGAGGACAAGCAGGGAGGGTCAGGCGGAAAAGAAAAATCCTTGAATGACAAGCTCAGAGACCGGAGTTGGGCTGAAGGCCTGGATTTATTCGGCGAAAAATCGCCGAACGGAGAGGCAACGGGGTAGCCGCAGTATGACGCTGAATATTTGAACAAGGCTGATCGGCGAAGGGGTAACAACCCTTATCAGGGCGATAGCCATGAGCCAGGCACTGGCAAGAGCCTATAACCGTAGAGTTTGCAGCAGGAAAGAAAAACAGGTCTTCAGGCAGGCTGAATTTGCTGGCTGAATTTGCTGAAATATTGGTTGTTTTTTAATCAGCTTTTTACAACATGTTTATACTCCTTGTTTTTATTCTTTCTTGTTTTTAATCTTGTTTTTAGCACTGCTACAGCCCTTTGTTTTAGAGGCCTGTAGAAGCTTATGGTGGAGAAATATTATGCTAAAGGTGGAGAAATATTCTGTGTGATTAACAGGGTTAACCACAGAAATTGGGGATAAGTCCACAGCTTATGCTCATATTTTCGTTTGTGTCGGTGCCTGTTTTCTAATAATGTGAAAAAAACTTACCTCTCATATTTTATGAAAAAAGACCTGACCATTGTAAAACATAATCACCTGATTGAGGCCAGTTACCGACTGAATCTTGATGAACAGCGACTGGTGCTTGCCTGTATTGCGAAAATAGATCCCAGAGTAGGAAAGGATTTCCCTGACGAGATCACGGTGACCGCCCAGGAGTTTTCCCACCATTTCGGGCTTAAACTGACCGATAGCTGTGAACTACTCGCCCCTAAAGGGGCAGAGCTTCCAATAAGACAGCTACCGGAGTAACGGCCATTATCTTCTTTTTTGACGTTTCACAGCCAGTTGCAATAGAGGGCTTGCCCTTTACCGGTTTACGCTTGGCTCCACGTCCTTTAACCAGCAGGGGAATACCCTTGCCAGTCAACTCGCTTTTCAACAGAACCGTCTAAAAATAATTTGATTGCGCGTTTCTTCACTACGAAACTGGCATTGCTGTCAGCATTGTCAACGTGTCCACAGCTACCGCAAAGAAACAGGTCTTGTGTCTTCCGGTTGTCGGGGTGAGTGTAATCGCAAGGAGCGCACTCTTGACTCGTAAGGGGTGCAGGAATCTTGAAAACGGCTTTTCCTGCCTTTGCTGCTTTGTAATGTGTATAGGTTTCCAGAAAGTGCCAGCCTACATTGAGAATGGCTTTGTTTAATCCAGCTTTCTGTTTGGCCTTGTTGGATATGAACTTTCCGTTGCTGTCCTGCTTGGCCTTTGGCTTCCGTGTCATGTTGGAAGTTTTCAGGTTCTCGAAAATAATAACCTTTGCCTTGCTGTCGACCATTTTCCGGCTGGTTTTGTGACAGAAGTCATTTCGGATATTGGCTACTTTTTTATGTTGTCTGGCAATATTGTTCTTGGTCTTTTGCCGACGGTTTGAACCTTTTGTCTGTTTAGCTAATCGCCGTTGCAGCCGTTTAAGGTAACGCTCCCGATTGTCTTTGTTTCGCTTCTGATTAGCGGTAAAGTCGTATCTTGCTACACCAGTATGAACCGGGATAGCAACACCACGATCTACACCAATAACATAGTCTTCCAGCCATTCTTTAGACGCACCCTTGAGATACTCCAGATGTTCTTTGTCGGTGGTTGGTTCTTCTGATCCATCGTCGAAGCAGAAAGAGACTGTATATTGACCGGCTTCCTTCCTGATATAAATTGACTTTGGTTCACTGAATCTACGGTGAGACTTGAAAGACAGATAGCCAATGTTATTGTTTTTGGTTCCAATGAACAGACGGGTGACTCCATCATCGC
>NZ_JAVRMB020000030.1:0-8499 GCF_031844845.1 Endozoicomonas sp.
ACACTCCAATTCAGCATCATCTGGTCAAACTCTTTCATTGGATGGCGAATATCCATCAGCAGAACCAGACCAACCAGAGCTTCACGACGCTCAAGGTAGTCGTTCATATGATGCTGCCACTCTTTCTTCATGGCCACCGGCACCTTGGCGTAGCCATAGCCGGGAAGATCAACCAGATAGATATCTTCCTGAATAGTGAAGAAGTTTAACAACTGGGTTCTACCGGGAGTTTTACTGGTACGGGCCAGCTTGTTTGAGCCTGTCAGTGCATTCAGAGCACTGGACTTTCCGGCATTGGAGCGGCCAGCAAAGGCCACTTCGCGACCTTCACTTTCCGGACACTGGCTCAGCTTTGCCGCACTCTTGTAAAAGGTGGCCTGGCGGTAATTTAATGAAGGTCTGGTATCACTCATGGTGTTTCATACATTCCAATAATCATCACTGATTTCAATTCATCGCTTTCATCAGGTCTGATCATCAATAAAGATCTGCCGGAAAAATTTGTGATTCAGGGCACACTAAGCCCAATAAATCACGTAAGAGAAATCAGAAAACGGGCAGCAAGTTGCCACTTGTAGCCAATCGTTACAGCTCTGGCTGTACCGGTTGCCGGTTGAGTAGTTTATACTATCGTCGTTCAAGGCACATGCCGTCATGTCACCTGATGCTGAAACAGCCACCAGCAGACGCGAATCTCTGTAGGGTTCTGTTTTTTGCTAAACAATAAAAGCTGTCAGGTCTGATGAATAATAACAGCCATTCGAGGCAAACGCCGTAACTGGGTCAGATAATGAAAAAAGTCATTCTCACTCTGGTCATTTCTTTGGGGATAACGGGCATCGCCTTTGCTAAAGGAGATGCCTCTGCAGGTAAGGCCAAGGCCACCACCTGTACCGCCTGTCATGGCCTTACCGGAATTAGTCCGGCACCTCTGTGGCCAAATCTGGCCGGTCAGGGTGAACGGTATCTGGTTAAACAAATTACTGAAATCAAAGAAGGTGACCGTTCCGTTCCGGAGATGGCGCCATTTGTCAGTACGCTGTCCAAACAGGATATTGAAGATCTGGCCGCCTGGTATGCCAGCCAGCCAGCGCCCCTGGGTGCCACCGATCCAAAATACGTATCTCTGGGTGAGGCGCTTTACCGGGGAGGCGATGCCAAAAAAGCCATTCCTGCCTGCAGCGCGTGCCACTCCATAACCGGCAAAGGCAACTATCTGGCGGGCTTCCCCCAGATTGCCGGACAAAAACCGGAATACACAGCGAAACAACTGCGGGATTTCCGTGAAGGCGATCGAACCAACGATGGTGACATCAAGATCATGAGAACCATTGCCGAGAAGATGAGCAATAAGGAAATCGAAGCCGTTTCCAACTACATCAGCGGGCTCCGTTGATTATTACCTCCGGCTGATTCACAGAAGTCTGGTTCTATCAGACTTCTGTTCGTGTTCTCCCGCCTTGAGAGGCTGCCGAAAAAGATTATCTGCAGGTCGGCTCGTAAGCGAACCGACCTGCGTCGAGATCATTGTCAGGTTACCTTTTTCGACACCCGCTTGAATCACAAAAATATATCTCCCCGCCGCCCTTCCTTTTCATCGGGCGCTTTTGTAATGTGTCTCTAAGCAAAATAACAATGAAAAACAGCAGGACTCCTACATGACAAAAAAAATGAAGGGTATAGCAGGCATTGCTGTATTTCTGGGAATCATCCTGGTCGCAGCAGGCTATTTATTCAACGGTAACTCGCCAAAGAAAACGACGATTGTCTCTCAGAGTTCACCGGTAGCACAAAACGCCACCAGCCAAACGCAACCACTCCAGCGATTTCAGGCCGGACAGGATTACCGGGTATTAGAAAACCAGGTAAGCACCGACGCCAAACCGGAGAACGTCGAAGTCGTCTCCGTTTTCTGGTATGGATGCCCCCACTGCTACGCACTTGAGCCAAAAATAGAGCAATGGCAGAAAACCCTGTCGTCCAATGTTGAATTCATCCGAACCCCCGGATTCTTCGGCCCGAACCTTTGGCAGACTCATGCCCGACTTTACTATACTGTCCGCAATATGGGGTTGGAAGAGAAGGTTCATGCAGGCATTTTCAGTGAGATACAGAACCGTCGAAACCCGCTCAAAGACGGTGAACAGATGGCCGGGTTTATGAACCGCGAATTTGGCATTGAGCCAAAAACCTTTACCTCTGAATTCAACGCTTTTGGCGTTAGCCAGCAGCTCCAGAAAGCCTTTTCAAAGCTGAAGGGCTATAAGCTGACCGGCGTACCCGCCATTATTATTGATGGACGTTATGTCGTTGAGCCAGGTCTGGCAGGGTCACTGAACAATATGCCAGTGATTGCTGACTTCCTGATCCGGAAAGTCAAACAAGACCGAAAAGGCTAATCTCAACCGGTTTTCTGTATTTACACCAGGCGGTGATGCACTATGCCAATTCGAACGCTTACAGGTGCCATTCGTCGACGCTTAAACCGACAGCGTTGTCAGTACCGTTCCGAGCATGTGCATCACTCCTCACAGGGAGAACCCGCCTGCCAACTGAATAAAAACGTTCTCAGACTCCTGAGCTTTAATATTCAGGTGGGTATTAATACTCAACAGTACCGACATTACCTGACCCGCAGCTGGCAGCATATCCTGCCGCATTCCAAGCGAATAGCGACTCTGGACAGGATTGCAGGCATTCTTCCAGACTTCGACCTTGTGGCTCTGCAGGAAGCGGATGGAGGGAGTCTTCGAAGCGGGTTTATCAATCAAACTGAATATCTTGCCCTGAAAGGGCATTTTCCTTACTGGTATCACCAGCTAAACAGGAATCTTGGAAAACTGGCTCAGCACAGTAACGGCCTGCTCAGTCGCTTTGAACCTTTATCACTGGAAGATCATAAGTTGCCCGGGTTAATCCCCGGCCGGGGCGCTATTGTCGCTCGCTTTGGCAATCCCCGGGAACCACTCACCGTCGTGATGATGCACTTGGCATTGAGTAAAAGAGCAAGAAACATTCAGCTCTCTTATATTCGGGACGTGGTACAAAGCTATCAGCATGTTGTGCTAATGGGCGACATGAATACCCATGCTGATCAGCTGCTTAATGATTCTCCGCTAAAAGATACCGGCCTTCATGCCGCCCATTGGGGGCAGAACACTTTTCCCAGCTGGCAGCCAAAACGTTCCCTGGACCATATCCTGATCAGCCCATCCCTGATCGTAAACCAGTTTGGCGTCATCAATATCCCGATCACTGATCATTTACCGGTATCCGTGGAGATTCAGATTCCTGACTCTGTCATAACATAATTTGTGATGAGACTTTTAAGGGATTAGTCGCTACCTGCTGAGGGAAAGCGCATTGATTTACTGGATGGGGAAGAAATAAAAAAGACCCGATATCAAGGGGGAAGTAAGGAGGGAGATATCGGGCCTCAAAAAAAGCCATCACTATTTAAGTGACAGGGAGTCATTCCAGACGAGGCATAATACCTGACACAAATTATTTGCCTATCAGTAGAAAAACGATGACTGATACGTAATGCATCCTTGCCAGTTTCGGAATTAACCAATTCATTGAGTTCCTTCGGCAGGACCGTTTAAAACCGATATAATCCAGCAATTATTTTGAATTCCTGACGGGTTTGACCTGTTAATAAAGACACAAGGCCGGAGACCATAAACAATGGAGAATCTATAATGAGCCGTATGAAGCTGGGAGTTTTCGGCTCAGCATTTGACCCGCCAACCCTTGGACACCTGGATGTTCTTCAGCAGGCTGCGACTTGTCATGATCGCATACTGCTGGTTCCCAGTGCTTTTCACGCTTTCGATAAAAAGCCTCAGCCGTTCAGCCTCCGTCTGCAGATGTTACAGTGCTTTATTGATGAAGCGGATATTGGCTGCCCCCTTGAAGTATGTGATCTGGAAGCAGAGCTTCTGGAACAGAATCCTGGTATGCCCGTATACACATACGACCTGATGATGGCTCTTGAGCAAAAATATCAAAACCATAGTCGCACTATTATTGAGCTTTCTTTTATACGTGGCCCTGATAACGCCAACCCGGAAACCTGGAAACGATTCCACAAATCTGCCGAAATTAAAGCGCGCTGGCCTATTTTCACAGCCACAGAGCGAGTGGCTATTCGCAGCAGTGATGTACGCAGTATTCTTGAATCCGGCAAAATAGCCGATGATGATCTTCAACAGGGTTTGAATAGGCTGCTACCCTCTGTTCAGGCTTTTATTATAAATCACAATTTATACCAGAAAGGGAACTCATGAAGCTTTCAGGTCTTGATGCCAGTGATGTACAGGTTCAGGAAGAAGAAAAAGTCTATTCCGGCTTTCTGAAGCTCTTTAAATACACCATCACCCATAAGCTCTTCAACGGTGGGAAAAGCAACCCTTTAATCCGCGAGGCGACGGTCAGGCCTCCGTCTGTTGGCGTGATTTTATTTGATCCGATATTGGATCAGGTGGTTCTGGTTGAGCAATTTCGCATGGGGCCATTTCTGAGCAAGGAAGATCCCTGGCTACTGGAAGTGGTCGCCGGTATCAGCGAACCCGGGGAATCCCTGGAAGAGGTTGCACGCCGGGAAGTCCACGAAGAAACAGGCTGCACCATCAACACACTGATACCCGTATCTGATTTTTACGTCACCCCCGGTGCCAGCAATGAGAAGCTCAAGCTGTTCTGCAGCATTGTCGATGCCAGCAAGGCCGGTGGTATTTTTGGCGTTGCGGATGAAGGGGAGGACATCAAAGTTCACGTTATTTCTTTTCAGGAAGCTTATGATATGGTGAAAGATGGTCGGATCGCCAATGCTCCAGCGGTCATTGCCCTGCAATGGCTCAAGCTGCATCACCACGAGTTAAGCCAACATGAAAAATAAACAACTCACTGGCAGATACACACGTTCATTTGCCGTTACCTGTTTGCTCGGCCTGCTTTCAATAACATTGGCAGGATGCCAGGGCTATGCAGATAAGCTCACCAGCTTGTATCAGGAAGAACGCCTCGAAGGAACTAACTGGGCAGTGCTGCCATTCATCAGTCATACCAACACCCCTGATGAAGTCACTGTTCAGCTCGATCGTATCTTATTGGTTCAACTACCCTCCGCCGGTGTAAAAAAACCAACGGCGTACAAGAAACCCGAAACAAACTCTGCCCCAGACTATCTCGCTGATATCTACGAGCTTGAGCGAGCTCAACTCTGGGCCAGAAGTCAACGTATCAACCACTCGATATCCGGTGAAATTCTTGAGTGGCAATATGATGAAATGAACCGATTTTCAACCATGCTGAGTCTGAAAGTCGTGGATATATCTTCAGGCGAGATGGTATGGAGCATAAATGGCCTGGGAGAAGGAAGTCCGGGTGAAAGTGCCTATGATGTCAGCCGAAAGCTAATAGTAGACCTTCTCGCGGCAATGCCTGTTCACAAGCCGCAGCAAGATAAAGAAGATATAAACTGATTCATTAATAACGAGAGAAATAGATATGCTCTACGTACTCAGGGATGATAACAATCAGGTTTGTGCTGTCTCCGACAAGCTCCTTTCAAATGAATGGAAGCGGGCAGATATGGAAGATGAGGGCCTGAAACTTTTCTTACAGAACAACCCCGAAATCAGCACTGAAGTAATGGCATCTTATGATGCTGATTTCATCCGTGTACTTGAAGATGTTATTGACCTTTTGATTGATAAGCAGGTCATTCAGTTCACTGAATTCCCTGATGCCGTCCAGACAAAGCTCCTGAATCGTCGCAGATATCGTGACAACCTGCTCAGCCCGGATATCACCCAGCTACTGGAGGATGGTGACAATATCTTTTAAGTCATTAACTCAGCAATAGCGGGTATTTACATGACACTTTAAGCACGCACTCTAAGCACATCAGTCCTTTGACAGGAGAACCTGCGGCTCTATGCCATTAGTCGCTATCTATCTTTGGCAATCGTTCCCGGAGGTGTAATCCTGGCATTCTCCGTTGGCCAGTTTTCAGGCCAGCTACTCTGTGTTTCCATAGATACATTAGGGATCATCAACTTTGCATCATCAATTCTGCCAGTAAACAAAATGCCATCCAGATGATCAATTTCATGAAGCATCACCCTGGCAGCAAAACCGCTGAGACTGGCTTCAATCGTTGCGCCCTGATCATCAAACCCTCTGACCTTAACGCTGGCCGGTCTGTTTACCCACCCCCGAATACCCGGAACCGACAAACAACCTTCCCACGTCCAGCAGGTTTCCCTGCTGACCTCAATGACCTGTGGATTAATCCAGAATGACTGTGGAATATCCGGAGCACTGGGGTAACGGTCTTTCGCTTCTTCAGATATACCAATGCACAACACCCGGGCACCCCAACCAATCTGAGGTGCGGCAATACCGATACCATTGGCCTCCAGTTGTCTTTCCATGAGAATTTTGAGGTTATGCTGGAAGTCATCCGTACGGATCTCATCAACGCTGACTTGCTGATGCTGCTGAAAAAGCAGGGGATCACCCATGATGACCAGGTCAGGACTATCAGGTAAGCGCATAATGAAAAAACCCACTCCAGATTTATTGATGATCAATCAGTGTAACTTAGAGACTCAATTATCGGTGGATAAATTCAGCCTGAAGCAAAATATGATTTCACAACTACAAATACTTATAATAAGAGGTCAATTTACGTTTTTTAAGTGCTTTTTCGACCACCATGACCAGAACCTATCGTTTACTTGTTTCCTGTCCCGATGCTACCGGTATCGTCGCAACTGTCAGTGACTTTATCGCCCGAAATGGTGGCTGGATTGTCGAAGCCAACCACCACTCCGACCCTGTAACCGGGCGTTTTCACATGCGCAATGAAATCAAGGCAGAAAGCCTGCCATTCTCTGTGGATGAATTTAAGGACCGGTTTTTTCCTATCGCTGACAAGCTGAATCTGGACTGGCGAATCACGGATTCAGGCATTGCTCCGAAAGTAGCATTGCTGGCCAGTAAAGAAGCCCACTGCCTTTCAGACCTTCTCTATCGCTGGCGCAGCGGCGACCTTAAAATAGAAATACCCTGTGTTATCTCCAATCATGAAGATCTGAGAAGTTACGTTGAGTGGCATGGGATTCCATACCACTACGTACCTGTGGATAAAAATGATAAGGCTCCTGCCTTTGAGAAAATGACCTCACTCCTCGAAGAGTACCGCATTGATACGATTGTACTGGCACGTTATATGCAGATTCTACCCCCAAAACTGTGTGAGCTTTATACAAACAGTGTAATCAACATTCACCATAGTTTTCTGCCTTCCTTTGTGGGTGCCAAACCTTATCATCAGGCTTATGAGCGAGGTGTTAAACTGGTTGGCGCCACCTGTCACTATGTGACAGAGATCCTTGATGCAGGCCCGATTATTGAACAAGATGTTATCAGGGTGGGCCATCACCATTTACCCGAAGACATGGTCAGGCTCGGAAAGGATGTTGAGAAAAGTGTGCTTGCCCGTGGATTGAGATACCACATTGAAGACCGGGTCATTGTTGATGGAAGCAAGACAATTATTTTAGGATAACAGTCGTAAATCCTCGCCCTTAGGCTTTTAGGCCTCGGGTCCTCGGGTCCTGTGGATCCAAACGGGCGGGGATATAAGACGGGAATGCGGCGAGCGTTCCGCTTGTGTGTTTTTTGTCATGCTCTACACTCTCCATGGATTTATCAGTAAAACAGCCGTTGACGATAACCAAGCGATGACTGTTTTACCGTGATACAACCTACAAAATAGTGGAGGGGCACCCCACTACTGCTAATGGAGGCTTCTGTGTAAGTCCAGTTGTTATAGACTGGCAGTACTGTGAAGTTAGAAGCCTCGCCTGATAAGGCGGGGAGTGTCACGATAAGAACGCAACCATCCTGTGGATAAGCTGTGAAAGTCTGTGAATAAGCTATGAATATACAGGTATAAGGATATGAATGCGGTTCAGGGAAGAATCATGAAACTAAAGCCCTGCCCCTGTTGTCGTGGGCAAGCTATTTTTGCAGACATGGTGGTTGGTAAAAGTAGCCGCAGGGTCAGGATGTGGCAGGTGAGCTGCAGTGGATGCGGCTTATCCACCGATCTGGATGAGAAAAAAACCTATGCGGCACAACGCTGGAACCTGCGTCAGGAATACGCAAACCTGAAAATGTGGGTGACACTTCTGGCCGCTCTGTTACCAGCCTCGATTATCATCAGCCTCCTGCTTGGAAACCTGATGGGGATCAGTTTAATCAGCTGAGTTTGCCTCTCCTTTATTAGTCAAATACCGCTAATCGGGGCTGTCGTAAAGGGCAAATTAACTCGTAGCCGTCATCCCCGCGCAGGAGGCTGTCGCAAAACCCACCAGGAACCTCGTTCCCACGCTCTGCGTGGGAATGCATAGCCAACCACAGGAATCGTGTCTGTGGTTGGGTTCTGGCGCTACCACGCAGAGCGTGGGAGCGAGGAGGGTTGAA
>NZ_JAVRMB020000031.1:0-3977 GCF_031844845.1 Endozoicomonas sp.
ATTGGTCGAGGAAAATATTATGAAGACAAGGATGTCGGAAATCCGTAAGGCATCAGGTTTTACCCTGATTGAATTGATGATCGTTGTGGCGATTATTGGTATTTTGGCGGCGGTGGCGATTCCGCAGTATCAGAATTATACAAGAAATGCTCAAGCTTCTGCTTCATTATCAGAGGCATCTGCTTATAGAACGGCGATCGCAATATGTGCACAAACAACGCTCATTGCAAACTGCACTGCAGCGGCTAATGGGGTGCCAGCAAATTCTGGAGACATTACAGTGGGAGCTAGTGGTCTTATAACCGTGTCTCCAGGTGGGGCGTTTGGTGCTGAAACGGTTACTTTTACTCCTAATGCTACGGCTACGACTTGGGCAGCAGCCTGTAATGCAGTAACACCTGCGAATGGCTTGTGCGCAACCGATGCTGTTACCAATATAGTTCCATAATAGAAGGCCTATCTATCTCGCTCCCACGCTCTGCGTGGGAACGCTTCTCTCCAGAAACTCAATAAGCCCACTGGGTTCCGGCCTTTCCAAATAGCTTTTTATCTCCAGAATTAATCGGCTACTAACTCCCGAACACTGTTCCAGCTGTGACTCGTTCCCACGGTTTTATCTCGTTCCCACGCTCTGCGTGGGAATGCATATGGGACCGCAGGACTGTCTGATAGCCCGTAGTCTGAATTGCCCCAATGCGTGAAAACGAGACGTAGCCTCACTCAGCAGGGTGTGCTGGATATTACCTCGTGCCCATGCTCCGACGTTGTCGCAAACCCCTCCGGACACCTCGTTCCCATGCTCTGCGTGGGAATGCATACGGAGATGGCCGTGTGAGGGGCAACCTCTCTTTGCCCGAGTTTGTGGGAGTTTCATGCTGGTTGTTTCATTTGTAGCGGGTCCGGTATGCATTCCCACGGGGGACCGTGGGAACGAGCTCGGTGGGTTTTTCGACATCCTCCTTCGCGGGGATGACGTTGGTGTATTCTGATCTGCTACTTCCCTGAGGCTTAATTCGTTTGCTGACCGTAGTAGGCATCAGGGCCGTGCTTGCGGAAATAATGTTTATCCAGCAGGGTTTTCGGAATGCCATTGACATTGGGATTCAGCTGCACGGTACGGAAAGCCATTTTCGCCACTTCTTCCATGACCACCGCATTGTGAACCGCCTTCTTCGGGGATGAACCCCAGCTGAATGGCCCGTGTTCACTGATGATAATACCCGGTACTGCCATTGGGTCAGTGTCGCCTATGGTTTCAATAATGACTTTGCCGGTATTAAGCTCGTAGTCACTGGCCAGCTCTGCTGGAGAGAGCGGTCGGGTGCAGGGGATTTCGCCATAGAAATAGTCTGCATGGGTAGTCCCCAGGGCCGGAATGGCCATGCCTGCCTGAGCCCAGGAGGTGGCATAGGAAGAGTGAGTATGAACCACTCCGGCAATGTCCGGATACGTTTTATACAATGCCAGATGTGTGGCGGTATCTGACGATGGACTCATACTGCCGGCAATAATATCCCCCGCCAGATCCACCACCACCATAAGGTCCGGGCTCAGTTCTTCATAGGCAACACCGCTGGGCTTAATGACCACAAGACCGGTTTCACGATTGATGCCGGAGACATTTCCCCAGGTAAAGGTCACCAGGTTGTGCTGTTGTAAAGCCATGTTGGCCTTATACACATCCTCTTTCAGTTGCAGGAGATTCAGTTGCAGAAGATTATTCAGCATGCTGTTTCCTCCCTGCTTTCAGCGGCCACTGCGTCAGTAGCCAGGGATTCTGCCTGAGTCATGGTTAAAATTTCCATGGCCTGACCCAGTTGCTGGTATGCCTGATATCTGCGCTGGTAGTGTTGCGAACGGGCAGGGCGGGGATGATAGACCTGACAAATCTGACTGGCCATGGCTTTCTGGGCCTCATGGGTGGTCTGGTAAATGCCTGCTGCAACGGCGGCAAAAATGGCGGCACCCAGGGCGCAGCACTGTTCGGATTCAACCACCGAAATTTCATAGCCCATGACATCGCTGCAAATTTGCATAATCAGGGAGGACTTTTTAGAGATTCCGCCGATGGCAATCACCCGTTTAATGCTGGCACCCTGATCGTTCATGCTGTCGGTGATGGCTTTGGCACCGAAGGCCGTTGATTCCACCAGGGCATGGAATATTTCCGGGGCATCAGAACCCAGATTTAATTGACTGATGCTGCCACTGAGACGCTGGTTGGCATAAGGCGTACGTCGTCCATTAAACCAGTCTGTTGCCAGAGCGCCGTCCTGAAGCCCTCGCTGACTGATATTCTGGGTCAGCATGGGCAATAACGACGCTTCAATTTTCTCCATTAACGGCTGGTCTTCCGGGTGCTGGCGTGACCACTCCTGTACTGGCCATGCCAGCAGACGTTTATACCAGGCATAGATATCACCGAAAGCCGATTGACCCGCTTCCAGGGTCACCATATCGGGCAACGCACTGCCCAGCACCTGTCCGCAAATGCCGTCAATGGTTTTATCACCCAGCTCTTCAGGTGGAACCATCAGGATGTCACAGGTAGAGGTACCCATGACCTTCACCAGATCTCCTTCCCGGGCACCAGCACCAACGGCGCCCATATGGCAGTCAAATTCACCCACTGCTATGGCAATACCGGCGGGCAAACCCAATGTGTCCGCCCATTGTTCAGTCAGAAATCCGGCTACCTGTTCAGAGGTGTATACCTGGTCAGAGTAATTTTCTCTCATGTTGTCCAGGGTGGGGGATATAGCGCTCAAAAACGTCTGTGAAGGCAGGCCGCCCCAGTTTTCATGCCAGAGTGCTTTATGCCCGGCGGCACAAATACCCCGCTTGATCTTTTTTGGATGGAGGTTGTCGGATAGCAGTGCCGGAATCCAGTCGCAGAGTTCTACCCAAGTGTGAGCGGCGTTATTAACAGCGGCATCCTGTTCAGAAATATAAGCGGCTTTGGCCAGGAACCATTCCGATGAATAAATGCCACCCACATAGCGGGTGTAGTCAGGGTATTGTCCTGATCGGGCCAGATGGTTAATGCGGTCGGCCACGGCAACGGAGGTGTGATCCTTCCACAGAATAAACATGGCGTTGGGGTTGTCAGCGAACTCAGGTTTAAGGGCAAGAACAGTGCCGTTTTCATCCACCGGAGCCGGTGTTGAGCCGGTGGTATCAACACCGATACCCACCACTTTTTCAACAACACCCTTACCGGCTTCCATTAGTGCGCTTTTAATGGCGGATGTCATGGCTTCAATATAATCAAGGGGGTGGTGTCGAAATCTCGATTCAGCGGCGTCGCTGTATTGTTCTTCCATCCACCGGGGATAGTTGCAAACACCACAACCCAGCTCTTTACCATTATGAGTATTGACAATGACTGCCCTTGCGGAATCGGAACCAAAATCCAATCCAATAACGTAGCTTTCTGCCATCTTATCCATGGGCGTTTTCTCTTTAAATAATAGTTTGAAAATTCGTGTGTTTATTATGATTAATTGAAATAAGTAATCCATGTCTGGGTAAGCTAAAAGAATGGATGGATTCGCTATTGATCAGTGTGCCTGGCGTGCTGATTTTTGTTTTTTGATGGTCGTTTATCGTTAAAAATACAGTCGTGAATGGTCAGTATTTAATGGCATATGACGATGTCAGCTAAATACATGGACATAATCGTCAAGTTGAGCTTTTCTGATATAAATCACTTTTATGTTTCTTTGTTTTTTTTAAGAATGCGCTATCGATTCATCAAGCGACCGGTATTTTTTTTATTACTTAATCAAATACCAGTAATAACGCACAGCTCATCCTTTTATATAGGTATGCCTAATGAAAACACTCAGCATTAAAGAATCAAAGAAAAAAGGTCAGATTAACGAGGAGATTTACGGACAGTTTGCCGAACACCTTGGCCGCTGTATCTATGAAGGTGTTTATGTGGGTGAAGACTCTGACATTCCTAACAAGAACGG
>NZ_JAVRMB020000032.1:0-7262 GCF_031844845.1 Endozoicomonas sp.
GCTGAACTATAGTTTGCCAGTACTTTTTGAGCAGTTACGACTTGCCCTGTTAAGATGAAAGCAAGACTGCCCTGTTAAGATGAAATTCAGGTCATCATCGAGCCTGACCTACAGGGTCAGTCCATTGACGTTTACCGCCTATATGCAAGTCCTAAACACAATCATTACTTTGAAAACAGAGAAATGATTGTATTATTGCGACCAAAAGACCCGCACAGGGCAAGGCTTGTTGCGTTCGTTGCATTTTTTTTCAACTGTCAAGACTACAGCCAGCCACCAAGGTCTTTCCACCGATTAACAATGGTACAAAACAGATCTGCGGTTTTTTCAGTATCGTACCGGGCTGAGTGCGCTTCTGATTTGTCAAAATCAATATCCGCTTCAGCACAGGCTTTGGCCAGAACGGTCTGGCCATAAGCAAGCCCTCCCAGAGTCGCCGTATCAAAGCAGGAAAACGGGTGAAACGGGTTACGCTTTGCATCGCATCGTGCAGCCGCGGCCATCACAAAATTCAGGTCGAAAGCGGCATTATGGCCCACCAGAACCGCGCGACTGCATCCCTGGCTTTTTACCGCTTTGCGAACTGAACGAAAAATGTTGTTGATGGCATCTTCTTCATCATGGGCGATACGCAGCGGATGAAAGGGATCAATACCAATAAAGTCAATGGCCGCCTTCTCAATGTTGGCGCCGGCAAACGGTTTGATATGGTATGACTCTGAATGTCCCGGATGGAGAAAACCACTTTCATCCATCTCAATAACGGTGATCGCAATTTCCAGAAGTGCGTCAGTGGCGGCATTAAAGCCGCCGGTTTCCACATCGATCACCACGGGCAGAAAGCTCCGGAATCGGCTGGCCATGGAGTGGCTGTCATCGGCCCTCAAAGGCGTCTCCTACTCTTGTTATGAAAAGTTTTGAGGCGCCAGGTTATGGTTTCACCGGCTCTCAGGGGTTTCACCCGGTTATCACCGAATGCAATGGATTCTGGCATCGTCCAGTCTTCTTTCACCAGGGTAATGATGTCCTGGTTTCTGGGCAGGCCATAAAAATCAGGGCCATTAAAACTGGCAAAGGCTTCCAGTTTATCCAGAGCGCCCATATTCTCAAAGGCCTCTGCATAAAGTTCAATGGCTGCCGGTGCGGTATAACAGCCTGCACAGCCACAGGATGACTCTTTTGCGCCAACGGCGTGTGGAGCCGAGTCAGTACCCAGAAATAAACGACGATTGCCGCTTACAGCAGCGTCAAGCAATGCCTGCTGATGCCGGTTCCGCTTGAGAATCGGCAGACAATAATAATGGGGTTTGATGCCGCCAACCAGCATATGGTTGCGATTATACAACAAATGGTGGGCAGTAATGGTAGCGCCCAGGTTTTCTCCACCCTCGCTGATGAACTGAGCGGCATCTGCTGTTGTGATGTGCTCCAGAATAATTTTCAGCGTTGGGAAACGTTCTACGAGTTTGATCAGGTGGCGGTCAATAAATACTTTTTCACGGTCGAAGATGTCAATGTCAGCATCCGTGACCTCTCCATGCACCAGTAAAGGCAGGCCGCATTCGGCCATTGCCTCAAGAGCGTCATAGATATTCTCAGGATTGGTAACACCCGAGTCAGAGTTGGTGGTCGCGCCCGCTGGATATAGCTTGAGAGCAATGACATCACCACGGCTATGAGCGGTAAGAACGGTTTCCCGGGTTGTTTTATCCGTCAGATACAGCGTCATCAAAGGTTGAAAAACTGAGTTTTCAGGTATCTGGTCGGTAATACGGGCTTTGTACTGACTGGCCAGTTCGGCGTCAGTTACTGGTGGTACCAGGTTGGGCATAATGATGGCCCGGCCAAAGCTTCTGGCGGTTGAGGCGACTGTTTCGCTCAGAACATTGCCATCACGAAGGTGAAGGTGCCAGTCATCGGGGCGGGTAATGGTTAGAATTTGGCTCATTTTGGACGGTACCTGTTCCGGTTATATGATCGAACCGGATGGGCATCCTAGCGAAAAAAAGCAAATTTTGATAGTGGGTGCCCGATAAATTATGCATAAAACGGGTAGGTATAATCCGTAGGCCAGGGCTTTTGGTGTTATGATCCATACACTTTATCAGTAGTGTTCTTACGTTTGGCATCATTAATACGCAAGGTATCTTGGCGAAAGCTACTAAATGAATTATTATCCACAAAATAAGAATATTTATTCCTGTCCTGTTCCTGTCCTGTTCCTGTCCTGTAGCTGTGTGTAGTTGGAGTTGAGCGATGAAAAAGATTAAAAAAGTAGTTCTGGCCTATTCCGGAGGTCTTGATACTTCAGTCATTGCAAAGTGGCTGGAAGATACCTACGAATGTGAAGTAGTTACTTTTACTGCTGACCTGGGACAGGGCGAAGAAGTAGAACCAGCCAGGGTCAAGGCGGAAGCCCTTGGGATTAAAGAGATCTATATTGATGACCTGCGCGAAGAGTTTGTCCGTGATTTTGTCTTCCCCATGTTTCGTGCCAATACCGTTTACGAAGGTGAGTACCTGCTGGGTACCTCCATTGCCAGGCCATTGATTTCCAAACGTTTGATTGAGATTGCCAATGAAACCGGAGCAGATGCTATTTCTCACGGTGCTACCGGCAAAGGGAATGATCAGGTGCGCTTCGAGCTGGGTGCTTATGCGTTGAAACCCGGTGTTCAGATTATTGCGCCCTGGCGTGAGTGGGATCTGAATTCCCGGGAAAAGCTGCTGGCCTACTGTGATGAACATGGTATTGAAGTGGAACGTAAGAAAGGAAAATCGCCTTATTCTATGGATGCTAACCTGCTGCACATTTCTTATGAGGGAGGCATTCTGGAAGATCCATGGGCTGAGGCTGAGGAAGATATGTGGCGCTGGTCCGTTTCTCCGGAAACCGCCCCTGATGTTCCCACTTATCTGAATCTGACTTATCGCAAAGGTGATATTGTTGCCATTGATGGTGAGGAGATGTCTCCGGCTCAGGTACTGTCTTCTCTGAACAGCATTGGTGGAGAAAACGGCATTGGTCGTCTGGATATTGTTGAGAATCGCTATGTTGGTATGAAGGCCCGGGGCTGTTATGAAACGCCTGGAGGCACCATTATGCTGAAGGCACACCGTGCCATTGAATCAATCACGCTGGACAGGGAAGTGGCACACCTGAAAGATGAGTTGATGCCAAAGTACGCCAAGCTGATTTATAACGGCTACTGGTGGTCGCCTGAGCGTGAAATGCTCCAGAAAATGATCGATGAGAGTCAGGGTCCGGTGAATGGTGAGGTTCGTCTCAAACTCTATAAGGGTAGTGTAGCTGTGGTTGGCAGACGCTCAGAAGATTCACTGTTTGATGAAAATATTGCTACCTTTGAAGACGATGCCGGAGCATACAATCAGGGCGATGCAGAAGGGTTTATTAAATTGAACGCCCTTCGGTTAAGAATTGCTGCCAATAAGGGCCGTAAACTGAGTTAACCAATAAAGCCCTGCCTATTGTACAGGGCTTTATTGGTCTGATGAGGGTTTGATCTGGAGAAAAACTCAATCCGCAAATAACCTTGAACTTTTCCGATAAAAGCGGGTCTTAAAAAAACAGATAGCCGGGAGGGATGACTCCTGACGACGCAGAGTTCCTGATATGGTTTGCCAGTTCCGGGCATCGGTGCAGTATTAGCGGACAAAAAGGCTATGTTGTGCTTAAGGGTTGAAAGCGATTTATGGCATAATCGTACGAATTAAATGACTTACTGAAGTACAAGAAAGGCCTGAAAATGAGCATTTTAGTCTCTTATCAGCCTAATAGTGTTGTTTATAATGACCAGAACCAACAGCTAATATGGAACCATATTGCGTTCAACCTTTAAGCACAACATAGCCGGACAACAAGGTATGAATAAAGCGGATTTTCCATTAAAGGGTATAGATCAGTTAACCGCTAATTCCAGCTCTGGTGTTAACAGTCGGCACCCTGCCAGAAATTCCAAATCATTTCTTAATGCCATCTGGAGAGGTGTTGCCGGGGGAGTTAGAAGAGTCAGTGGGGCGGTTACCTCTATTAACCTGAACAGAGGTGAAAATATCTCTGAGTTTGGGCCTCCTGCAGTCACTTACAAAAAGGGTAATGGGTTTGCTGGAAAGGTGACATCTGTTGACAATGGGGCTGATGTAAAAGCTCAGAGTGACTCGGAAAATGTGTCCTGCAGAAAGCACCCTCCATTGAAAGGAACGTTTTCTTTTCATGATAATATCCATATCGGCGTAGGCATCTCCACTGACAATCGGTGCGTTGTTGAAGTTAGAGATCGAAGGACAGACAATTTCTATGTGGCGAAACCCATAAAGGGAGGTCATTCAAAAGACAGGGAGATTAAATTCCTGAAAAAGATTAAAGAAGATAATAATAGGTACATAGCAAATATAATAGTTGTCACTGATGACCATATCATTATGGAAGATGGCGGTACAAACCTGAAAAAAATTATTGAGGATGAAGGCACGCCTGATACAGAAAGTATCGGGAAATATATTACCCATCTCATTAAAGGCCTGTGTTACTTATTAGAGAAAGGGATTATCCATGGTGATATCAAACCCGATAACCTGCTAATCCGGAATGAACAACTGAAAATTTGTGATTTTGGTATTGCCAGAGAGCAGGGTGAGAATTACAAGGGAATGTCCCCTGTCAGTTACACTCCCCTTGAGTGTTTAAAAAGCGGAGAATCAGAAAATATTGATATATGGTCAGCAGGTTGCGTACTGTACTTTTTGACCACGGGGGAAAAACTGTTTCCTGCCGACTTTATATTGGATTCAGGTCATCGGTTAAAAGTGACAGATCAAAAAATGGAAGAACGTATCAAAGAGGCATCACATACCATCGAAAAAGCGTTGGGCGAAGATGCGAAAGACTTGTTTGGAGAAATGATAGCATTAAAATCCGGTGGCAGAATCTCCCCGGGAGAGGCCTTGCAGCACCGATACATCAAAGCCGCGGAGCAGAAGCCGGTTAAGTACCGATCTGCAAAGATTTCGTCACAGGGGGACGTTATTACTGCCGTTGAAACGGGTAGATATATTCGCGCGGGTAGATATATTCGCGGAAGGTCGATAAGTAGCCGGCAACATGGATACATCAAAGTCTCAGCGCTGGAGCTGGAGCTGGCTGGTTTCCGGCCTGCAAAGGTTTCGACACCGGGAAGTGCTTTTGACAACCCGGAATATATGACCCTGAGTAGATTGTTGAGCTCCAGATCCTATGCTGCTTCAGAATACGTAAACCTATAACGTCCTGTTGTAAAAATCCTTTTGCGCTGAAGATACTTTTTCCAGATATCGTCTGCTCTCACTTCTTGGGTGTCTTTGTGTCAGAGCCCAATACACCTGGTTCGGTTCAAGGTTATTTATTTTTTGAACTGCCCTGTCACGGTTGCGGTCAAAGGTGGCAAATACATTACCGGCACCCCCGTTATAGGCGGAAATAATCGTGTATTTTCGTGAGCGTGGGTCTTTAATATTTTTCAGATAATGGTTTTCCAGCAGGGACAAATAAGCCGTTCCGGTATCGATATTATTGTGTGGCTGGAACAGCCAGTTTTTGCTGGGTTGTCCAGGCATATTTTTTACTTTGTCAAAAACATCACGACCCGCCGTTTTCGGTATAATCTGCATCAGGCCATAAGCATTGGATGAGCTGACTGCATAGGGATTAAAGCTGCTTTCAGTTCGAATAACGGCATAGATAAGGCTCTCTTCAACGTCGTAGATTCGGGCATACTTTTGCACCAGGCTGGCATATTGATACTGTCGCTTCGACAGGTGGTCATCAACCAGATCAAAATCCACGGCATAGGCTCGTCCCTTGGGCGTATTGCGTGTTGTCAGCTGCTGTTGAATCATGTGGTCGGCATATTTCAGGGCGCGCCACTCCCAGCGAATGGGCTGGTTTTCCTGGTCAAGAACCTGGCCATAGAGCATGGGTTTTTCGCCAACGGGAACATCCCGGGCACTGAACAGGTCAACCTGGTCTGGTGCATAGGGTGTCAGCAAGATAGCGGCGATAGCTTTTCTCAGGTCTGAACGATCTAACGTTTCCACGTGTACCTTACCCGATTCAAAGTCCACAAAAACCCGGGTTCGGTAGTGATTGGTATATTTAACATACTCTTTACTGCTGGCCTTTTTTTCATCACCCCAGGTGACTCGGGCCTCTTTGAGTAAAATACGAACCAGCGCTTCAAAGGCAATAACATCCTTTTCCAGGTCCATACCAACGGAGAATACGTCTCCTGCGGGGCCTAGTTCTTTCAGGGCTGCTTTGGTCACATAATTCGCTGCGTAGCTGGAAGCCTGATCAGTTGAGCAGCTGGTAATCAGGGGGAATAATGCAGTCAGTAGAATGAGATTGGGCAGGCGGGGCATGATGGCATCCATGTCATTTGATAGTAAGACCACTGAACCAATTTACCACTGGATGATGCTGAAGAGGAATAAGCGATAGTATCCATGCAGCTATCATTATCCGGCACAGCGGCATGGCGTAGGTTGGGTCGAGCGGAGCGAGCCCCAACAAATCTCGCCCCCATAAACAGGCGTTAAATATTGACAGTCTGAATTGCCGGTGCCGTTTTTTTTGCGGATAGTTTTTTGCGGCTGAGGGTTTGTGTTGGGGCTCGCATTCGCTCGACCCAACCTACGTCACTGAGAAGGTGAGTACATTAGCTTACAATCATCATTTTTTTGAAATCGGATAAGGTTAATTCGGTAAAACCTGACTCATTAGCATACTCAAATGCACCTTCATTATTACCACCAAGAATTGCACACATGTAAGGTTCGCTATCGTACCCAAGTGAACCAAATCTAGAGAGGATTTCATCGCAAATATCATAAAGTTCAGGATACTCAGTGTGATCAACCCCTTCCATAAAGATAAGCTCACCGATGTCTGAAACCAGACTTTTGTATTTTTCCGGGACCGTCAGATTGCTTTGTTTGATAAGCTGATTTACCTTATCTGCACAGGCATCACCATAAACCTCTTGCAATTTTTCAGAATAACACTCGCACCACATTCCACTACCAGAGATGTAGGTGCAAACACTATTGCCAGTGTTAGCGTGAATAAACTCTTTATAGGTGGTGCACTCTTCTATCAGGGTGCGATTTGTTGCTATTGGATGTGATGAGCAGTCATAACCAACATCAATGATGTCAGTGTCAAAGAAGGTGTTTTTAGACCACGAGTTGTACGCCCAGAATACAAA
>NZ_JAVRMB020000033.1:0-2760 GCF_031844845.1 Endozoicomonas sp.
GAAAGCTACAAGCGCAACGCGTATATGCTAACCGGCACTATCGCCATCTAATAAACTCGTTTTTTTAACAAAAAACGACAAATGTTTCATATATCCAACAGGCTGGTGTAAAATCCAGCCTGTTTTTTTTCATCCATTTCAGAAAACCCTGGGAGATAAGATGGCTCAGGGCCGCTGTAGATAATCCCTTTGGGAAATTGCTAACCAGGTTTTGATAATGAAATCCCCCTCTTTGTGCAATCCTGCTTTACGGTTGAAGACTCTCCTGGCATTAGTGCTGACTATCGCCTTTAGCGGCATTCTGTCCGCCGCCGAACCCATGAGTCTGTCCCGTTACGAGCTGGGTGCCGGCGATAAAATCAGCATTTCGGTCTTCGGCGAAGAGGATATGGAAAAAGAGCTGATTCTTACCGATGCCGGAACCGTGTCCTATCCATTCCTTGGAGAATTCAGAGCCAAAGGGCTTACCGTCGGCCAGCTGGAAAAGCTGATTATCAGGCGACTGAAAGAGGGCTACTTTATTGATCCAAGGGTTAGCGTCTCCATCAAAGAGTACCGGAAATTTTTTGTTAGCGGCGAAGTGAAGTCACCCGGCGGGTTTTCTTTTGAGCCCGGCCTGACCCTGGAAAAAGCCGTTGCCCTGGCCGGAGGGTTTACTCAGCGAGCCTCAAAAAAAGACATTATGGTCACCCGGGAAGAAAATGGCCGCCCCGCTGAGCAGGAGTTGTCGTTAAACGATTCCGTGTTGCCCGGTGACATCATTGTTATCAACGAAAGCTTCTTTTGATTTTTTGTCCTGACTTCTTGTCCTAAGTGAATTGGCATTGTAGAAAGTACCAGTCATCCGTCATTCCCGCGAAGGCGGGAATCTACCACGAGCAGTGGATCCCCACCTTCGCGGGGATGACGATGGTACATTTTCAATTGCAGCTTCCCTAACTTCTTGTCCTGAACAGTTGCCTTAAATGGTTGTGCGAACCCCATGAATACAGAATCCAAACCAGCATCCCCCCCTTCGCAAGCCAGAGCTCTGCAGGGGGAGGATATTATTGATCTCCGCGAAATTTTCCATGTTCTGAACAGTCATCGCTGGGCCATTGTCGGCTTTACTTTGGCGGTTACCCTGATAGCCATTCTGGTGGTCTTTTCCATGACGCCCATCTATCAGGCAACATCGATTCTGCAAATTGAGCAGGAGCAGGCCAAAGTCGTCTCCATTGAGGAGATGTACGGCATCGAAGGTGGCAGTGACAGCTATCTCAACACGCAGTTTGAAGTGTTGAAATCCCGGGGCGTACTGGAAAAGGTGGTTAACAAACTAAACCTGCTGAACAACCCTGAATTTAATGGCCGTCTCAGGGAAGCGCCCTGGTACAGCGGCATGCTTGACTGGCGTAGCTGGTTTGGCTTGCAGGAGCCAACAGAAGAAGTCGACGCTTCCAGCGTGATGCGCGACACCATTAATGTACTGAGCAACAACGTCACCATCGAGCCGGTGCGTAAAACCCAGATTGTCAAAATTCATGCCCAGTCCGAAAACCCGAAACTGGCCGCACAAATTGCCAACGCCATTGCCAGTGCCTATATCGAATCCTACATGGAGGCCAAACTGTCGCTGACATTGAACGCCACCGACTGGATGCAGAGCCGCATGAGTGACCTTTCAGAAACACTGAAAGCGGCAGAACAGGAGCTACAAGATTACCGGGAGCAGGAGCAGCTGATCGACCTGGAAGGCGTGCTGACCGTTTCCAGCAATGAACTGAAAGCCCTGACGAATTCCCTGGTGCAGGTGCGCAACAAACTGGCGGTCTCCGAAAACATCTATAAG
The DNA here is from genome assembly GCF_031844845.1 of Endozoicomonas sp. GTDB lineage: Bacteria > Pseudomonadota > Gammaproteobacteria > Pseudomonadales > Endozoicomonadaceae > Endozoicomonas. Next base: position 1,832 of record NZ_JAVRMB020000033.1, read on the forward strand.
CGCATACGCTCTGGCGAAATGAAGAAAGGCGATAGCCAGTCCCTGCAGGCGGTGCTGCAGCATCCGCTGATTCAGGACCTGAAGCAGGACGAATCGAACCGGGACCGTCAGGTGCTGGATTTGTCCCGCCGTTATGGCCCGAAACATCCATCAATGATCTCGGCCTATTCCGAGCTGGAAAGTATCCAGCAGAACCTCAAGGTTCAGATTGGCAATATTGTCGATGGTGTTGAGCGGAACTATGAAATTGATAAAGCCAACGAGAAAAGCCTGCAGACTGCGGTGAATAAAGTGAAGTCCACGGTACAAGAGATCAACCGCAAACAGTTCCGCCTGCGATCCCTTGAGCGGGAAGTGCAGACTAATAAAGACCTGTACGATGCCTTCTTCAAGCGAATTCAGGAAACGTCCGCCACCAGTGACCTGCAAACCGCCAACGCCCGTATTGTCGACAAAGCGTTTACGCCTCAAAATCCGGTAAAACCCAAGAAAAAGCTGATTGTCGGCATTGCCGCACTACTGGGGTTAATGGTCTCCTGCGGTATCGCCTTCCTGCTGGAAATGCTCAACAACACCATTCGCACCACCCGGGATATTGAAGAAAAACAGAACCTGCCAGTGCTGGGTGTATTACCGAAACTCACCGACAAAAAACTATTGGATCATGTATTCAACCTGTTTAACGACAAGGAGCAACCAGGCTTTGGTGAAGCTGTGCGCACTATCCGCACCAGTATCAACCTGACCGCCATTGATCAGCAGCATCGCCTGTTTGCCGTCACATCAACGGTGCCCGGCGAAGGCAAATCTTCAACAGCCTCTAACCTTGCACTGTCGCTTGGGCAGCTGGGCAAAACGCTGCTGGTTGACTGCGATATGCGTCGCCCGGTAGTGGGTAAAAATTACCACATCAAAGGCGGCTCCGCCGG
>NZ_JAVRMB020000034.1:0-9884 GCF_031844845.1 Endozoicomonas sp.
GGCACTTCAATGAATGCCCTCTATATATTCACTAAAGTCCCCATTAGTTCACTACTCCAATTAACCTCTTCTGTGTGGTGAGATTCGTCTACTCTGATCGGGGGTGATTTTCATTGTCAGGGTGATCAAACTTATGTCTCAGGGCCGTGTTACCAAGACTCAGGGAGAGGGAATAAAAGAAGGACAGGACAGTCTGCCCAGACAGACGACAGTGGGTACTAAAGTGCGGAATAGAGTCCGATTAACCGCCGACCAGCAATTTTCATCGACCATGGATATGCTTCGCCGTATCGCCGACGCCTGTTATCAGGCGGAGCTATCAGAGCCAACATTACAACCGACCCGGCCGGAAGAGAATCAGGATAAATTCTCACTGGCGATTAAAGACGGCGAGATGACGGATGATGAATTTGAAGCCCTGATGACCAGGGTGGTCGTTAATACCCCCCGTACGGGCAGTCACACTTTTTTTAATCAGCTGTTTGGTGCCCGCAATCACCCGGCCATGATGGCTGACATGCTGGCGACGATGACCAATATCTCTATGCATACCTATAAAGTCGCCGGCGTGCATGTGAATATCGAAAAAGAAGTGATCAGCACCCTGCTGGATTATGCCGGCTTCCCTGATGGTGACGGAATTTTTGTACCCGGTGGTTCGTCTGCCAATCAACTGGCAATGATGGTAGCACGCAATGAAACCGTCCCCGGGATCGCTAAAACAGGAATTTGTGGGAAAGCACTGACCACCTACATTAGCGACCAATCCCATTATTCCCACATTAAAAATGCCATGTGTCTGGGACTGGGGAGCGACAATATCCGGACGATTCCTTCCGACGACCAGGGGAAAATGAATACGCAGGCGTTGGAACAGGCTATTTGTGAGGATAACCACCAGGGTTTTCAGCCATTCTTAATCAATGCCACAGCGGGGACCACGGTTCTCGGAGCGTTCGACCCCATTGAGGAAATCACCGCAATTGCCGCCAAATACCAACTGTGGACACATATTGACGCGGCCTGGGGGGGCGGAGCGTTCCTGTCACAGGCACGAAAACAGGCACTGTTACAAGGGGCTGCCAGGGCGGACTCCATTACCTGGAATGCCCACAAAATGATGAATGTGCCGGTACTGGCATCCTGCGTATTGTTTCGACAACAGGGGATGCTGGCCAGGCACTGTGCTTTAAAAAGTGATTACCTGTTTCAGGCCAATGAAGATACGTGGAACCCCGGACTAAAATCAATGCAGTGCGGCCGTAAAAACGATGCGTTCAAAGTATGGGCCGCCTGGAAATACTTTGGCAAAGAGGGCTATGCCCGGCGTATTGAAAAACAGTTCCAGCTGACCGATTACGCCGCTGACTGCGTACGCAACGATCCTGACTTTGAACTGGTCATCCCACCGCAAAGCCTGAACTTGTGTTTTACCGTAAAAAAAATGAATGCCATCGATTTGTGTAATGGGCTCAATGAGGCGGGCATCTGCATGGTCGGGTATGGAACCTGGAAAAACCTGACTTTTGTTCGCTTGATTCTACTAAACCCTGATTTGGAATCTCAGGATATTGATGGCTTTTTTCAGCAGGTGAAAGATTATATTGCGAATAAACAGAATATTGGAAAGACATTTAGCAAAGATATTTAGAAAACATTTAGGACAGCAGAAAACATTTAGGACAGCCATAAATTTATTCATAAAATAAATATGGGTACATCTAATGTCCTTTTTCTCTTCCACGGTTTTTGATCTACCGGCCATTGAGTAAACAGCCGGTAATTTACTGAACAAACAGACCTTGATTCCCTCGCTTTTAGGCCCTGGGGATCCTGCGTGGGAATCCATTGCCTTTAATCTCTGGAAGGCAGGTGAGGCATCACCGGAAAAGGCCGGACATTATCACCTTTGACTTCAGAAACCTTGCTGGCGCCTTCCTTCTCCACTTCATCAATACGAATGATGGCACTCAAAGGAATATAGCTACGCTTAACTCCTTCAAATACAGTCTTCAGTTTTTCTTCACTGGGATCAACCAACAGCTGACTGCGCTCACCAAAGACAAACTCTTCGACCTCAATAAACCCCCAGAGCTCACTCTGGAAAATCTGACGGGCGTAAACTTCAAACACTTCGCCCTGATTTTGAAAGATCACACGAAAAATGGGGATGTTCGCCATTGGGTTCTATTACCGCTCTAAAATACGGCCCGATCCATGAGGATCGAGCTGACAATACGAATTCTGGGCGGGGATGATAACACAAAGCAAAACACCAATGGCTTGCGGTTAGCCTTAAGAAACTGGAAATATACAAACCTGAGGGGGGTCTTTATTCGCGATCAACCAGCCAGACCCGGCATTGACCACAGTCCATACGATGCAATCACTGCCTGACCCGACCTATCATGGACTACCCTCCATGGTGCAGGGTAGTTATAATGCCTGATTTACCCCCTTTTATATTAACAACAGGCTTAACCTCAGCTGCAGGTTTGAGCCCTTTCAGGCACCAGCCAGTAAAGAGTGAAATGAGCAAAAAACTGTATATCAAGACACACGGTTGTCAGATGAATGAGTACGATTCCGCCCGTATGGCTGATCTGCTCGGTGAAACTCATACTCTGGAACTGACGGACAATCCTGAAGAGGCGGATGTCCTGTTGATAAATACCTGTTCCATTCGGGAAAAAGCCCAGGAAAAGCTCTTCCACCAGCTGGGCCGCTGGCGCAAACTCAAGGAAAAGAATCCGGACCTGATTATTGGTGTGGGCGGCTGTGTTGCCAGCCAGGAAGGTGCCGAGATCCGTAAGCGGGCTCCCCAGGTCGATGTGGTGTTTGGCCCCCAGACTCTGCATCGTCTGCCGGAGATGATTGATGCCAGTAAAGCCAATCATATTCCGGTGATTGATATCACCTTTCCGGAAATTGAGAAGTTTGACCGACTGCCTGAGCCCAGTGTCGAAGGCCCAAGTGCCTTTGTCTCCATTATGGAAGGCTGCGATAAATACTGTACCTACTGCATCGTACCTTATACCCGGGGGGCTGAAATCAGCCGACCCATGGATGATGTGATTGCCGAGTGTTACGGACTGGCCGAAAAAGGGGTTCGTGAAATCAACCTTCTGGGTCAGAACGTGAATGCCTTTCGTGGCGACAAACACGATGGCTCCACCTGTGATCTGGCGGAATTGATTACCCTGGTCGCGGCCATTGATGGTATTGACCGCATTCGCTTTACCACCTCGCACCCACTGGAATTTTCTGACAGCCTGGTGAATGTCTATGGGGAGGTACCGGAGCTGGTCAGCCACTTGCATCTGCCGGTACAGAGCGGCTCAAACCGCATTCTCCAGCTGATGAAGCGGGAACACACAGCGGATGATTACCTGAAGAAAATTCGTCAGGTTCTGGCCATTCGTCCTGACCTGAAACTCTCTTCAGATTTTATCGTCGGCTTCCCCGGCGAAACCGACCAGGACTTTGAAGACACCATGAACCTGATTGCCGAAGTGGGCTTTGATGCTTCTTTCAGTTTTATCTTCAGCAAACGTCCGGGAACCCCGGCTTCGGACATGGCGGACGATGTGTCTGATGAGGTTAAAAAGCAGCGTCTGCACATTTTGCAGCATCGCATCAACCAGCAGGTTAACCAGATCAGTCGCCGACTGGTGGGCAGCACCCAGAGAATTCTGGTGACTGGCTACTCAAAGAAAGATCCGGGACAACTTTCTGGCCGGACAGAGTGTAATCGGGTGGTCAATTTTCACTGCACTGACCCCCGGCTGATTGGTCGTTTTGCCAATATAGAAATCCTCGAGGCATTCCCTCACTCCCTGCGGGGTACGCTGATTGACTCTGAGCTGGACGACGTTGCCTGATCATCGAATACCGACTGGACCCAAAGAACACGCCTGACGGATATCCTTGAAATCTACAGTTTTTTCCTGGGAATCCAATCAAATACAGCCAAAGAGGGGATACGAGCCAATTTCCCCTCTCTGGTTGCCTCTACCGTCAGCCCACAAAGCCTGTTTCCACTACTGATCTTAAACTCCCAGATCCGGTTGTTTTCGTAGCTGAAGCACTTATAACCGGTGGCATTTTGACGATGGGAAGCGTAATGTCCTGTTTCATATATTTCCTCAATCTCTTTCATGTCTGTTAGAGAAAATTTGTCCGGTATTTTTTTTTCCACCTCCTTTTTATCGAAAAAAGCGTAAGCTACAATATTCTTATCATCCATATTTATTTTCACATCAACTCCTTTCCTGTAAATTGGCCGCAAACATTGATGCCCCCAGATAATACCAGTCGTCTGCCAGGGGTAATCAGGAATTTTAGCCTTTGATGAATTGATTTTCGGTTCCGTGATACGCTCATAAAAAGAACGAAGATCTGTTGGCTTCTTTTTGCTTCGAACAGGCCTGTGAGGACTAAAATAATCTTTCATTACAGGCTCACTCCAACCTTGCGGGAAAGAACTCTGATAGTGCCCTCTGGAGATTTCACTTTTAGTGGCAACGATCTGCTCACAGGCTTTCATATTATCCTCTAACGTTTTCAACTTTATCCCTTTTGCTTTAGCGATATCGCGAATGATCTTAGCGGTATTAATACATTTTCTTCGTCCCCGATACGATATAACTTTGGCAGGTAAAATTCTTAACATACCTGGAATAGCAATAAACCCAAAAATTAATTCCACATAGGATGTAGCAATAATATCCAGAATTTTTATAGAGGCTGAGTTACGATACACTTCACGCTCAGCTCTCTTCCTTACCACTTCTCTTCGTAACGCTTTCGCCCGCTCAATGCGGCTTTGTTTTACACACAACACTTCCCGGGTTTCACATTGTTTTTGCAGTTCCGGAAATTCCGTTTCATTATAAATTCTTTTAAAATCGTCTAATTGCGCAGACAGAAAATCAAATAATGTAATAGCATTCCCGGAAAAATCAGTGGATGTCCCACCATCCGTCCCACCATCCGGTAAAGCCCGGCCAAATCCAGATTCTCTGTTCTCAAACACCCGATCGGGAGCATTCCTTAACTTATCTATCGTGCTCTTAGGCACGTTCTTTCTGGCTTGAGACAGTAAACCAGCCAAAAACTTATATTCCTTATTGAGTGTAACCGCCAGGCCCCTGATGACATCCTTATAGAAATAAACAGCCTGATCAATATTCCCCTTAAAGTCTTCGTAATAGCCAGTGTCCCGCCCATAACTCAGCAACTCGCCCAGCAAGATACTGTACTGATCTGCCTCTTTGCACATCCCAACAAAACAGGGGCTCCTATGAAATATTCTGGTGGCGCAAGCCGTGTGCCATTCATGCCTTCTTACGTCATATGTCGTCTTACCAAAACCAACCCCCCCTTGTTCGAAATTGGTACGCATATGAGAAGAGACCGTCGTTATTACTTTCTCTAAAGACTTAACAGCTTCTTCCATTCCTGTTAAATGAACATATCTCAATGGCACTTTGATCTCTTTCGGGTCTATTAACCCCAGGGTAATGACTGTCTCATCGGAAGGCTTCAGCAGCCACGGCATGCTATCGACAGAACCAACCCGTTCTAAAAAAGTGGGGTTCTGGCAACCTGGCTGAACAGATACCCCTGAATGGCTGCCAACACTACTCCGGGGGTTGACTCCCCCCACCCCTTTAACGGCGGCCAGAAAACCAAGGCCAAAGACAAACTTCTGAGAAATAGTCATCGTGGTAAAGCCGCCCCCTCCCGAACGGGAGGCTCGCCTTCCACGCCCCTCAACAGACTGAAAGCCTGGCACAGGATTCCGGGCAGACACCTTGCGCCCGCCAGGACCCTTGACACATTTTTTCCTCAATGACTTTTCGTGCCCATCACCTGAACTGCTACCTCCTGGGCTGGACAACTGTTTTTCTGCCACCAACATACTATTATCCTCCATAAAACAAGGAATATCCCGGCTCAGAAACCATCAATAGCTGCACTATCGTTCTGAAAAATCCTCAGCCGTTATGATTAACTGGAGTTACACTTCAGTGCTAATTGCCACTGCATACAATATCTGACCCATCGGTCATCATTATTTATATGCAGGGGTGCGTAACATTAGTAATTGAGACCATCAGACAACTTTATAGTTCTTATCAAAAAATAATTTTCTTAAAAAACTTGATCTGCTTATCAATATCAAGTTTGATAATCTCATCATTAATTGCATCTGTGAGACCCGTTCAAACCATTGGACAGGACAAGATCAACAACCCCTTATTTACCCGTCGATTCCCGACAAGTAACATAAGTACCACCGCAGTAAAGGCTAATAACTGACTTTGAATACCAATACAAAAGGACAGGACTCTTCTGGCAGTCACAACGCTCCTGATCACAGCGATTCTAGCCACAACGCCCCCGATCAAAACGTCTGTCGCTTTTCCCTTGAGCCTGATGAACCACTGAGATTCGCTGAACTCTGCGGACAATTTAACCAACACCTGAAACAGATTGAAGAACGGCTCAAGGTCACCATCCGTAACCGTGGTAACGTCTTTGCCATCCGTGGTGACGATGGACAGGCTGAAGTGGCCGGTGAAGTGTTGAAACGGCTGTTTCGCGAAACCGGAAAAGCTGAGCCTCTGGGCCCCAATACCGTTCACCTTTTCCTGCAGGAATCTGCCATAGAGTGGATTCATGAAGCCCCTGACCACAAGCTGGTTTCCTTACGCACCCGCAAAGGTATGATTACGCCCAGGGGCCCAAACCAGCAAAGCTATGTAAAATCGATTTTGCAGCACGATATCAATTTTGGTGTTGGCCCCGCAGGCACCGGTAAAACCTATCTGGCGGTGGCTGCTGCCGTTCAGGCAATGGAAGAAGAACAGGTTCGTCGTATTCTGCTGGTTCGCCCTGCAGTTGAGGCCGGTGAAAAACTGGGCTTTCTCCCGGGTGACCTGTCCCAGAAGATCGACCCTTATCTCAGACCGCTCTATGATGCGCTTTATGAGATGCTCGGCTTGGAACGGGTTGACCGGCTGATTGAAAAGAATGTCATTGAAGTGGCCCCTCTGGCCTATATGCGTGGTCGAACCCTCAACAACTCCTTTATTATTCTCGATGAAGCGCAAAACACGACGCAGGAACAAATGAAAATGTTCCTGACCCGGATTGGCTTTGGCTCCACCGCCGTCATTACCGGTGATATCACCCAGATCGATTTACCTCGCGGCACCCGTTCCGGCCTGGCCAGTGCCATTGAGGTTCTTAAAGGCGTCGAAGGTATTGGCTTTACCTGGCTCACTGCCAAAGATGTGGTACGTCACCCTCTGGTGCAGCGGATAGTGCAAGCTTATGAACGCTATGACAAGCTGACCCAGAAAGATCAGGCTAAAGGCTTTCCATCAGCTAAAGGCTCTTCATCCCGTGACACTTCCCGCCTTAGTAGGCGAGACTTCTAACTTCACAGGCTACTGCCAACCTGTAACGACTGGACTTACACAGAAGCCTCCATTAGCAGTAGTGGGGTGCCCCTCCACTATTTTGTAGCTTGTAGCACGGTAAAACAATCATCGCCTGATTATCGTCAACGGCTGTTTTACTGATAAATCCACGGAGAGTGTAGACCATGGAAAAAGATACACAAGCGGAACGCTCGCCGTGTTCCCGTCTTATATACCCGCCCGTTTGGGCGAGGGTTTACGACTATTTTGCTAAAGGCACGCAATAATGGCCAGTGTTCATATTGATGTCATGATTAACAGCACCAGCTCACAACTGCCAGATCAGAGTGAGCTGGAAAAATGGACGACAGCAGCCGTTGGTGAGCTTCGGCCGGATGCAGAGATCAGCCTGTTAATTGTCGATACCGAAGAAGGCGCCGAGCTCAACCGGCAATGGCGTAACAAAGAAGGCCCAACCAATGTGCTTTCATTTCCCTCCGACTTGCCCGCTGAACTGGAGCTGCCATTACTGGGTGACCTCATCATCTGCGCCCCGGTAGTGGAACGAGAAGCCATTGAACAGAAAAAAAGTCTCAATTCCCACTGGGCTCATATGATGGTTCATGGCACACTTCACCTCCTTGGCTATGATCACATTGACGATCAGGAAGCCGAAGAAATGGAGTCTCTGGAAACAGACATTCTTGGCCAACTTGGCTATCCTGATCCTTATCAGGTTTACGAGTAAACCTGATAAGGACCGGAAAAAGGACCATTTCTTTATTCAGTAAACCGCCCGGACCTTAACCCCCGGGCACACCAGTGAAGAACGAGGGCAATGAGCGACGACCATTCGGCGGAAGATCATCCGTCACCATCCTGGATGGACAAACTGAGCAGTATGTTCCATCAGGATCCCAAAGATCGAAATGCGCTTCTGGCAATACTGAGAGACGCCGGAAGCCGGGGCATGCTGGATGATGAAGCACTGAGCATCATTGAAGGCGCTGTTCAGGTAGCGGACATGCAGGTTCGCGAAATCATGATTCCCCGCTCCCAGATGGTCTGTGTTGATGAAGACCAGAACCCCGAAGAGTTTCTTCCCAAGGTGATTGAGTCTGCCCATTCCCGCTTCCCGGTCATAGGCGACACCAAAGATGAAGTCATTGGCATCCTGCTGGCCAAAGATCTGCTGCCGTTGATTCTCAACACCACCAGCAAATTCAATATCAAAAATCACTTGCGCCCAGCGACGTTTATTCCGGAAAGTAAACGCCTGAACGTTCTACTCAGAGAATTCCGTACCAACCGAAACCATATGGCCATCGTTATTGATGAATTTGGCGGCGTTGCTGGTGTGGTCACCATCGAGGATGTTCTGGAACAGATTGTTGGTGATATTGAAGATGAAACCGATGTTGATGAAGATACCTTTATCAAACCGGCCGATGATCTTGAGCATGCCTTTATTGTTAAAGCGCTGACGCCTATTGAAGACTTTAACGAGCAGTTTGCTACTAAATTCCCGGATGATGAGTTCGACACCATTGGTGGCATTGTGATGCAGGAGTTTGGTCATATGCCAACCCGTAACGAATCGGTGGAAGTCTCCGGTTTCCGTTTCGACGTACTGAACGCCGATGGTCGTCGAATTCGACTGCTGCGGGTAACTCCCTGCTGATGCCTGCTGCTCCCCGCGCAGGTCGGTTCGCTTGCGAGCCGATGCGTGCACCAACCGCCATGCACCAACCAAAGAATGGCGTTGCTGCCGGGGCCACCTGTCGGCTCGCCCCTGAACGGGGAAACCGACCTGCTCTCGAGTTTCGCGACAACCCATTTATTGGCCAGGGAACGTTATTTCATGTCAGGGCCTGACTTTTCAGTGATAAAAATGATGCGCTACCTGCTGGCACTGTCTGCAGGTGCGGCCATGCCTCTTGGTTTCAGCCCCTTTGATTTCTGGCCAGTACCCATGCTGGCTATTGGCATTATATTCCTGCTAACCCGAACCCTGTCCGTTAAGCCAGCAACCCTTTGCGGTTTTCTATTTGGCGTCGGCATGTTTGGCGCTGGTACTTCGTGGGTATACGTCAGCATTCACGAATTTGGTGCTGCTTCGCCCATGCTTGCCGGACTTTTGATCGGTCTGTTTGTGCTGGGTATTTCAGTCCTTATGATCATGCCGGTCTTTCTGCTTTACAGCTGGCTGAATCAGCGACAGGCTGACAAGGGTTCTTCGAACAGACTTCATCCCTGGCAACAGGCGCTGCTGTTTTCCGGTCTCTGGGTACTGTTCGAATGGGTTCGTAGCTGGCTGTTGACGGGATTCCCCTGGCTGCTGGCCGGCTATGCGCTGCTGGACACCCCTTTTGCCTCATTAGCCCCCGTCACCGGCACTTACGGATTAAGTCTGTTGATGGTCACCACCGCCTGCCTGCTGGCGGCGCTGATTCC
>NZ_JAVRMB020000035.1:0-12578 GCF_031844845.1 Endozoicomonas sp.
ATGCAATGCTTTTGCTTTTTTAAGTAAATCAGGGGGGATATCAGTTTTGATCTGTGTTGATACTGTATTATCCAGTTTGTTTGTGAGGCGTGGTTTGCGGGACATGGTATTTCTCCTGAATTATCATCTGCTGCTCATACGTCGGAGGAATATCTATCAGTATGATCCAGAGACAGGTATAAGCATCTATTAGAATAGACGGCGAGCCGCGTTACTCAACTACTCTAAGGATTTGTCCTGTAATAATTTTCCCATTTCAACAAACGTTGTCCGTGATCCGTGGTCCGTAGTCCGAAAAAGCAGGAGTCACTCGTGCTTTTGCGGGCAGCGGGTAGCGGCCTTAACAAGTCGCAGTAAAATGTGGATCTTATTTACCAGTAGATTTAGGCGTTTGGAGAATAGCATCATCGTACACCGCGCCGGTTGGGTTTTCCCGCTGTCATTCCGTACAGGCGACTGCATGGATGCAGGAGGTAGAGTAATGCAGGAGCAATTACCGGGATTGTACACAATCCATCCGGCAGGGATTACCCGAGGACCCGAGGGCCTGAAGGCATAAAAGCCAACCATCGGCAGTCACCTCCCTGTGGATGGATCCTGTACAATCCCTGTACAGGATGACAGCGGAGTTGGTCGGTAATAATGGCTGTTTTCCCAAATGTGGAATTTATTAAAGGACAATTCCTAAGTGCATTTATACACATCGCACTTGAAGATGCGGGGTTGCTGGTTGCCTTCACTCCCCCCAATCACCGACTATTGTTAGTTCATGGGGCTTCATTCGGTTACCACTTAGGAATTGTTCCGAAATAACTTCCCCATTTGCCAGTAGTTTGAGGTGTTTGGGGAGTGTCAGCCTGGGTATATAGGAGCTGCATAATATTGCTAACTTTAAAATTTAAACAATGTTCAAATGCTCAATCTGAGCATTCATGTGAGAAAAGCAACCGGATCAGAGATGAGAAAGGTTCAGCGAGAAAGCTGAACCCTCACCTTATTTCCACGCTCCCCCATGGAAACGAGACAATCCAGCCCTTCGCTACACAGCTCCGGCAATAGTGCTAACCGACGTCTTTTTAGTTTTCTCCCGAAGCCCCTGAAACAGGGCAAAGAAAGGCGGCACAAACAAACACCCTGCGATGGTTGCAGAGAGCATTCCTCCAAATGATACCTGGCCAATCGCCTGTCGGGCTTCAGCACCGGCACCGTCGGCAAACAACAGTGGCAGTACACCCAGAACGAAGGACAAAGCCGTCATCAATACGGCACGGAATCGAAGTCTTGCTGCTTCAACAGCCGCGTCGTAAATAGATAACCCCTGCTCTTCCCGCAACTCTTTGGCAAACTCCACTATCAGAATCGCACTTCGGGCAGCCATGGCAATCATAAGAACAAAGCCAACCTGCGTGTACACACTTATTTGACCACCAGCGGCATACACCATTGCCAGCGAGCCAACAATGGCCGTAGGGACCGCCAACAGAATTGACACCGGTGTCACCCAGGATTCGTATTGTGCAACCAGAGCCAGATAAGTAATCAGCAGCGCAATGCCAAACAGTAACGCACCATTGGAAGAAGATTTTACCTCTTCCGCCGTTTGACCATACCAGTCATAACCATAACCATCCGGCAAGAATGAATCGGCTATTTCTGCCATAGCGTTGATAACATCACCGGATGAACGACCCGGTGCAGGCACTGCGGTAATACGAATCGAGTTAAACAAGTTGAAACGGGTTACCGTGTCTGACCCTGCGGTTCGTTCAAATCGGGCAATAGCCGACAATGGGATCATATCGCCGACAGCATTACGAATTTTTATGGTTTGCAACACATCTTCATTCTGTCGATATTCCGGCTCGGCCTGTACCCGAACCATAAAGCTTCGACCGTACAAGGTGACATCGTTCACCCAGTTCGCACCCAGGGTGGCATTCAGTGTTTGATACACGTCCGTCAGGCTGATGCCCATGGACAACGCCAGTTCACGATCAATATCCAGATAAATCTGGGGAACTTCGTCAGAGAATGTGTGGTACGCCATGGCAATATCGTCATGACTGTTGATCTGGCCAAGGTAAGCGTCAACCACCGGCTTCATTTGTTCCAGTGTTTGCCCCGTGGTTTCCATCAACTCCATAGCAACACCTCCGGAAGTACCCATTCCCGGTAACTGAGGCATCTTGAAGGCGATACCTGTGGCATCCTGATGCTTTTGCAAAATATCTCTGAATTGCTGAATAATCGCCATATCCGTCTGACTTGGGTCGGTTCGTTCCGACCAGTCATCCAGAGACACAATAATGACACCGGCATTCGGCAGTGCAGCAAACTTGATAAGAGAAAAACCATAGGCACTACTGAGATGCTTCACACCGGAAACGGTGCTCATTTCAGTGACCAACTCCTCAAGTGCTTTGTCGGTACGGGTAACAGAAGCAGACTGAGGCAAGGTCACTTCCACCATAAACACGCCTTTATCTTCTCCCGGTACAAAGGTTTCCGGTAACTGCTGATTGAATAAATAGGACAGCCCTGTCAAACCTGCAAACAACACGACAGTCACCATAATATGTCGAGTCATAAGACCCACACTTTTCAGATAACCGGCAGTAACGACTTCCATAAAACGGTTAAACCAACGCAACAGAAACCAGGGCTTCGGCTTTTCGGGGGTCATAATCAACGCCGCCAGTGCCGGAGCCAGCGTCATGGCAACCAGCGTCGACACCACGGAGGCGACAATCATAACCACACCAAACTGGGCATAAATAATACCCACCATACCGGGTGTCATGGAGACCGGGGTAAATACCGATACCAGCACAATCATGGCCGCCACCAATGGCCCGGTGACTGTTTTCATGGTTTTGATGGTTGCAGCAACCGTATCAAGCTGATTGGTTTCCATCTCATGCTCGATATTTTCTACCACCACGATACAGGCATCCACCACCATGCCGATGGCAAGAATCAAGGCAAACATAGAGATAGTATTAATATCAATGCCCACCATTTGCATAATGGCAAAGGTTCCTAGCAGAGACACTGGAATCGCTATAACCGGAATCAGTGTCGTGCGCCAGTTTTGCAAAAATATGTAGGTAATCAGTGCCACCAGAATGGCAGCAATAATCAGTGTTTCATACACTTCAGCCATGGAGGCTTCGATGGATTCTGATGCATCAAAAGAGAAATCGTAATCAACACCTTCCGGAAAGCCGGTTTGCATATCAGCCATGGTGTCACGAATCTCGCGCGCCAACTCCACCGCATTAGCGTCAGGTGTCGGATAAATGGCAATCATGGCACTGGGATTACCATTGAGATAAGCACCGGTTGAATAATCGGCACTGCCCAACTCAACCCGGGCCACATCTTTCAAAATCACACGGGAACCATCAGCACCGGAGCGAATAATGATGTTTTCAAACTCTTCCGGCGCTTCCAGACGTCCTTGTGTTTGAATGGTATAGGTAAACTGGGTTTCATCCGGTGCCGGTAATGCGCCAAGAGAACCTGCCGGAACAATGGTATTTTGAGTCGCAATCGCTGCGTTAATTTCAGCGATTGACAATTGCAGACTCGCCATTGCAACGGGATCAACCCAAACCCGCATAGCGTAGGGCTGGGTACCAATCAGCACCACATCTCCCGTACCACTGATTCGAGCCAGAGATTCCATAACCGTTAATTCAGCGTAGTTACTCAGAAAAACAAAGTCCCGGGAACCGTCGGTAGAAGTGATGTTCACCACTTGCAACATACCGTCGTTCACCTTTTTAACCTCAACCCCCTGTCGTCTAACTTCCTCAGGCAAACGACTCAATATACGGCTTACCCTATTCTGCACATCGGTTTCAGCCTGACTTGCATCGGTGCCTACTTCAAAGGTGACAAAAGCTTTATATTTACCGTCATCAGTGGCAGAAGAGTCAATATACGACATACCTTCTACACCATTGACGGCGGTTTCAATAATCGGTGCCACCGTGTCTGCCAGAATTTGTGCGGAAGCGCCTTGAAATTCCGCCATGATTTTTACTTTGGGCGGAGCAATTTTCGGGTATTCAGCGACAGGCAGTGCCATGAAAGCAATAATGCCAGCCAGAGAGATCAACAACGATAGAACAATAGCGAACTTCGGCCGCCTGATAAAAAATTCACCCACGACTTATACGCCCTCAGCCAGTTGGATATTAACGGTTTGTCCCGGACGCAACAGTTGCAGATTACGGGTTAGCACAATGTCGTTTTCTTCCAGGCCGGTTTCTATCACCCAGTTTTCGCCAATACGGGCACCGGTAGTAACAGGACGAATGGCAACGGTGTTGTTTTTGTCATTGACATAAACATAGCGACCTGACTGATTTTCCATCACCGAACGCTGAGGGACGACAATTCTTTCCACAGGTTGGGAATCAATTGCTTTGATTCGGGTAAAGAGGCCGGAAACCAGTGTGTTATCAGGGTTTGGGAAGGTGGCTCGCACCATAATATTGGAGCTGCTGGAAGATACCGTATTGTTGACAAAATCAACCTGTCCGATGTGGGGATATTGCTCACCATGGGACAACATTAATTGCAGGTCAGATCGTTCAGCAACACCGCTTAATAAATCAAGGTCAGTGACATTAAAGGTGATATTAACAGGGTCTGTGGCAACAATGTCGGTCAACACAGTAGAGCCGCTGGCCACAATATCACCCACACTCACCTTGCGCTCACCGGTCTGACCAGTGATAGGCGCCGTAATACGGGTATAGCGCAAATTCAGTTCAGCCTGCTTAACCGCAGCCTTTGCTTTAGCGACATTGGCCTTATGAATACGAGCATTAGCGCGATGATCCAGCAGCTGTTGCTCACTGATAGCCTGGCTATCCATCAGCTTTTCACTACGCTCCAGTGTTGACAGCGTATTTGTGTATTGTGCTTCTGAAGCCTGAAGAGCCGCCAGGGATGAATCCAGCATCAGTTCATACGGTTCGGGATCAATGGTAAACATCACATCCCCGGCATTAACGACCCGGCCTTCTGTGAAATGAATGGATACAATTTCTCCGGATACTTTGGGAGAAAGTTTAAGATGATCAACGGCTTTTACACGACCGATATACGTGTTTTCGTAATATATATTTTCCGCTTTAACAACCATTGCAGGCACATCAGTTGATGCAGCAAGAACCGTTCCGGAATTTGCGACCAACACTACCCCTAAAGCCATCGCCTTGAAGCTTATGTTTTTATACAGCATAAAACAGTTCCACATGAGAAGCTGATAAATTCACGACGGGGAACAGTTATCGGAGAGTCCATATCAGGGTGTACAGCTCTTTAGTGCCCATCTATGAATATAACAACCAAGGTTGAGAGAATTACCATGATGTGACCATAACCTATCATAATAAAATATTTGCAAATGCACTCTCCGTGCAATAGCATCCTGATTCGTAATCAAACGGTAAACTATTAATTTATTATTGTTTTACATCCAGAGAGTACGGGATTTCCACTGAAGAAATCCTGAGCGTAAATGACGTATCTGATCTTATGAGACTATGAATCATCAAAGTACTCTACAATCAAAATTTGATATATCAAGAACCCTGGCAACAGAAATCATTAAGCTGGCCAGTGTTTCTTTCTATGAAAAAAACACTATTTTACAACCGCAATACACTACGCCCAGTCACCTGTTTTTCATACTGTCAGGGCTTGCCGGTCTTTTCAAAACAACCGATCAACAAAAGGAAACCTACTGTGGAATCGCTTCAGCCGGACAAATGACCAACGATCTTTGCCTTATACTCGATGAACCGCAGGAGCCCAGCATAAGAGCACTGTCTGAAGTATTGGTGGTTGAGTTACCTATGGATGCTGCACGCATCCTTTATAAGAACAATGACGAATTCCCGAGGATGATTAACCGCTCACTGGCCGAAAAGCTTAAAATTCACACGACCCTGTTCAATTTACAAACCGAAAGTTCATTGCAGAAAAGAGTGTGCCGCGCCCTGATAACACTGAACGGTATCACTGAAACGAATAGAGTGCCTATTACGCTGACTCAAATGGCGATATTGCTGAATATCTCAAGAAACACAGTGACTAAAGCTATTAAATTTATAGAAAAGCAAGGTGCCATCGAATCTCACTATGGTTTGTTAACCATAAAAGATGAAAAAGCATTGCATGCGATCGCTTCTGTACCTTTCGTTAAAGAGCATCCTTCACATCCTTCCATTTGATGGCTGATGCACCAGGAGTGCATTAGCATTATTCCAATAATGATAATGTGTGTTTTTTCTCAGATTATTATTTCGTCATGAAACACTGTCATGCTCTTTTATTAACCTTCCCTTTGATCGCATTAAATGCCTCTGCCGGCGGAATTATACTGTCAGAAATGGCGACCTTCGATAGTGTCTCTTCTGCCGGTGTAGCCAATGCTTTGAACCGCAAAGATGCCTCGGCCGCGATGAGCAGTCCTGCCGGGTTAACACATATTGAAGATTACAGTTATTCAATTGGCTTACAATATGTTGATGCCGATTTTGATTTTAAGGGCGAATTGAATGAGACAACACCCGTAAAGACATCGGGTGCCAATCAACAATTCGCACCCGGACTGGCGTACGCTCAACGCGTTAGTGATAGCGTGGTTCTAGCGGGTTCCCTCCATGCAGAAGGAGGGCTGGGCATGAAGTACAGCAATGGCTTGAATGGTCAGAATATGGTTGACGAACTCGCGATTAGCGTCATCAATATGAACTTTGCAGCGGGTTATCAAGCAACGTCCAACCTTTCCCTGGGCGGTGGATTGATTGTTCAGCACATCATATCAGAACTGGAAGCCAGTCATGGCGATGCAAAAGTCAAGGGTGACGGCTCTTCAACAGAGCTCGGTTTTCTGTTATCCGCCATGTTTGACCTAAGCGATTCAACCTACATTGCCGCTAATTACAAAAGTAAGATTGAACACGATTATAAACTGGACCTAAAAGCTAACAGTCAAACATTATCAAAGCTGGCTTCTGCCACCACCTGGCCTGCTACTCTGGATGTCGGTGTTAGTCATAACCTTAACGAACAAATGAACATTAAAATCCGTGCAGCTTATGAAAACTGGAAAGATTATGGCAATGCCAGTGGTCATGACATGGAAAATATCTATAGCCTTGGCACATCCCTGAGCTATACCCATCAAAAATGGACTTATCAGGGCGGTATCAGGTTTGAATCAGAAATGCTTAAGTCTGAAAATATGACCCCGGATTTATCGGTTGGTAAACAGTGGCTGTTAGGCTTCGGGGCCGAAAAAGAATTAAAAAATCAGCGTCGTGTAGGTATTGCTTATGAATATCGAGATATGGGGCAACCTGAAGTGACATACGATGGTATTCCTGGCAACTCGGTCGTTGGTGAATTCACCAAAAACCGGCTGCACTTTGTTACACTGTCTTACGCTTACTAGGTAATTCCTTTAATAACTTTACTGTTTCTTTTTTGCCACGGAGACACTGAGGCACGGAGTTTTTAAAAGTTTCCTCTGTGTCTCCGTGGCCGTTTATGCTTTTTTTTACGGAAGAAATTACAGAATGTGCGGAAAATTGTTTCCGGACAAATTCTAAGGGAATCTGTATATAAAATACCGATCACTCGTTGTTCGCTACCTGCTATTCGAAATAATACGGATTGCGGACAACAGATTACGAACAGCAGAAAAAATGACGACAGCAAATGCTGATAGTAACGCCATGGATTGAACGATAACCTTCACTTTTTCCAGCGTACTCTGGTATATCAGACACTATGATCAACTCTGCACATCATCAACTCTTACAATCTTTATTTGCTGTCAGTTCCGAGCTGTCTGAAACCCTGTTGAATCTGGGAACCATTGAAGTCATTTCACAAGATCATATTATTCATGATCAGAATATCACGCCTGATTCCGTTATTTTTTTGCTCTCAGGATTAGTTGGTTTATTTACCTTTTCCTTTGAAGGAAAAGAGTTTTATGACGGTTTTCTCACACCGGGAACCATTATGCATGACGATTATCTTATTGATCAGTCTTTGTATATCAGCCACTCATTGGCTTTAACCGATGTTATTATTCTAAAAATACCTTTTTCTTCCACTCAGGCATTGTATGATAATACCCATTATTTACAGTTGGTTAATCGATCCGTCATCAGAAAGCTATCAATAAATAGAAATCTTCGTCATGTTTTCAGAGAAAAAGACATTGTAAAAAAAATACATACATTACTGGCACTCTTACTGCGGTTCGCTCAAGGCAGCACCATTATAATTACCCATGAACAACTTGCTCAGTTAACAGGCTCATCCAGAAATTCAATAGGTAAAGTACTTAAACGCCTTGAATTACAGAGTATTATTGATTGCAATAGACGAACCATAAAATGGGGCGTTAACAAACATAGACTTTTGTCGTCTTCTTTATAACGTAATTTGTAATGCGTATTTTAGATAGTTCAGTCAAAAATATATTCAATCGCATATTAGTCAGGGGGTTGACAGAGCATTACACGAATTTCTCTCTAAAAAATGTTAAAACACACCTTTTGCACGCACAGTGCATTCGTTACGCCTTCTTGTTTGCAATGATTCATTGAAAACCAGCATGATAGAAATACTTTGCAATAAATGTATTTCAATTTCTTATTATTCATACCTTCAAAGATTGGATCATGTTGAAAAACCTTATTATTACCGCCTCAATGGCTATCATGTCCACATTAGCTGTGGCTGACCTCACGGACCAGGACGCTCCTGACATGTCTGACCCGACCGCGATTTATTCCAGCGCAGGGGTATCTTACGGTAAACAGGGTTTGAATTTAAAATTAGCCTTTGCCATGCCTTCTGAGGATCGTCTGGATTACATGGGTGCGATTGAAGCCAAAGAAGATTTCGATATTTATCGCGTGCGTTTGTTTGCCGGAGAATCAGGAAAAGGTTTTTACCTTGATACCAATCACGATACCAGTAAAAACATAACCCATGTTTCCGGTGGTGGTTTGATGACCATTCCTGTCCATGAACGCTTCACCCTTTTCCCTGCTGTCATGGTAGGCCATATGAATGGCAAGCATATTGAATCAACAATGACCTTTACGGCAATGACCTACACTCGACTGACACTGGATAATGGCTGGTGGTTGAACTTCAACCCTATCTACACAGTGTCTTTAGATAACAGCAGTATTTCAGACCTGTCTATGGAAGTGTTTGCCAGCAAGCAGATTACACCTACTTTCAATGCGCGTTTAAAGTTTGATAGCAGCAATGACAATTTGTCATTCGAACTGAACAAAGCGTTTTAACCGGGTACCGGGTTTGAACGATGAGTCGGCGCAATCTCGCTCCTTTTGAGGGCGAGTCAAACCGATAATTACTGTCTTTAGCTATCGGATCACTACAATTTAGCTATTATTTGTGACTTCCTGTTTTGGTTCTTACGGTAGACATTAAGCAACTATCCATTAATTTCAGGGGCTACAGAACAGCTTTAACCACGAAGAGCACGAAGAATAGCTTTCCTTCTTTTCTTCCTTCCTTCCTTCGTGTTCTTCGTGGTTCCAATGCAAGAGCTGCAGCACGCATCAATCAACCCGCAGTGACTCTCAGCGAGCAGGAGTCAAAGAAGGAGGTGAAGCTCTGAAATCCGGTATTGTCAGAAAAAAACCCTAATGTCTACCCTAAGAGCAACGCTACACAAGCAAAGCCATTTCCAACTTACCAACTGATTACGACTTATTATACCTCCCACTCTTAACGGCTCGATAAACATCGGACCAGACTTGATCCTCCTCGCTAAGCTGTCCAGAATTACCAGAAATCAAGAAAGTCAAAGAGAAGTTGCTACCAATTTCTGTGGCAATCTTTCCCTGAAAATCATCAGGTAAATTACTCACCTTAGCCCCTGCCTCCAATAACTTTCTCGTTATTTTTATCGGTAAACTGCCCCTTTCCTCTAAACCTTTTTCCAGAGCATGGTAGAGTGGAGTACGACCCTGCTTATCCTCCACATCAGGAAGCGCCTTGACCTGCAGAAGTGCTAACAAAGCATCATGTCGTTCATAAATAACCGCCAAGTTTAGCAGAGGTGTACCATTATGGTCGCAAGCACTATTAACCAGCCCACTATCAACTAACCCACTATCAACATGTCCTTTCTCAAAAATAAAATTAATCACATTCTCTTTTCCATCACTCACAGCTGTGACCAAAGCCTTTTCAAATTCTTTTTCCTTAATAGCTTTATCAATGTCAGCTGAACAGATTTTATCGAATAAAAGCTTTAACATCTCAATTCTTTCTTCTTGCATCTCTATATTGACCACTGATTGCAATAAACTTGTTTCACAAAGTTGGTTATTTATTGCAAACTTGATCTTCGCACCTTCAGCAAACAGAATATTTACCCTTTCAATATTTCCGGTTGAGACTGCCAACTGTAGAGAGTAATTAACATTGACATTGGCCCCAAAAAACAGCAATCTATCTGACACCAAACGATTATTTGACAATTCAGAATAGTCCAATGCAGAAAAATTAGAATTATTTATATGACTCATATCAGCGCCATAACTTACCAGATCCGTTATCATACTTACTTTATCTATATCGGAGTCTCTACTAATATCGGAATCGCAAAGAATATGCAGCGCTGTTGAGCCATTCTGATTTTTTGCATTAACATCCGCCCCTGCACCTAACAGCACTGTTATTCTATCTGTTGTAACACTACCGGAAGCGCAAAGAATATGCAGCGCTGTTGAGCCATTCTGATCTTTTGCATTAACATCCGCCCCCGCATCTAACCGTTTTTTAACGGCCTCACTGTTTCTAATTCCATTTACTTCAACCAACTGCCTGCTCAGACTTTCTTTACTTGCATACCCACATCTGGCCCAAACCCAACCTGTTATCACACGAATCCTTCTTGTCAACAGAGATATTACACCCTCTGAAACCATATCCGTATTTTGAGGAGAAAATATGCGCGATTCAATATCGCTTTTTTTTTGAACACGCCCCGGATTTTCATATTCCCCCCTACCAAGTATTGAAACGGATGGATTTTCAGAAGATATTACAAATCTACCAAGAGCAACAGAAATACCCATAAGCTATTTTAGACCTTGCTACAAAACTAATATGATGCATATTGAGATCATGAAATCGTAGAATACTTCCCATATATTGAAAGATTAAAAACACAGGCGTATTTTCAATAGATTACAACACCTACCCTGCCTAGACTGGCCGCCCCCTCTTATAGCAAACACCTCTGAGTAACTTCATGTTTTTGGTATGAACGTTACTCGTAGATGTTGAGCCGTACCCGCCCGGCTTGGGCCACTTACAACAAACAACCTATTGACCAGGGACACCGTCGATGAGCATTTTCAAATCCTATATCACTGAGATGGGAGCCTATAAGCCAATGGCACTGACTTAAGGGTGAAAGCCTTGGCATTAAAGGCTTTCCAGAAATCCAAAAAAACATCAAAGTGATTTGAAAAGCAGACAAAAAAACGTCATAAGCAGGGGGGGGGAAACTACAGATGTACGTTAGTTTGATATATGTCAGAAAGCGAATGAAAACTGCGCATTTTTTACAGGTTTTCATTCATTTTTGTCAGGATAGAGTAACTTTTTTGGAACTGATCATTCTGACAAATAGATTTAATTAAACCATGATCACACTGTAGATTTCGCACTGTCGTAGCAAGCCATCAAAGCAAGTTAAACACTCAAGTGGTAAAGTCATAAAGCCCGGTAAATACAAGTGGTTAGCCCTTAAGTTAGTGCCATTAGCCTATAATACCATTTCCACTTTCAAACTATGAGACAGAAGGTCTACAGCTCTTATTTTCCATGGTGATAGTTTAGTATTAGAAAGTGGAATTGGTATTACACATCTGCCAAACTCAACCATTCTATAAACTTGGAGAACGTATTGTTCGAAGCCTTCTTAGAAATAACCAGCCCAGTATTCTTGCAGGAGTAACTCCTGACAAACTACTCAATGCCTTGAATACTTTTCAAATTGTCCTTAAGAAATATATCGAATCCCGACAATCCTTCTCAAGGAGCAATGAAGCCGCTCACAATATCTGTAAAATGATGCTGGAAGCATTTATTGAATTCAGAGCCAATCCCACTTGTGACTGAAAAAACTTAGCCAGCACATGCTTTCAGATAATAAAACCCCTGAATTTCTTGTTGATTCAATGCAAAAATTTACAAAGAGCAGTTATTGCGGGCGAGTCTGCTCAGCAGAGTTCAGAGAATGGCTGAAATCAAAACTTCAGCCGTTGAAACAGAATGAATTCAAAAGTAAGCTTGATGAATTGTAACTATTCAGCACCCTCCTCGTAGCACATCTTGTGTTGTCCAAAGAGTCATAAGCACTACATATTGATTAACAGAACTTTAGTCCCCATATCTTTTGATGTATTTCATCAAAAAATACCGGAAATTAAAAAATAGAGTAAGTGTGTTGTCACTTTGAATCCTTTGGTACAGCTCAATTTAGA
>NZ_JAVRMB020000036.1:0-3866 GCF_031844845.1 Endozoicomonas sp.
ATGTGTATAAGAGACAGGTCATCTGCAGGTCGCTTCCCCGTTCAGGGGAGCCGACAACCCCGGCCACGGGTCGGCTCGCAAGCGAACCGACCTACGTCGAGATCGTTGCCAGATTACCTTTTGCGACACACTCGAAGGCGGGAATCCACTGTGTACGGTGGATTGCCGCCTTCGAGGCTGTCGCAAAAGCCCTAAAAGAAGGGAACCACAAAGACACAAAGACACAAAGTTTTTTTGGTTGTTCTCAGGCTACCCATGGAACAAACCGGACCCTTCTTTTCTTTGTGCCTTTGTGTCTTTGTGGTTCAAAGCTTAATCTACCTTTTGCGACAGCCTCCTTCGCGGGAAAGACGGCGGTAGTATAATCGGCATTTAAGACCTTTTGCGACAACCACTTAATATGAATTAATAGAGGGAGACTTTCTTATGTCGCGCATTATGCGCTGGTTTCTGGAAGGGCTGGCTGTGCTGGTACCTATCCTGATCACCATTTACCTGTTCTCAAAAGGCATCAGTGTTATGGCTGATATGCTGACCCAGACCATCGGGCCTTTCCTGAGTCGAGAGTTGTCCATTCAGGGGCGCTGGCAACTGGTGTCCATCAGCCTGTTGTTTCTGGTTGGCATTACCGTCTTTGTGGGTGCGGTTACCCATATCTGGCTGGGTAGTCATATTCTCCGGCTGGTGGATCAGGTGCTGAACCATATACCCCTGGTCAAGCTGGTTTATGCCGCCATTAAAGATGGGGTGAATGCTTTTATTGGTGACGGCCGTGAATTTGATCATCCGGTACTGGTGGCTATCGGGGATATTCAGGTTCCGGGGTTTGTCACCCGCAGTTCAACGGATGATTTTGGGCTTGAAGGACATGTGGCTGTTTATTTTCCTATGGCTTTCAGTATTGCCGGTCGGGTTGTGCTGGTGCCAGCTGATAAAATCAGGCCGCTTGATAAGAGCAGTGCAGAGGTGATGTCGTTCCTGGTGTCTGGCGGGGTGACTTCCGGTAAGAAATCATAATTTTCTGAAGTCTTCTATTTCACGAATGCTCATGACGATGGTTCGTCACCCTCTGGCATGAAAGATTTGGCCACGATACCCGAAGGGCATAAAAGACACAGAGGAAAAGCTTTTTCTTTTCTCCGTGCCTTTATGCCTTTTATGCCCTTTGGGTATCGTGGCAACTTTCTTTCACGGCAAAAATCTTTTGCATCTTTTTCTTCTACACCGCGTCTCTTATAAACGCAACGCTTAATGGATAGCTTTGGATGGATAGTGGTATCTCTCCAGATACCAGATACTTGCTACCTGCTTTAAAAAAGCTCACCGTTTTTTTAAATGACAATCTTCTTTTATGAAGTGGTGTGAAACCACTGTCTATTGATTGAGGCTTTATGCATGAAAAACGCCCAGCTGGGCAAAGTGAAAGTGCTGATTGAGCAGTATTGAGTGGCCGTTAATGCGACGGTCAGCCAGCAGCTGGCAACCAGTAAACGAGTTCAGATGTTGCTGTCATCCATGGATGAACGGACGAAGGGTGTTTGGCACGATTTATATATCATGGGTTTGGAGTTCACGCCCTTACTCTTCGACAGGCTCAGAGCTCAGGACGAACGAAGTTTGGAGTCTCAGAAATACGAAAGTTTTTAAGGGGCTACTCCTTAGGATTTGTCCGGAAATAACTTCACCATTTCAACGAACGTTACCCGTATCCCTTTGCCCGAAAAAGCCGACCCACTTGTGCTTTTGCGGGTAACGGGCAACGGCCTTATACAAGCCTCAGTAAAATGCGGATCTTATTTCGGGACAATTCCCAAGCGGTTGGGTGGAACATGCCTCCTTCCATGAAATATTCCGGCTAAGAATGATTGCCGGGTGATAAACTATGGAATACTTCCGCAGCAAGACCGCCTGATACTTCAAATGTATATACTGCTCTTCACCTTTTTATCTGTCTGGGTGACTAACGGCATGGCAGAAGATCAATACACAGGTAGTGACGTTTGTAAGTCCTGTCATGCTGAGCAGCACCAGTCCTGGCAGAAATCCCATCATCAACAGTCAATGGCCAGGGCAACGGCGAAAACCGTCAAAGGTGATTTCAATAATGCGGTATTCAAGTATGCCGGTATGCAACATCGCTTTTATAAAAAAAACGACAGGTATTTTGTCTATACCGATAATAGTCAGGGGCAGATGCAGGACTTTGAAATCCAGTATGTATTTGGGGTAGAGCCGCTGCAGCAGTACCTGATTGGTATGCCCGATGGCCGCTATCAGGCACTGAGTATTGCCTGGGACAGCAGAGGCCGGGCAGAGGGGGGGCAGCACTGGTATCACCTGTACCCCGATGAGAACATAAAAGCCGGTGATTCCCTGCACTGGACTGGCTATTATCAAAACTGGAATAGCCGCTGTGCCAGCTGCCATTCCACCAATCTGGAAAAAAAATATTCTGTCCAAAGCAACCGTTTTAATACCACGTTTTCGCAAATTAATGTGGCTTGTGAGGCCTGTCATGGGGCCGGCAGAAAGCATGTTGAGTGGGCCAGATCTGGTAATAAAAAGTCTGGCGACACTGGCCTGTTGTCGCTGTCTGACAGAGGACAATGGGCATTTAAACCGGGGGCGACTATCGCTCACCGAGTGGATGGCAGACACCCACGTCAACAGCTGGAGACCTGTGCATCCTGTCATAGCCTGCGCAGCGAGCTGACAGAATTTAAACCCGGCCAGCCCTTTGATCAGCAGCATGGTCTGCGCCTGCTGGAACCACCCTTATATCAGGCAGATGGTCAGATTGCTGATGAAGTCTATGTTTATGGCTCTTTCCTGCAAAGCAAGATGGCTCAGGCGGGTGTGGTTTGCTCGGATTGTCATGACGCCCATAGCGGCAGGGTCCGGGGCGGTGCTGAGAATATCTGCATGCAATGTCATCAGTCTGATACCTATAACACACCCGGCCATCATCAACATGTTGCAGGCAGCCGGGGCAGCTTCTGTGTTGACTGTCATATGTCCGAGAAGACCTATATGGGGGTTGATGCCCGCCGGGATCACAGCTTCAGCATTCCCCATCCTGAGTTGTCACAAGAACTGGCAATTACCAATGCCTGCACTCAATGTCATGATAAAGAAACGGATGAGTGGGCGCTAAAAGCCAGACAACAATGGCCTGATAATAAACATTTTGGTAATGGAGAGGATGTTGAATTCGCTCGTGTTCTGGCCGAGGGACGCAAGATGAATCCGACTGTGCTGCCTTCACTTATTGAGCTGATCAATAATCCTTCATTGCCTGACATTAAACGTGCCACAGCCTTACAGGAACTGGCCAGTTACCCGTCACAGCAAGCCTTTCAGACAGCCATGGCTATTTTGCAAACGGGCAGCCCGTTAATGCGCATGGCAGCCATTCGTTCTTTGGCTTATGTGCCAGTGGAAAAACGTCGTGGCTATGTTTCCCTGCTGAATGATGACAGCAAGCTGGTGCGTATGGAGTTAGCCCCTTTTATCGCGGCAGTGCCGACCCATAATTTGCCTGAACCGATCAATGAGATGCTCGGGGAATTATTTGCCGAATATATTGCCCTGCAGCAATCGCGGGAAGATATGCCTTCGGCCCAGCTTAACCTGGGGAATTTCTATCTAAGCCTGGGGGCTCCGGTGGAAGCCGGGAAGGCCTTTAAGCAGGCTTTGATTATTGCACCGTCGTATACTCCGGCCTTATTAAATCTGGCTGACCTGTATCGTTCCTATGGTAATGAGAAAACCGCCCACCAGTATTTAATCAAGGCTCAGGAGCTGGCCGATGACACCGCCGCTGCAGCGCATGCGATGGGTCTTTATCATATTCGCAATAAGGATAC
>NZ_JAVRMB020000037.1:0-11973 GCF_031844845.1 Endozoicomonas sp.
AATTGCCGGTGCCGTTTTTTTGCGGATTGTTTTTTGCAGCTGAGGGTTTGTGTCGGGGCCCGCATTCGCTCGATCCAACCTATGTCACTGTTATTTTGCCAACGAAGCACCATTATCGGATATCTACGTAATATTGGGTGATCGTCCGGCAACAATCATCAATAAAGGCCAGTGTTGCTTCCCGGCGCCGTTTCCACTGCCACCTGAAAGCGAATGAATAAACAGGACTTCCATAAATCCAGGGTGAAATATTCAGTAAAACGTTGGTTCAATTTTTATGATTAGTAAATTTATGGATGTCCTATTCCTTTCTATTCCTTTAGTAGAGTAGGAGATTTGTTTGCATTTAAATAATACCAATTTCTTGTTATTGGGAGCTGCTTGAATCTCTGGTAAATGTTTCCTCTGTCACTAGTCCATGCTCTTTCTTTTTTTCGAAAAATTCAGCTTTTGAGTTCCCATCTGGATCTGACTGGCGAATGCTTATCTTTCCATACTCGCGGTATCCAGATCTCATATACTCCTTCACAAATGTTTGATTAGTACCATCATCATAACGATGCTCTGTTACCTCTTTGATGGCATCGTCACCCATCTGAGCTTTTCTTTCTTTTGTTTGAACTAGCATACCCTCACCCCCTTTTAATGCGCTTATTTTTATGTCATTTCGGTCTATTAATCTTACTGCTCCTCCGGGATCAGAAGTATTTCTAGAATTGTCAACAGACAAATTAAAACAGGCATTGTCTTTGATTTGTATAGAACCTATTCGAATATGAAGACTCGAATAATTAATACTGCAAGGAGGCGTTTTCGCTCTAGCGTCGGGTGGGCTCTTGGCTCCTGTGACCTGATGGGGAAAAACTGGAAACTTTTTTCCTTCGATATTCATATTTTTTCAACCGCATTTTCAAATTTATTGACAGTGTAGCTATAGAATGACCAGTTAGTTCCACGACTAACCAAATGAAATCATTTATTCTTGACCAGGCTGGTCAGGGGGAAAATAAAAAAAGGGTGAATAGAAGAAGAGTTCACCCTTTTTTATTCTTGCGTCAACAGGTAGTTGGAACCGCTGCCAGTAACTGTCTGGTGTAGGGATGTTCAGGACTCATCAATACGGCTTCAGTTTTTCCCTGTTCCACAATTTTACCGCCCTGCATCACCGCTACCCGGTGAGCCAGGTGGGGAATAATCGACAGGTCATGGGTAATAAACAGATAGGAAACCTGTAATTCACTTTGCAATTCCAGCAGCAGGTCAAGTACTTCGGCCCGGATAGAAACATCCAGCGCGCTGGTGGGCTCATCACAGATAATCAGGTCGGGTTCTACTGCAAGCGCCCGGGCTATAGCGACGCGTTGGCGCTGCCCGCCGGAGAATTCATGAGGGTATCGCTGGCAATGTTCAGGCTCTAACCTGACCCGTTTCAGCAATGATTCGATTCGTTCCTGACGCTCTCTGGCGGAGAGTCCAAGCCCAAGGCTGACCATGCCTTCCTCAATAATATTGCCAACGGTCATCCGCGGATTCATGGAGGAAAACGGGTTCTGGAAAATAACCTGAATTTTTTTCCTCAAGGGCATCATCTCCTTTCGGGAGAGGTTATTCAGTTGTCGGTCGTTGTACCAGATCTTGCCCGAGGTGATTGGTTCAAGGTTAAGAATGGCGCGACCGGTTGTGGTTTTGCCACAGCCGGATTCGCCGACCAGTGCCAGGGTTTCGCCCTTGCCAATGGTGAAGCTGATATCATCCACGGCACGGGTATGGCTGTGTATTCGCTGAAACAGGCCTTTGCGGATGGGAAAGTGAACGGAAAGGTTCTCTACCTTCAGTAGTGGAATCTCTTCTGTTGCCGGGCGATAAGAATCCATAGCAGGAAGACTGTTTATTAACCGACGACTGTAGTCTTCCTGAGGATTGGCAAAAAAATCAGCACAGTTACCCTGTTCAATGATCTGCCCCTGATACATAACGCCAATCCGATCAGCCGTCTGGCGAACCACGCCCATATCGTGAGTGATCAGTAATACAGCGAGCTGTCGGCTGTTGGTGAGGGTTTGCACCAGTTTCAGGATCTGCTTCTGTATAGTGACATCTAGTGCGGTGGTGGGCTCATCGGCCAGCAGAATATCGGGTTCGCAGGCCAGGGCAATGGCAATCATTACCCGTTGCTGCTGTCCGCCGGACATCTGGTGAGGATACCAGTCAATGCGTTTTTCAGGGTCGGGAATCCCAACCTCGCCCAGTAGCTCGGTGCAACGCTCCCTGATCTCAGTACTGTTTAATGTGGTGTGCAGTTTCAGGGTTTCCTCTATCTGCTGACCGACAGTATGAACCGGATTCAGGGCGGTGAGTGCATCCTGAAAAATCATGGCGATCTTCTTGCCACGAACCTTGCACATCTCATGTTCGGTCAGGTTGAAGATATTGGTATCAGCCAGAGTAATTCGGCCCTGTGTTATTTTCAGGGCATCCGGGAGCAGTCTCAGTATTGACAGTGCGGCGACAGACTTACCACTGCCGGATTCACCCACCAATGCATAGATTTCGCCATTTCGTAGCTCAAAAGAGACATCTTCCACAATGGGTGTGTAAGGCGAATGTCGTAAACTGACACTGAGTCGATCAACCGACAGGGCTACTGATTCTCTATTTTTCATCATGCAGCCTCCAGTCGGATTCTGGGATCAAAAGCGTCGTTTACCAGGTCAGAGAACAGATTAACTGACAGTACCAGGGTGAACATCAGGAAGAAGGCACCGCTTAGATTCCACCAGATGGAGGGTTCCCGGGAGAGTTCAGTACTGGCCATATTGATCATATTGCCCCAGCTGGCCATGGCCGGATCAACACCGACGCCAATGTAAGAGAGCACAGCCTCTGCCAGTACCAGGGCACTGAAGTCCAGTACGAAGGAAATAATAATAATGTGGCTGAGATTGGGCAGAATATGTCGTTTAATGATTTGAAAATGGCTGACTCCAAAGGCATGGGCGGCCTGAACATAGTCAAGCTGGCTGATTTTCAGGGTTTCTGCCCGCAGTAATCGACATAAGCTGGTCCAGCTGGTGATTCCCAGGATAAAGCAGAGTGCCAGGAATTTAGCGTCTGCTTTTTCCAGACCTACGGTAAAAAAGTTGGGGTTGTTATTGATCCATACCTGAAACAGCAGTACTGAAGCGGCGATCAACAGCAGGCCGGGGATCGAGATCAGTGTCGTATAAATGTACTGTATTACATCATCAACCCAGCCTTTGAAATAACCAGCCGCAATGCCCAGACTGATGGCGATGGGCATGGTAACCAGAGTGGCCAGGGTGCCAATCAATACGCCGGTGCGAATCCCTTTCAGGCTTTCATACAGCGTGTCATTACCGGCCTGATCGGTGCCCAGTACATGGTAGAGATTCCCCATGATTATCAGCCAGCCCAGGAACGCCATTATGATGGCAAAAGTGATCCAGCCAGCACGCAAGGGCAGGGTAGAGGACTCTGTTAAGTTTGCTTTTATTTTTAACCAGAGGGCATGAAGGCCAATCAGAAAGAGCGCAATCGCCAGCCCCCGGGCAAGACCAGACAGAGACTTAAAGAAAATATCTTTCGTCCTGTCGGCAGGATCTTTCAGATGCTGGCCACCATAGGTAAGGTCCGGGTAGTCCCGAACCCGCTCACCGTCGGCCAGTAGAAGGTTCTCCTTATTCCATGATTTCAGGGCAAAAGGTGCTGAATAAGTTCGCTCTTCTCTTTCCCCCATCTCTCCCAGTGCGAGGTCCAGCAGGCTGTTGACCGTGTTGCTGTAAAAGATCTGTTCACTGCCTTGTCCCTCAACCGCTGGCAGTGCCTTGCGAAAATGAATGGAGTCCACAAGGGCAATGGCAACGTAGGTCATTATGATGATAAAGGTGCTCATGCCCAGACGGGTAGCAAACACCTGTCGCCAGCGCTGGCGGTGCTCCGGGTTTTTCCTGAGCGTCAGCAGGAAAAGGGTGATGGCACCCACAAGGAAAAAGATCAGTGCATCACTCCAGAGGATGGTCCAGAGAACATGATTTTCGAAAAAGCGTCCGAATAAGTCTGACCCGATAGAAACGTCCATAGTCTTATTTGTTCCTTCCTGATCAGCTTAATCGCACCCGGGGATCAGCCCAGGTGTAGGAAATATCGGTAAGAATAAGCCCGATGATATAGAGCACGGACCCCAGGAATACCATGGCTCTGACAATGGCAAAATCCTGAGACTGAATGGCATCCAGCAGATAACTGCCCAGGCCGGGAATACTGAAGAAGGATTCCATAATAAGGCTGCCCATAAACAGTGATGGAATCACTACCACAACGCCGGTCAAAATGGGCAGCATGGCATTGGGGAGAATATGGCGAAACAGGACGCTGACTTCACTGACGCCTTTCGCCCGGGCGGTTCTGGCAAAGTCCTGACCGGATGCTTCGATAAACAGGGCCCGGTACCAGCGGGATCCGGCGCCAATGCCGGCTATCACGCCAATAGCAATGGGCAGAATCAGAAAGCGCCAGCTATCGACACCCCCATTAAAGCCGGAAATCGGCACCAGTCGGGAAGCTTTGGCGATGAAGAACTGGCCAAGCACGATGTAAAACAGGTAGGAAACGGACATCATGGTGACAAAGACGACCACCGCAAACCGATCCAGCCTGCTGCCCCGGAACATCAGCACCATCAGGGCAACACTGATGTTCACCCAGATGCCAATCAGAAAGGTGGGCAGTGCCAGCGACAGGCTGGGGCCCATACGATCCATCACATCCGAGCGAATATTCCGACCCTCGTCAGAACTGCCAAAGTCGAAGGCAAACAGTTTGACTGATTTGTTGAAAAATACCGTTTCGGTCAGTTTGCTGAGGCCGCTGGTTTCGGCATTAAAAAACAGTGGCTGGTTATAGCCTTTGTCTACTATCCAGTCCTGAATAGCCTGTTCCGTCACGTACTTGTCACCCAGATGAGCCCTTGCCATATCTTCCGGGGTATTGATGACAAAGAACAGAATAAACGTCAGCAGGTTAACCCCAATCAAAATAGGCAGCGCATAAAACAGCCTTCTTACTATGTAAGTGAACATATCCATATCTCCATCAGCGGGGATGAACACCGGCTGACTTTTCAAACATTTCAGGAAGCTTCAATGGTCAGTTTCTGTCGTTGGCGATAGGCTCTGATACCGGGTACTAACAGTAATAAGAGCAGGCCGATGCCAGCAATCAGTGGCCAGATAATCGGTTGGTTCCACTCTTTTTGTTTCTGTGCCCTAAGCTCAGGATCCAGGCGAAGGTATTTGAGTGTTCCCTGGCTGATGCCATGACGTTTGGTGTTGTATACCCACTGATTGGAAAGATAATATTCCTTGTTATTAAATCCCCAGATCCATGGACTGTCTTTTTGGACAATAGCCAGCATACGATTGATGGCCGCGAGTCTTTCGGTCCCATTGGGCAATGTTTTTATCCGATCATAGAGTCGGTCATATTCCGCATTTTCATAGTTGCTGGTGTTGCTGCCATCACACCGACACTTAATCATCCCCTGTCGGCTATCCAGCAAAAACAGAAAGTTCTCCGGATCGGGGTAGTCCGCCATCCAGCCCCAGCCGAACATCTGGGTATTGCCCTGACGCATCTTTTCCTTGAATCGTGAGTAATCCGTGGGCCTGAACTCCAGCTGCACATTGATTTTGGCCAGCTGTTTTTTGATCCAGTCAGAACGTGGGTTGGTGTCACCGGCGGTGGTGTCCATATAGAGTATCAGTGGCTTGCCGGTTTCACGGTCCCGGCCATTGGGATAGCCGGCTTCTGTCAGTAATTTTCTGGCGTACTCAACAGGCTTTCTTCTGGCGGTTTGGGTGGTCTCATCCCACTGGAAAATATAGGGGTTTAAACCTGCCTTACCCGGGGTATAGCCAAACAGTCCCGGAGGAATGGGGCCTTGTGCCACCTGGCCAATTCCGTTGCGAAAAATATCCACATATTCCTGATCGTTGTAAACAATGCTGATGGCCTGACGCAGCTTGCGTTTCTTTTCAGAGTAACCACCCACCACCGGGTCCCGCATATTAAAGCCAACGTAATACAACGATGGGCTGATTTCTTCATCAACAATAATATGACGGCTGGCCAGCTCCGGGGTCAATTCCAGACCATCCGGACCCACCGTAAAGGCACGGTCAAAGGTGGCGCTGTTAATATTGGAGTTACCATCACCGGAGCGGTCGTAATAACCCTGGACAAACTTGCTCCACATGGAGGTGGCTGCTTTTTCATAGCGGTAAACCGCTTTATCGATAAACGGCAGTGGCTTACCCGCATCGGCCAGATAGCCTCGCGCCAGATCATCATCAGAACCTTCCGATGGATAATAATCTTCCCGGTAGTTCGGGTTTCGTTCCAGAATAATTTCCCGGTTGGGTGAATTGACGGTCATCATAAACGGCCCGGTGCCAATAGGGTTCCAGTCCAGTGTCAGGTTCTTTTCCGGAAAACCGGGGTTATGGTAGAAGCGGTCAGCCTCCCAGGGGATGGGGGCAAAAAAGTGCATAGCCAGCCAGTATTGAAACTGAGGGTAGATACCCTTAATGCGGATGGAAAAAGTCAGGTCATCGATTTTCTCAAGACCTTCCATATTGCGTTGGCGCAGATCCAGCCATTCTTTATTTTTCCGGGTATCTTTCGCCCATTG
The DNA here is from genome assembly GCF_031844845.1 of Endozoicomonas sp. Taxonomy (GTDB): domain Bacteria; phylum Pseudomonadota; class Gammaproteobacteria; order Pseudomonadales; family Endozoicomonadaceae; genus Endozoicomonas. The sequence goes on from NZ_JAVRMB020000037.1 coordinate 6,710, forward strand.
GCTGAAGTCCTTCATCCCGACAATGTAACCGGACATCAGCCCAATGAGGGGCGATTTGTTGATGGGGTCCGCCATGCGTTTGATCTGATAAATATAATCATCGGCGGTCAGAATGCGTGTCCCGGTAACAGGAAAGTCTTTCAGCAGTTTGTACTGCCTGCCTTCATCTTCAGTGTCAAAAAGGTAAAGAGAAGATCCGTTGTCGCCTTTGGCAAAGGCCGGGTGTGGCTGGTAATGGATGCCGGGTTTCAGTCGGATGGTGATACGACTGAAAGCAGCCTGTTCAGTGTTGTCTGACAGAGGCTGAAGCTGTTTATTCAATAGCTCAATAGTCGGCATTATTGAGGTGGTAGCGGGTTCCAGCTCATAGGGTCTTTTCAGGAAATTATATTGCAGCGGAGCATCGTAAATCTGATCCAGAAACATGGCCTCTTCAGCGCTGTAAGAGCGCACCGGGTCCAGGTGTTGTGGGCGAGTAATAAAACTGCCGAAATAGGTGGCTTGTTCCGGATCGGTGGGTGGGTTTGGATCATTCCATGAACCAGAACATCCTGAGAACAGTATGGTGACAGTCAGAATAGCGAGCCACTTCCAGGTGGAGCTTTGCTGCATATAATCTGTTCTCATCAGAATAATCGGCGTTATTGTAGGGATTGTACGTACTCCGGTGGTTTTCGTCATCCATATCCTCTCCTGAGTTTAAGAGCCTGTCCAATATCTAATTAAGCCATAGATATTCGATTCTCTCTGAACCGGGTTTTTAAGCTATTTTTAGCGTGAATAGTTTTTTATGGAGTGGAGAATGTGGAAGATTTTAATAACAAAAATAAATGCTCTGATCTTTGTCAGAGTAGATATTTACAAAATGATCGTTCTCAGGAAAAAGATCAATCTTCAGGTTTGAAATTCCAAGGTCGTAAAATAGACAGTCTTGAGGGGGCTATCGGTCATGATTTCAGTGAGAAATTGTCTCTTAAAAGTAGTGATGGTTTGTCGAGTTTCGGGAGTGAGCAAAGAAAATACTCTACTGTAAAAAAATTATCGGAAGGTGAAGGAAAGGAACTGGCTTATTCAATCTTATCTCAAAAAGAAAAAGAAAAGGAAACTAAACATAAATTAGAGATAGGAAATCCGGATGGTACCAGTGGTGAGAAAAGAGAAGTGATGTCCTATGAATCACTGAAAGGAATAGCCGGAGATATCGGGGAGGTAACTGGTCAATTACAGGCTGCGGTTAAGAAACTGAAATCGTCTGATGCGAAATTATGGAACGATTCTTTTGATGCAACGACCTTCATCAGGAGAGTGGCAAAACATAATCCGAAGCTAATAGGAAATCACCTGAATGAAATAATGGAAAGTCTGGCTAGACATATGCTAAGTAACCAATCAAGTCTGGTGTCTGCGATGTTGATAACCGCTAAAGAGCTTGCGTTGTCACAAAAAACAGGATTTAAAACGGCTTTGGATAAGGTTTTAACGATTCCGGCAAGGCCTAAACCAATTTCAAGTGCGCTGATCGGTTTTATTATCAATGTAGGTAATTCAACAAAGCAATTTGTTAAAGACAAAGCCGTTGAAACTCTGGCGCAGATCAAGTCAGAAACGGCAATGACTGATACGGAGTGGATAAGATGTATTGGAAAGTTAGTGGAAAATGATTTGAAACTGAATGCAGGTGAAAGTGAACCTTGTGGTAGTTTAAAATTGTTGTCTAAAAAAGGAAGTGCTGATGTAATAAGGGAACAGCTGGTTACCGGTAAAATCAATGTTTCGGAAGCTAGTGAAGTTGTCAAAATATTAAAAAAACTGGTTGGAAATGAGAATCTTGCTAAATGCAGGCCTCAACCATTCTGGATTAAGGACATAGATACTCATATAAAAAAACTGAAGGAGACTTTAAAGACATCAACGGAAGAGTTACAGTCACCTGAAAAAACCTGATGACAGTAATAAATGGCAACCCATTGATCTATCTATTATACCGATCGGTCAATATAATCTATTGATGATTTTTGTCGTTTAAGATTGACACGTAACCGTCATTCCTGCGAAGCAGGCTGTTGCCAAAGGGTGTAATTAAAAGTGTTCCCTGATTGCTGTCATCCTGTACAGGGATTGTACAGGATCCATCCACAGGGAGGTGACTGCCGATGGATGGCTATCCCTGCCAGATGGATTGTGTACAATCCCTGTACACAATGACAGCGGAGGTGTTGCCGTACACAGATAAGAGCCTTGACTTCCTGAACGGAATTACAGCTGTGTAACACTTTTAATTGCACCCGTGCCAAGGAAGCCCGAGTGCACCAACAGTAGGCGATTTAGGCGAAAGTGCGATCTGATGTACAGAAATCGTATACCAGACCGAGTTCACATTAAGGCCGGTCAGCTCATTAAACTTGTGGTGCAAATCAGCCGGAGTAGTTGAGTTACCGTCACCACCAAGGACTGCAATCAGGGACAGGATAAAATCAAGTGGGTTGATGTTTCGCTGTCGGATAGTGAATCCAGGCTGTTCAAGATGGGTTTTGCATCCTTAGGAGGAGGTTTCTTGGGGCTTAATGTCTACCTGAGGAATTGTCCCGAAATAAATTACCCATTTGTTAGTAGATTGAGTCACCTGGGGACTTGGGGAGTAGTACTGTAAACAATCCTGGCTGCGTTTTCCGCTGTCATTGTGTACAGGGATTTTACACAATCCATCTGGCAGGGATTACCCGAGGACCCGAGGGCCTAAAGGCATAAAAGCCAACCATCGGCAGTCACCTCCCTGTGGATGGATCCTGTACAATCTCGGTAATTGCACCTGCATTACTCTACCTCCTGCATCCATGCTTCATGCAGTCGCCTGTACAGGATGACAGCCATCAGGGAACACTTTTAATTACACCCGAGGCCGGGTGGGTATCACGGTTGACGGTCAAGAACCTGTTTACTCTAGCAGAAACAACCAATCAGGTAATGAGCCTGACATTACCTGATGGAAGGAAGTTTTCCGTTATCTTTGACAGGTCTAATGGGTCTCCCATTGAGGCGCAGCAGGTTCTACCCTTCGCTTACCCAGAGGATAGCGACCATTATTTTCTTAAATTAAAATTATTGACATTAGCCGCATAGTAAAAAGTAGGTCAAGATTTCTTTAGTCGCCAGATGCTAAGATCGTGAATTAGATTCACAGGCTGATTTAAGTGAGTTAAAATATTCGGATTCAATAGCCGTGGTTTCCATCATCCCAATGGAACGACAAACACTTCTTTTTAAATTTGTAAAATCTTTCAATTCTCTAAAAAGAATATTCGGTTGGGTATAGCTGTAAAACCAATTAGCTAGCTCATTCGCACCATATTTTTGTACCAGATGATGACTATCATTTTTCTCTAATAAATAAGAGGATGCTTCTTTTTTTTTTCTGGTGACATCAAATTTTATTAACATTTTGGTTTTTCTTATTGTATCTAACTCATCCTTAAGAATACTTGACTCCATGATTTTAATATGATCTCGCATATAATCTCTACGCTGTAGATTGGTTGCACCCTGATTTTCTTTTCGCTCAAGGCAACTACTTGATTTGGTGCTAAGTAAATGACCAAATGAAATCATATATTCTCCTGCGCCCAGCCCCCGTGAGTTCTGGTTTTTGTTTAAAAAGCGAATGGTCATGCACTTATTTTCATTAAGAGTGGAGCATTTTTGATGTTTCCCCGTATATCCTCTGTTAGTTGAAGTAGCGCCGCTTGGTTCTCTTTCTTTTTCGCAACTAGCCAGGTCAGCACAATATGGTTTTCCTGAGTCAGGATGATTTGGGAATTGAGGAGATACGTTATGGTTATACGTTAATTCTTGAACTCCTGAATCAGTGGGATTTGATTCTATGTAAGAAACAAGCAAGGAAGGTGAAATATTACGATTAATCAATAATTGACTTCCAGCTTGAGATGATGAACCTGTACCTGAGACAGATGAGTCAGGCTCTTTTGCTCGAACCCGAAGATTATTAAAACATGGTTCTGACCTATTGCTGTTTTTTTCAGGGACTGAATCGATTCCTGCTAGTTCTGGAAATAGTTCAGGTAGAGGACTTGAACAAAATCTAGTGCTTTCATCTAATAACATGGAAGTATTGAAGCATTGAAATTGCTTAAGACTACTCCCTCTTAAAAAAGTTCCTCTCTTTCACAACCCATCCAATATTTATGTCAACCAAGCATAAGGAATTGCTATGGCTATAAACAATAGCGATGTAAAACTCTTTGAAAGCCAGCGTCTTTCCGATGAAGAAGATGGTGGCGGTCGGGTTACTGGCAGCGAGGTCATTGATGGGAACGTCAATAATCTATTTCAGGATATTTCCCGGATTGACCGAACCATTGGTGACGTAGCTCTGCGTAAGGCATTTGTCGGGATCAGCACCGATAACAATGACAGCTACCTCGGCAGTCACCTTATCCTGACCGAACCGCCGAAGGATAAAAACGTCAGCGTCCTGCTGTTCAATACCGACAGTCAGACTGATGAGCGCCTCGATGCCAGAGATAGAATTGAGAGCTATGTTGTCCCCGGCATTAAGGCTAATTGGGAACTGGTCGGCGATCAGCTTGAAGGCCAGCGTGCAGTGGTCGGCTATCAGCGTGAGGAACTGGCCGTTCCTGAAATTGGTGAGGTCTATAAGATCACCACGCCTGATGGCTTAGCCAGCCAGTTCATCAGGATCACAGCCATTGACCATAGTTCTGCTACTTTCACCTACCACAATGGCTCGCAGTATGTGGACTTTACCCGGCGTAAGCTGGACATGCAGATCAGCGCACCATTAATCACCACCTTTGTTGGAGCGCCTCCCGTCCCCGGAGCGCCAGAAGAAGAAACGGTAGTGGGCCAAATGTGTGGTCAAGCATAAATATCTACCCCAAATTCAAGCGCGTTAATCAGTAATCCAATGACAATATCGTGCATCTTCTCAAGCTTGGGAAAGCATATACTCTTTTTCGCTAACCGTTTGATCCATGTTCTGAAATTCAAATTCTTACGTTCAATTTTCTGAGTGTTTCTCTTGCCAATCTCATGCTTCTCAGGGGCTATATTTCGTTCATAAGCACCCCAGTCATCGCTATAAAAAAGACTAATACCAAACGGCTCCAATAACGCCTTAAGCTGTCTGAATACTGCGTCTTTTCTCTTTCCGAAAACGTAGGCAAGGACAACACCCGTCACATGATCAATGGCTAACCATAGCCAGCGTTGATGCGATTTATTACCGA
>NZ_JAVRMB020000038.1:0-21867 GCF_031844845.1 Endozoicomonas sp.
GCGGGCTCGGAGCTGTGTATAAGAGCCAGGCTAAGAAGCAGCAAAAGGCCTTTGGTGGGGCGCTTTCCTTTACCGTTAAAGGGGAGCGGGAGGCTGCGTGGCAGGTGATTGACAGTGTTGAGATTATGTCCCGCACAGCGAACCTGGGAGATCCCCGAGCGACCATCACCCATCCGGCGCCAACTACTCATTGTCGTCTGCCTGCTGAGGATAACATGAAGTCTGGTATTACTGAGAATCTGGTTCGGGTTGCGGTTGGGCTTGAGGATATTGAAGACCTGAAGGCAGACCTTGAGAAAGGTTTGAGGCGGTTGCTTTGAGAGAAGGGGGGTTCAGCTTCTTTTCGACTTAGGGGAGTGGCATTTAGAAAGTACCAGCCCTCCGACATTCCCATGAAGGAGGCTGTCGAAAAACCCTCCGAACTCGTTCCCACGGTCCCTGTGGGAATGCATACCGAACCCACCACAAATGAAATAACCGCGTGAAACTCCGGCACATCAATGCAGAGTAAAGTGACCCTTGTTGTTATCCTTTGCATGGGAATTCAGGCTACGGCTTATCAACAAAGCCCTGAGGCATATGGCCAGCTCCGTATGCATTCCCACGCAGAGCGTGGGAACGAGGTTACATCAAGGGGGGCTTTATGGCATGGCAACATAAATGCCGGTGTATGTTGCCACCTTTTTCTGAGGGGCCGGTTTTTCTGATTCACTCCCTTCAGAGCAAGAATAAAGCTCAACCGTAAGTTCAAGTTTGGCGTTTCGACGTTCATCCAGCCGGGTAATGAATTTTTCGGGAATAACTGCCTGGCAATGGGCTGAAATTGGCCCGGAAGCAGGGGCGTGATAGGTCATTTGAGAATCAGCAATAACGGCTTCACAATATGTAACACGAGTTCTTGCGTACAGTGTCGTGTATAGCCAGCCACAGAGCGTAGCCAGTGCTGCCATACTGCCTCCGAAAGCTGTGCCTTTATCGTTAATGTTCGGTTCTAAAGGGCAGCTAATGATCAGCTTCCCATTTTCAAACTGGTCAAAAGTAACTTCCATATTTTGCAGAAGGGGAATGCTGCTTTTTATCCAGTGGGTCAGCTCGGGGGTGAATAATGACTCAGGGGTTATAGAGTCTATGTTGTTGGTCATGGATAAGCTCTGAAAAATAAAAAGCCCCTGGGACAGGGGCTTATATAGTCAATATTAATGTGCTTTCTTAGCCGGCCCTGGCAATGATTTCATCGGCAGCCTTCTGATAGGACTCTACCTTGTCGAAGTTGAGGTAGCGATAGATATCGCCAGCCATTGAGTCCAGCTCGCTGGCATATTTCATATACTCTTCAGTGGTTGGAATCTTGCCCAGAATAGCGCCAACCGATGCCAGCTCTGCGGAGCAGAGGTAGACGTTAGCACCATCACCCAAACGGTTAGGGAAGTTTCGGGTTGAAGTGGACAGGACTGTGGCCCCGGGTTCTACTCGAGCCTGGTTACCCATACAGAGGGAACATCCGGGGATTTCTGTACGGACGCCATTGTCGTGATAGATCTCGTAATAGCCTTCTTCTTCCAGCTGTGCCTTATCCATTTTGGTGGGAGGCGACATCCAGAAGCGTGTCTTGAGCGGTTCGCTGTTTTGCTCAAGCAGCTTACCAGCAGCACGGAAGTGACCGATATTGGTCATGCAGGAACCCAGGAAGACTTCATCAATCTTGTCACCTGCTACATCAGACAGTGTCCGGGCGTCGTCCGGATCATTTGGAGCACAAAGAATGGGTTCTTTGATTTCTGACAGGTCGATTTCAATGACCTCTGCGTATTCAGCATCGGCATCAGCACGCATCAGGGTTGGGTTGGCCAGCCATTCTTCCATCTTGCGGGCGCGGCGCTCAATAGTACGGCGGTCGCCATAGCCTTCACTGATCATCCAGCGCAGCATGGTGATGTTGGACTTCAAGTACTCAGTGATTGACGCTTCAGAGAGTGTGATGGTGCAGCCAGCGGCAGAACGTTCAGCAGAGGCATCTGACAATTCAAAAGCCTGCTCAACGGTAAGATCTTCAAGGCCTTCAATTTCCAGAACCCGACCAGAGAAGGCATTTTTCTTGCCTTTCTTCTCAACGGTCAAAAGCCCCTGCTTGATGCCGTATAGAGGAATGGCGTGAACCAGATCCCGAAGGGTAATACCTGGCTGTTTCTTACCTTTGAAACGAACCAGGATGGATTCCGGCATATCCAGAGGCATAACGCCGGTAGCAGCCGCAAAGGCCACCAGGCCAGAGCCTGCAGGGAATGAGATACCCAGCGGGAAACGGGTGTGAGAGTCACCGCCGGTACCCACGGTATCAGGCAGTAACATACGGTTCAGCCAGCTGTGGATGATACCGTCGCCCGGGCGCAGGGCAACACCACCACGGTTCATGATGAAGTCTGGCAGTGTGTGGTGGGTTTCAACATCCACTGGCTTGGGATAGGCGGCGGTATGACAGAATGACTGCATCACCAGGTCAGAAGAGAAACCAAGGCAGGCCAGATCTTTCAGCTCATCACGGGTCATGGGACCAGTGGTGTCCTGAGAGCCGACCGTGGTCATTTTAGGCTCACAGTATTGACCGGGACGAACACCGGTAACACCGCAGGCTTTACCCACCATCTTCTGGGCCAGGGTAAAACCTTTGCTGGAATCTTTTGGCTCTTTAGGGCGACGGAAGATGTCGGAAGGCCCTAGATCCAGGGCTTCACGGGCTTTGTCGGTCAGTCCGCGGCCGACGATCAGGTTGATCCGGCCACCGGCCTGTACTTCATCGAGAATGACGTCAGACTTGAAGGTGAACTCGGAAAGGACTTCACCGGATTCAGAAAGAATTTTTCCGTCATAAGGGCGAATTTCAATAACATCGCCCATGTTCAGCTTATCAACCGGTGCTTCAAACACCAGTGCGCCAGCGTCTTCCATGGTGTTGAAGAAGATGGGGGCAACTTTATCACCAAAACAGATGCCGCCGGTGCGCTTGTTAGGAACGCCGGGAATGTCGTCACCGAAGAACCAGAGTACAGAGTTAGTGGCGGATTTTCGGGATGAGCCCGTACCCACAACATCGCCTACAAAGGCAACGGGCAGGCCTTTGTTCTTGATTTCTTCAATCAGTTCAAGAGGGCCGGTAACGCCGTGCTCTTCTGGCTCAAGACCTTCGCGGGTCATTTTATAGGCAGCGCGGGCATGCAGTGGGATATCCGGGCGTGACCAGGCATCGGGAGCAGGAGACAGGTCGTCAGTGTTGGTTTCACCTGTGACTTTGAAGACCGTCACTTTGGTGCTTTCAGGCACGGCGCCGCGTTTGGTGAACCACTCCGCTTCAGCCCAGGACTTGAGTACAGCCTGGGCATTGGCATTGCCCGCTTTGGCTTTTTCTTCAACGTCGTGGAATGAGTCAAAAACCAGCAGGGTGCTTTTCAGTTGTTCTGCGGCCAGTTCACCCAGTTCGGTGCTGTCCAGTTGTTCAATCAGGGTTTCAATGTTGTAACCACCGAGCATCATACCCAGCAGCTGTACGGCTTTTTTGCTGTCAACCAGTGGTGATTCAGCGTCACCTTTAACAATGGCAGACAGGAAACCTGCTTTCACATAAGCGGCTTCATCTACACCGGGAGGAATCCGGTTTTCGAGGAGGCCAAGAAGAAATTGTTCTTCACCGGCTGGTGGGTTTTTCAGCAGTTCAACCAGGCCTGACACCTGTTCTGCATTCAGTGGCTTTGGTGGGACACCTTCCCGGGCACGCTCTTTGACGTGTTTTCTATAGGCTTCTAACACGAGTACTACCCTCATCATCTATGGCAGGCTCTTGGGCGATCCTTCGACAAACCTTTATTGCTTTGGCTGTAGGTCCGTCAGATGTTCCAAGGAATTCTTTACCAGTGCTATAGCAGTACAGCCTTGAGGCGTTCTTGTTGAAAGAGTACTGCTTTAGCCTAAACCGTGAAAGGTGAAGAGCTTTACTGGCGGTATTTTCATAATAATGTTGAAGTTTCCGGCAGATAAAGTACTGGTGGCGCGGGCATTATAGCGGAAGGTGCTTTTTAAGTTAAGTAAAGACCGAAATGCCCACTATTTTTTCTGTGAATGGTGGTTTTTTATAAATGATCCAGAGAAGCCGTTATGGCTTCTCTGGGCAGGGAGTCAGGACTCAATGATTTCGTAACAGGGTTCGTAATGACTGCCGGGTAATTTCATCCGGTGCTGGTCAACAAATGACTGTAGAAGGTTATCCATCTGCACCATTAGTTCTGACTCACCACTGAGGTGATAGGGGCCATGTTTTCGAATCAGGCTGACGCCATCTTCCTTGATATTTCCCGCAACAATCCCCGACATGACTCTTCGTAAGTTCGCTGCCAGTTGATGAGTTGGAAGATCGCTGTGCAATTCCAGACTTGCCATATTTTCATGGGTTGGTTCAAAAGGCTGTTGAAACTCATCATCGATCTTTAATAGCCAGTTAAAATAGTAAGCGTCACCCTTCTTACGACGGAAGCGGGTTACTTTCTCCAGCCCCCGGCTCATGATGGTCGCTACCCTGGCAGGATCATTAACGATGATCTGGTATTTTTCCTGAGCTTCTCTACCCAGCGTGTTACCAATGAACTTATCAATCTGTTCAAAGTAGGCTTCTGAGCCGGCTGGGCCGGTGAGGATCATGGTCAGCGGAATATCTTTGTTTTCAGGGTGCAGCAGTATGCCGATGAGATAAAGGATTTCTTCGCAGGTGCCCGGGCCGCCGGGAAATACGATAATGCCATGTCCAAGACGAACAAACGCTTCCAGTCGTTTTTCTATGTCAGGCAGGATAATCAGCTCATTGACAATGGGATTGGGTGATTCTGCGGCAATGATGCCCGGTTCCGTCAAACCAATAAAACGGCCATTACTGATGCGTTGTTTAGCGTGGCCAATATAGGCACCTTTCATGGGGCCTTTCATGGCGCCGGGGCCGCAGCCGGTACATATATTCATTCTTCTCAGACCGAGCTGATAGCCAACCAGCTTGGTATATTCATACTCGTCCCGGGCAATGGAGTGACCACCCCAGCAAACCACCATATTGGGTATCTGTTTGGTGATAAAGCCGTTGGCATTTCTGAGCACTTCAAAAACCAGATGGGTGATATCCGATGAGTCAGGCTGATCGAAGCGCTTGTCGCTGGTGATCAGAGACGAGACATAGAGGATATCCCTCAGCACGGAAAACAGGTTTTCCCTGACCCCCCGGATCAGTTTCTTATCGACAAATGCAGAGGCCGGCGCGTTGACCAGCTCAAGCTTCAGCCCACGGTGTTCCTGGACAATGCGAATATCAAAGTCATTATAAGTTTGTAATAATTCTTCGGCGCTGTCGCCTTCTTGTTCATTGCTTAAAACGGCCAGGGCGCACTGACGGAAAAGGCGGTGTAAGCCAGCTTTGGTATTATCCTGAAGAATATTGACTTCCCGGCTGGATAGTACCCGCATGGATCCAACCGGATTAACAATGGCGGAGACTACATTAGGTTTGCTCATTATTTCCCCTTATGAGGGTGATGTTTGGAGCCCGGGAGCATCATTTTGATTGGTATATCCATTTAGATACTTTGCGGGATAAAAATATACTTAACTAAATATCGGTTCCTGAAGGTTGAAATCGAGAAAAAAACACAGTTCAGGAAAGACTTGTAAAGTTGAATTTCCTACTGTTACACACTAATTATACTGATTTTATTCGGTTCTTAGCAGTCTTGACGGATGGTTGTTCCTCTGACAAATTGGAAGAGATATCAAGTCGTTCCCTGCTTTCTTTTGCAATACGATTTTTCATTCGCTCTCGATTAGCTGTTGCTTTCTCTTCGGTTGGTTTGACAACAACGGTAAATTCTTATTGTGATCTTTTTGTGTCAGAACGGAGCTTTCCGGGCATGTCTGTTCAATGTATGAACAACTATTTAATTTTCTGTTTTCGATTAAGAATGGCTTGATATAAGATGTTGCAATAACAACAAATGAACGGCAGATAACAGGAGATCTCGATGCCTGGCCAGCAAGAGGTGGAAGCGTCTGTGGAAAGTGTATTGGTAGTTGATGACCATAACTTTGTGCTTGGGTCAGTGCCCAGGGGACAAATGAGAGAGGAAGCACTATGCCATCGGGCAACCTATGTTTTTGTCTTCAATCCCAGTGGGCAGCTGTACGTTCAGGAAAGGACGCTGAGCAAGGATATTTATCCCGGTTACTTTGATCCTGCTACCGGAGGTGTAGTGACTGAAGGGGAAAGCTACGATCAGGCTGCCGGGAGAGAGCTGGCTGAAGAGCTTGGTATTGACGGCGTGCCGATTACTTCTCATTTTCACTTTTTCTTCCAGAATGATGATTGTCAGGTCTGGGGCAGGGTTTACAGCTGCTATTACGACGGCCCTCTGACGCTGCAGGAAGAAGAGGTGGCCAATGTGGTGATGGAGTCACCTGAAGAGGTGTTGTCGAACCGTAACCACCGAAATTATACACCAGACAGTCTGGTTGCTCTTGAGCGGCTACTTCACTGTCTAAAAATAGTCTGAAGTTTACCAAGAATAGGTAATGTATGTTTACAGGTATTGTGAAGGGGTTTTTTCCGATTGGGCGAATAGAAAAATTAAACGAGCTTCATCGTATTATGGTTCTGTTGCCTTCACCCCTTCTGGAAAATCTTGAAACAGGCGCCAGTATTGCTGTCAACGGTTGTTGTCTGACCGTAGTCGCATTTGATCATGAGAGTGCCACTTTCGATGTGATGAAGGAAACCCTTCGGGTTACCAATCTTGGTGCTCTTGAGGAAGGTGGGAAGGTCAATATCGAAAGAGCTGCCCGGTTTGGTGATGAAATTGGTGGCCACCTGTTGTCTGGGCATATTCACGATACCGTTGAGATTTGTGATATCCAGCGGGAAGAGAATAATGTGACCATCTATTTTCAGTTTGCTCCCGAATGGAAAGAGTTCATCTTGTCGAAAGGTTATGCTTCTCTGAATGGTTGTAGCTTAACCATTGGTGAGAAAGTTGAGGGTGGTCGCTTCTGTGTTCACCTGATTCCGGAAACACTGAGAAGTACTTCATTTGGTTCGGCTGAAGTGGGTGACAGAGTTAATCTGGAAATAGACAGCCAGACCCAGGCCATAGTCACTACTGTCAAGAGTTACCTGGAATCAGTCCAGTCCTGATAGCTGACTGTTTACGGTGTGTTTCCTTTTTGTAGATGTATGGATACTGTTGTTCTTTCTTAAAAATATTTTTATATGCGAATTCTGTCTTATAAAAAATGGAAAGTATTGGTAGTAAGCCCCATACTTACTTTGCTCACTAGCGTGTCCAAACGGGATTAGTTCCCGCTGCTACTGTAAAGTGATAAAGAAAACGCCACCCAATCAGGTGGCGTTTTTTTATTGACTTCATTTCGCTGAGCTTATTTTCCTCTTTTCGCCTTTTTGTCTGCAGTCACAGGGAAAGCTGCTTTGTAAACATCTTCGTACAGACGGGCAAAATGGACGGTCATTCCTTCACGAATATAGTCAGGGAGTTCATCAAAGTCTCTCCGGTTATCCTCCGGCAGAATTAACTCCATAATATTCTGGCGCCGGGCAGCGATAACTTTTTCTCTGATACCCCCAACAGGGAGTACTCTGCCAGTCAGGGTCAGTTCGCCAGTCATCGCCAGGTGTTTGACTGGTTTTATGCCTCTGGCCAGAGATATCAGCGCTGTCGTCATTGTGACACCTGCACTTGGGCCGTCTTTAGGGGTTGCTCCTTCTGGAACATGCAAGTGTATAAAAGCGTTTTTAAAGAAATCTTCCTGAATGCCAAACTTTCTGGCATGACTGGTTGTATGGCTGTACGAGATTTCAGCGGATTCTTTCATTACATCACCCAGCTTGCCGGTCAGCTTAAAGCCCGCCTTTTGTTGATGTATGAGGCAGGCTTCGACGGGTAAGGTCACTCCTCCCATGGCTGTCCATGCAAGGCCGGTGACAATACCCACGCCTTCCATTGGTTTTTCCTCCCGGAAGTAAGGGGCTCCCAGAAACTCTTCCAGATTTTTTGCTGAAACTGTCTGCTTGTTTTCATCGCTTTCAAGAAATTTAACCACCACTTTCCGGATGATTTTCTGCAGCAGTTTTTCAAAATGACGAACACCTGCTTCGCGGGCGTAACCATCAATAATTTTGCGGAAAGTTGGATCGGATATCCTGAGCTGGCTTTTCTTCAGGCCTGCTCTTTTAAGCTGCTTTGGCCAGAGATGATTTTTCCCAATGGCTACTTTTTCTTCGGTGATATAACCCGATAGTCTGATTACATCCATACGGTCAAGCAGTGGGCCGGGAATCGTGTCCAGCTGATTGGCTGTACAGATAAAGAGAACCTTGGACAGATCAATTCTCATATCCAGGTAGTGATCCAGAAACTCGGCGTTTTGTTCCGGATCAAGTACTTCCAGCAGTGCAGAAGCTGGGTCTCCCCGGAAAGAGGTGCCTATTTTATCGATCTCGTCCAGCATGATAACCGGGTTGGATACTGTCACTTCCTTAAGGGCCTGCACAAGCTTTCCCGGAAGTGCACCAATATAGGTTCGACGATGGCCTTTTATCTCCGCTTCATCTCTCATGCCCCCAAGGCTGAACCGATAGAATTTTCTATCCAGTGCTCTGGCTACCGATTTACCGATGGACGTTTTGCCGACACCCGGAGGGCCGACAAGTAGCAGGATTGTCCCTGAAACTTCTTTCCGGTAAGCCCCTACCGCCAGAAATTCGATGATGCGATCTTTAACATCATCAAGTCCGTCATGATCGGCACTGAGTACACCCCTGGCATGGTTAAGATCCAGGTTGTCTTTCGAGAACACTCCCCAGGGAACAGAAGTTGCCCAATCCAGGTAGTTTCTGCAGATGGCGTATTCCGGAGAGCCGGTTTCAAGAATGGAAAGTTTCTTCAGCTCATCATCAATCTTGGCTTTAGCACTTTCAGGGACAGAGAGTTTTGCCAGTCGTTGTTCAAACTGCTCCATTTCAGCGGTGCGGTCATCCTTGGATATGCCCAGTTCTTTCTGGATTACCTTGAGTTGTTCTTTCAGGAAAAACTCTCGCTGATGAGTACTGATTTTGCGATTAACTTCGGCGTTAATTTCACTCTGCAGACGGGCAACTTCCTGCTCTTTTCGAATCAGAATCAGTACTTTTTCCATTCTGCGCTGTATCGGAATGGTTTCCAGAACTTCCTGAAGCTCCTTGCCCGGAGCGGTGGTTATTGCGGCAGCGAAGTCCGCCAGCGGCGATGGGTCTTTAGGGCTGAACCGGTTCAGATAATTTTTCAGTTCTTCGCTGTAAAGAGGGTTAAGCGGGATGAGTTCTTTGATCGCCTGAATCAGCGCCAGTGCATAAGCTTTAACCTCATCGCTATTGTCTTCAGGGCTCTCGATGTATTCAACCTGAACCAGGTAGGGGGGGCGACGGCGCAACCATTGGCTTATTTTGAATCGCTGCATGCCGAGGGCAATAAACTGCACCTGATCATTGTCGGAAACGATGTTATGGATTTTGACGACACAGCCTACTTTAGGGAAGTCTTCCGGAGCAACATCTGCCCCGGGCATTCTACCCACAAAGCTCAGGCCCACAGCCTTATGGGGGCTCTGGCCTACTCGTTGAAGTGTTTCACCCCACTCCCGGCTGCTGAAAACCAGTGGTTGTACCTGGGCTGGAAAGAAAGGACGGTTGGATACGGGGATCAGATAAAGTTTGTCAGGCAGAGCCTGGTGAGGAAGAACCAGGCCAGTGCTGGTTTTTTGACTGTCTTCATCCCCACTGAGCGCTTCGGGGTTGTTGGAATCCTGATCTGTCATAGTCTGTCTGCAATAAACTGAGTGAGAAGAAAGTTTGATTGAAAAGTTACTGCTGAGGGTTGCCGGGGCAGGTATAAGGGATCGTTCTTTCCTCCCGACTACCTGCTTCATGCCTAAGCAGACTATTGTCTGAATACCCTATTTTGAGCCTTATCCAGTAATTTCAATGGGCAATGCTTTTAAGTATGGTTCAGATAGTCAGGATTGGTATGGTGAAGGAGTGATCAACGATCAGTGGTAAAGATATTTGACTTAGGCAATGAGAATCCCGGTAACGGGGCTTTGTGACAACGTTCTGACGATCGTGTATAGAAGCATGAGAATGTTACTCTGACTGAATGCCGGACCAGCCGAAAATGCTGGAGTCAGCCCTCCAGAGATGGTGGAAGGTGAAGAGCAAGTGAGATAATATTCCCACACAAGAATAAGGAATGATGTATGTTAAATTTCCAAAGCCTCCGTCGTATTGTCTTTCTCGTCTCTTTTCTCTGCTTTTTATCGTTACCAGCAAAAGCGCTGTTGATTAATAAATATGATTTGCCTGATGTCATCGCTGCGGAGAATGATAAGCCAGAGCTCAAGCTGCAGGGAGCTGCTGTCAGGACATGGTACCTGATGGTAAAAGGTTATATTGGCGCGCTATATCTGGAAGAGCCCACGAGTAGTCAGGAAGAGATATATGCTTCTGACAGCTATCAGCGAATGGCATTTGTCATGTTGGTTTCCAAGATGAGTGCTCGGCGAATCGCTAATGCTTTTTATGACTCTATCCAGCTTAATAGCCCTCCTGATGAGCAGAAAGCCATGAAGGATGATTTGGAAAGAATCTTTGCTCTTGTGGATGGCTCAATGAAAAAAGGTGAGCAGGCTGTATTTGAGTATCTTCCAGGTAAAGGGTTAAGGATCGAAATTGCGGGTGTTGAAAAGGGGGTAGTGCCTGCCAGCAAAGAGGTGTTTAATCTTTTTCTAAGAGTCTGGATTGGTGAGACACCTCCCAGTCAGTTATTTAAAGAGCAGGTTCTTGGCCTTGCTCCGGTTACCTGAGGAATTGATCCATTTGTCTGCCCATGAGTTTTTGTCTTGCAGTAATGGAGTTCGTTGCCTTGAATGATTCTATGGGTAGTGTTTTAGCGAACCTCTGCCCGTCAATGGACAATTGATATTCATGGAGTAATGAATAATGAAAAAGACATTAACTGTACTGGCTCTTTCTACCTTCCTTAGTTTTTCTGTTATGGCAGCGCCAAAGGGCGATTCCTCTAACCGGGTAAATGTTAACCAGGCAACGGCTGAACAACTGGATAAAGGATTGCTGGGTGTGGGTCCCAGGATCGCCATGGAAATTATCAGGCACCGTGATTTACATGGTCCATATCAGAGTACGGATGACCTTGATAAGGTGAAGTATGTAGGGGGCAGGATGCTGGACAAAAACAAGGGGCGTATAGTTTTTGATTAACAGCCATTAAAGCATTAAAGAAGGCTCGTGTGATGCATATGCACGGGCCTTTTTATGTTTGAAAAGACATCTTTGTCTTTCTGGGGTTGAGCTTAATCCAGCTACCGACACTTTCTTGATTACCATTTATCGTAAATTCGGTATAGATTATCCGGCAAACGAAAGGTTGGCTGTGCATAATGGGGTGGCTGTGAAGGACGACAATGTTCAATCCGGGCTGATATTTGGACTGGGGGCTTTTGCTTTATGGGGGCTTATTCCTATTTATTTCAAGATGCTGGAAGGGGTTCCTCCTCTTGAAGTGCTTAGCCATCGAGTCTTCTGGTCATCATTTTTACTGGTTGGCTTTTTATTACTGCGTCAACGCTTGGGTGAGCTTCTTGAACTGATCAAATCGCCCCGGTTATTGGGTTGGCTGGTTCTGACATCATTACTGATTGCCGGAAACTGGCTCTGTTTTATCTGGGGGGTAACCAATAACAGAATTCTTGAGACTAGCCTTGGTTACTATATCAACCCTCTGCTCAGTGTCCTTTTTGGTTACTGCTTTCTTGGGGAGCGGTTAACCCGTTATCAGGTGCTGGCAGTGACTATTGCAGTTATGGCCGTGTCAATGCAGGTGATATTGCTGGGCAAGTTGCCCTGGGTTTCCTTTGTTTTGGCTTTGTGTTTTGCCTGTTACGGTTTAATTAGAAAAAGGATTAATGTGGATGCTACCGCAGGGCTTGCGGTGGAGACGCTGCTGTTGATGCCTGTTGTTATGATCTACTTCTTCTGGTTAGTGGGTAATGATTCCCATGCTTTTCGACTGTCTGATCCTCAGACCAGTATTCTTCTCGCCCTTGCAGGGCTGGTTACCACAATACCCCTGGTATTATTCAATATGGCGATGCAGAAGCTGCCACTGACAGTGATGGGGATCATGCAGTATCTGGCCCCATCGATCTCTTTCCTGGTGGGGGTGACGATTTACAACGAACCATTGGGTGTTGTGCAGATGGCGACTTTCGGTTTGATCTGGCTGGCCCTCGGTATTTTTACCCTGGATGGCCTGATTCGACATAAGCGACAGCGTGATCGGCTGAAAATTCCGGTTAGGGAGTGATGACAGCAAGGCATTGCCTGGTACTTAATGAAGTCAGGAATGCCTTTTTCCTTTGCTCTGCTGTAAGGATGTTTTTGCCCGGGCTTTTTTTACGGGAAGAGAAAGAGCCTGGTCTCTGGGCAGTACCCGGTAGATCTGTCGATAGTATTCTTTTTCAAGGTCTTTTGGGCTATCCGGTAGGGTCGTCATGCCCATTTGTCTAAGGTAGGCTTCCATGCTGCTGCGTGATGGTTTATTCATGAGATGTATTTCGCAATGGTCCTGACTGTAATTGATGAAGACAAATCATGTCGGCTGTAGGCTTTATTCCATTAAGTCTGAGGTCAACATAAGCCGCATTATGTATGCATGTGTCGTGCCATTTTTTTGACGGATTGTTTTTTCAGAGTTCTATCAAGGCGCTGAGAATCCCAAACAGTTTGTTTTGCTCTGCTCTCTATTGGTGTTTTTGGCATTGCAGGAAAAGCAGTTGAAGCATCAATCTTTTTAAATGCATGAGTAATGGCGAAGATTGAGAGTGTCTTGAGTTGATAAGATGTGTTACCTCTTGATCATTTTTTTCTCCGTTTGGTAACACTTTCATGAGAGTTTTCCGCCCTTGATCTATTCTGGTTTTAACAGCCCTGTGTGGAAACGCTTCCGATTTGTTTTTTTATTTATAGAATTTCACTGCCGTATACCTCATTTTTGACAAATACTTTAGACAAGGATCAAACCGTACTTCCAACGATGCAGTTGAGGCAGTTATGTACTCTCTTCGTGAAAAAGACCAGGTGGTTAACCTGCATTATGAGCAGGCTGCTGTATGGCAAGCTATCTCTGTTCGGACCCGTTTAGATAACGACGAAGAATATAACCTTGTCTGGTCAGAACAGGCGGGAGCCTTTGTTCATGATGACTGGCTATTCGTCAGAGTGTCATTGAAAACCACTGATAAGCAGTTGCTGGTTTTTCTGGATGCGGAGATAACTAAAGGGGTCAGCTGGCCAGGCCGTAGCTGGCATCCTCGATATGCTGTCAGGGTGAGTGTTCGTTGTTTGGGGGATGTTACTGGCTTATGTGCCCATTATCTCTATAACAGCTGGTGGACAAGACCTCATTTTGATTGTGCCCTGAATAATCTTCCGGAGAAAACCCAGTCACTGTTGTATGGTTCTGGCGGAGAATATCATCACCTGCTTTCTGTTTGTGATGAGAGGGTTCGTTGTGAGTTTCAGGGTGGAGAAACTGAAGGCATTCAGCTCCTGGCGGCGCCTTCTAAAGCGGGCGTAAGAGATTTTTCTGGTCTTATAGCCGTTTATGGAGTGAGCGCTGATCCATTTCAGTTGATCTATGACAATGTGCAGCTGGGGCGTGATCACCTGTCTCATTATTCCCGTCCGAGGAATCAACGAATATTACCAGAAGTATTTCAGTATCTGGGCTGGTGCAGTTGGGATGCCTGCTATCTTGATGTTGATGAAGCGGCTGTCATTGCTAAGGCTCAGGAGTTTCAAGCCAAAGGGGTTCCGGTTAAGTGGATGTTGATTGATGATGGCTGGTCTGAGGAAAAAGAACGACGCCTGTTGTCCTGGAAGGAAGACCGGGAAAAGTTTCCTTCTGGATTGAAAGGGTTAAAGCATTCCCTTAATCATCATTATGATATCCCCTGGATGGGGGTTTGGCATGCATTGACCGGGCAGTGGGAAGGGATTGATGCTGAGGCCAGTTTTCCCGTTAAGCTGGATCCTCTGGACAGCGTTCGGAAATTGCCGCCCACTCAGGAAGGGGATGCGTTTCGCTTCTGGTATGGCTGGCATGACTATCTGGCCCGGCAGGGCGTGGATTTTGTTAAGGTCGATGTGCAGAGTAATCTTGCCAATCACTATCAATACCGGGATTTTCCGGGAAGAGTGTCCCGTGTGGCTCATCAGGCTTTGGAGGCATCTGCCGGGCTTCATTTTAACGGACAACTGATCAACTGCATGGGTATGGCCAATGACCAGTTATGGCATCGGCCTTCATCTGCACTTGCCCGCAACAGTGATGACTTTTTTCCAAAGAAAAGTGGCAATCTCAGGGAGCATGCTTTGCAGAATGCCTACAATGCCGTGTTTCATGATGCATTTTTCCAGGGAGACTGGGATATGTGGTGGACAATCCATGAGGATGCGGAAGCTCATGGCTTGTTAAGAGCTGTCAGTGGTGGACCTGTTTATACCAGTGATCCGGTTGGGCAGACCGATGCTGAACAATTGATGCGACTGGTATTCAACGATGGAAAAGTTGTGCGCTGTGATCGGCAGGGCAGGGTGGCTCGTGAGCAACTTTTTGAAAACCCGCTTTACTCTGGAAAGCTACTGAAAATAGTCAATTGTGTTGGCGCAGTTGATGTTCTTGCCTTATTCAATATTTCTGAAAATCACCAGACTATTGTGGAGCGGGTTGATGCATTTTCTGCTGAGGGTAATGAGGGGAGGCTTGTATATTGGCCGGGCCGAAGACAGTGCTTCAGTCTTATGGAAATACCGGAAATGCAACTGTCTCCCAATCAGTCTGATCTGTTGCTGTTCTATCCTGAAGAGCCATTGATTTGCTTAGGTTTAGAAGACAAAATTCTACCGCCTTGTGCCATTCTGGATCAGGTGGTTTGCGGGAAGAAAGACTGTCTGCGCCTGGAAAGCCGTCTTAGACAGGGAGGGAAGCTGCTTATTTATAGCGAACATCCGGTTGTAGAACTGTATATCAATGGGCAGGAGTATAGTTGGACTGAGTCTGACAATATTTATCTTGTCGATTGTTCTGAGTGGGAGGATGAAATTTTCCTCGAATGCCTGACATTAATATGAGTAATTATTGATTTCCTGAAAAAGGTTTTTGCGAAGTCAGGCTGGCAGGGTGATACCCTGCCAGCTATTGATGGTGCATCAATTATGCAGGTTGTTAGCGGCGTACAGTGTATTTTCCAGCAATGTTGCTACTGTCATGGGGCCAACGCCACCAGGAACCGGGGTGATCCATGAAGCGCGTTCTCTGGCGGTTTCAAACTCAATATCACCCACCAGACGGCCGTCTTCCATCCGGTTAATACCAATATCAATAACAACAGCACCAGGCTTGATCCATTCTCCCTTGATAAGGCCGGGTTTGCCGGCTCCAACGACCAGGATATCAGCCCTGGCCACTTCGGCAGCAAGGTTTTCCGTGAATCGATGAGTGGTTGTTGTGGTACAGCCCGCCAGTAATAGTTCCATTGTCATTGGGCGACCCACTATATTGGAAGCACCAACAATGACTGCATTTTTTCCGCGGATGGGTTCTCCAGTACTTTCCAGAAGTGTCATTACACCTTTTGGAGTGCATGGGCGAAGCAACGGGATGCGTTGAACCAGCCTGCCAATGTTATAGGGGTGAAAACCGTCGACATCTTTATCAGGGCGAATGCGCTCTATAACCAGTTCACAATTAATATGTTCAGGTAAAGGCAGTTGAACCAGTATGCCATCAATTTCCGGATCTTTATTCAGGCTGTCGATTAACTCAAGCAGGTGCTGCTCGCTGGTGGCGGCTGGGAGGTCATGGGATATGGATTTGAAGCCAATCCGTTGGCAATCCTTTCGCTTTTTTGCAACATAGATCTGCGAAGCCGGGTCGTCACCAATCAAAATAACGGCCAGTCCGGGGGCGCGAAGACCCTGTGAAGTTCTTTTTCTTACCTGTTCGGCGATGGAGTCGGTCAGTTGCAGGGCAATGGCTTTGCCATCAATAATTCTTGCTGTCATATATCCTGAAGCCTGTTGCTGGCAATATTGGATGATTGGTGAGTATCAATGATGGCCGATAGTTTAACAGTGCTCAGGCTTCGTTGACATAAAGAGGTGACATAAGATTGCTGACTCCATTTGCATTGGGGGTTGGCGGAGGCAATCCCTTTGCTGGATGGATATGGTGAATCAGATGAGGCGGTACTCCAATTTTCCCGGCCCGGGCATGTGGGTCAAAAAATGCGTGTGGTAATTGACGGGAACCAGAGTTGTGAGTAATATTCACCGCCGTTGTCCAGCAGAACTTTTTAAAGGTTTTCCCGAGATGAGATATTCGGGGTATAGCGCAGTCTGGTAGCGCGCCTGCTTTGGGAGCAGGATGTCGGGAGTTCGAATCTCTCTACCCCGACCAGTTTGAAATACTTTCTTTGAAGTAGATTGAGCGCCCGTAGCTCAGTTGGATAGAGCACCCGCCTTCTAAGCGGGTGGTCGCAGGTTCGAATCCTGCCGGGCGCGCCATTTATCGAGATGTGTATTCATTTTGAATCAGAGACTTGATTCTTTGGTTTATTTTGAATAATCTCACGATCGTTTACTGGTGGGCGTAGCTCAGTTGGCAGAGCTCCGGATTGTGATTCCGGCGGTCGAGGGTTCAAGCCCCTTCGCCCACCCCAGTTTGTCAGGTGTCCGGATTCGATTCCGGGTTGTCTGAATAAACAGTGTTTTGCGTGCTTCGTAGAAGTGCTGTGAGCGGATGTGGTGGAATTGGTAGACACGCTGGTTTTAGGTACCAGTGCCGAGAGGCGTGAGAGTTCGAGTCTCTCCATCCGCACCAATCATTAACGGGGATAAGCATGCTTATCCCCGTTTTTGTATGTTTCATCCAAAGAAACGGCCCTGATGGGGGTGTATGGACCCACTAGTCCTTAGTTTCGGAGAAGCGTATATGAATTACAGGCGTAAAAAGCTGAGTCAGGGTTGCTGTGTTTCGGGTCTCTCGAATGTGCTTTTTTATATAACGCCTGTCCAATTCGTTGGTTTTTGCCGGAGAGAAGTGAGAGTGGTGCGAATCCTGCGGGGATTTGGAATGTTTAAATAAGAGTGTTCCTTTGCCTTGCCTGGATTTGATGTGGCAGAACGTGTTTATGCACTTTCTGGGTACATTTGCTAATCTATGCGCCTTTAAGCCCATTGTTTACACAGGTTTGGTGTTGAGGAACAAAAATGCAAGTTTCCCTTGAAATAACTTCCGGTATTGAGCGCAAGCTGACGATCACTCTTCCGGTTGCAGGCATTGATGGTGAAGTCAATAAGCGTCTGCAGGATCTGTCCCGACGCGTCCGTCTGGATGGCTTCCGCCCCGGCAAGATTCCAATGAAAGTGGTTAAGCGTCGCTATGGCGCCGGTGCCAGACAGGAAGTGCTCGGTGAGATGATGCAGTCTTCCTTCGTCGAGGCGATCCAGGAACAGAAACTGAATCCTGCCGGCGCGCCATCTATTGAAGCCACCTCTGACAACGATGAAGGTTTTACCTTTATTGCTACCTTTGAAATCTATCCTGAAATCGCTCTGAATGAGTTCAATGGTATTTCTGTTGAGCGCCCGGTTGCTGAAGTTCAGGAGTCTGATATCGATGAAATGATCGAGACCCTGCGTCAGCAAGGCACCACTTTTGAAGACGTTGAGCGTGCTGCCGAACTGGGCGATCGTATCACTTTTGATTATGTTGGCACTAAAGCTGGTGAAGCTTTTGAGGGCGGCAGTGCAGAGAACTCAACTCTGGAGCTGGGTTCTGGCCGAATGGTTCCAGGCTTTGAAGATGGTCTGGTCGGTGTTGCTGCCGGTGAAGAGAAAGTGATTTCCGTGACTTTCCCTGAAGATTACCAGGCAGAAGAGCTGGCTGGTCAGGCTGTTGAGTTTGCCTGCAAGGTACACAAAGTATCTGGATCAGCATTGCCTGAATTGAATGACGAGTTCTTTGCACGTTTTGGTGTGTCTGAAGATGGTTTGGAAGGTTTCCGTAAGGAAGTGTCCAAGAACATGGAACGTGAGCTGCGTCAGGCGGTGAAGAACAAGGTCAAGAACCAGGTGATGGATGGTCTGCTGAAGATTCACGAAGTGGAAGTACCTTCTGCTCTGACTTCTCAGGAAATTGATCGCATGCGTGAGCAGGCTGTTCAGCAGTTTGGCGGCATGAAAGGTGGGTTTGATCCTAAGCAACTGCCTGCAGAACTGTTTGAAGCTGATGCGAAAAAGCGTGTTGCTCTTGGCCTGTTGATTGGTGAAGTGGTTAAGCAGCGTGAAGTCAAGGTTGATGATGAGCGTGTACGTGCCATGATCGAAGAAATGGCTTCCGCTTACCAGGAGCCTCAGCAGGTAATCGACTGGTACTACAGTAACGATGAGCAGCTGTCTCAGATCAAGTATGTTGTTCTGGAAGAGCAGGTCGTGGATACTATTCTGGAAGCGGCTCAGGTTTCAGAAAATACATGCAGCTATCAGGAAGCCATTAAGCCTGCTGAGCGTGCTGTTGAAGCTGAAGAGGCAGACCAGGAAGAGACTGCCTGATCTCGCTTGTAGAAGAGGCAGCTGATATATTCTGCTGCCTGACAAAGCAGCTAAGGTTTTACCGGCTACGGTCGTTTTAATCTGGTATGCAAGCGACTAATTTGTCTGGTTTTTATGACTGGCAGAGCCGTCGCTTTTCTTCGACTTGGCAAGGAGTTAAGACAGGATATGTTCAATCCGAAAGACCCGCACGCCGTAGCAATTACCAACTCAGGTCTGGTTCCCATTGTTGTTGAACAGACGGCCAGAGGTGAGCGATCTTACGATATCTATTCCCGCCTCCTTAAAGAGCGTGTGATCTTCCTGGTGGGTCAGGTGGAAGATCATATGGCGAACCTGGTGGTTGCTCAGTTGTTATTTCTTGAGTCGGAAAATCCGGACAAGGATATCCATCTGTATATTAACTCCCCCGGTGGCTCGGTAACTGCAGGCATGTCCATTTATGACACCATGCAGTTTATTAAGGCTGATGTTTCCACTATGTGTATTGGTCAGGCGGCCAGTATGGGTGCGTTACTTCTGGCGGGTGGTGCGGCAGGCAAACGTTACTGTCTGCCTCATTCACGGGTGATGATTCATCAGCCGCTGGGTGGTTTCCAGGGACAGGCGTCAGATATCGAAATTCATGCCCGTGAAATCCTGAGTATTCGTCATAAGTTGAATGCTGTGCTGGCTCATCATACCGGGCAGCCTATGGATGTGATTGAGCGTGATACCGACCGTGACAACTTCATGGATGGTGAAGAGGCTGTGAAGTATGGTCTGATCGACCAGGTTATGAATCGACGCGGTGATGGCGGCAAAAAAGACAAAGAATAAGCTGACAGGCTCTACTTTGTACTAAGCAGTAGATCGTTCTCCTGCAATCAGTGGAAATGGCTCGCCTGTTGTGTGCTATTTTCATTGTTAAATGGCGCTTGCAGGTTGATATTTATCCGAAGTCGTTGAACACTAACTCAGTGGTTGAGCTCTCTTGTTATTATTGAGGGCTCAATCAGAATAGCTTTCCAGAAGTATGCAGAATGCATGGGTCTGGATGGTCACGGCATGAATTCTGGTTTTACGCGGATCAAGCACTTGAAATCATGCCCCGATGCCTGCATCTTACAGGTATGTAACCGTGAATTATGGAGCAGGCGTTAATCAGTTTCATTGATTGGGTCTGTTTTCATTGGAAAGTGCAGGGCAGGCGTTGTCCGTATAACAGGGTAATCGAATGACCGACGAAACAAGCGGCAAGGGTGAAGACGGCACTAAGCTGTTGTACTGCTCTTTCTGCGGAAAGAGTCAGCATGAAGTGCGCAAGCTGATTGCCGGCCCTTCCGTATTTATATGTGATGAATGTGTTGACCTGTGCAACGATATCATCCGTGAAGAAATTCAGGACAGCAGTGGCGAAGAGTCTTCTGATAAATTGCCAATTCCGCGCGAGATTAAGGAAAATCTCGACGAATACGTAATTGGCCAGCCCAGAGCCAAAAAAGTCTTGTCTGTCGCTGTATACAATCACTACAAGCGTCTTCGTTTTGGTGATGCTAAAGGCGACAGGAAAAAAGACGATGTTGAGCTGGGCAAAAGTAATATTCTGCTGATTGGTCCTACCGGGAGTGGTAAGACTTTGCTGGCGGAAACGCTGGCTCGCATGCTTGATGTGCCGTTCACCATCGCTGACGCCACAACCCTGACTGAAGCGGGTTATGTGGGTGAGGATGTTGAAAACATCATTCAGAAGCTGCTGCAGAAATGTGATTACGATGTAGAAAAGGCCCAGATGGGTATTGTCTACATTGATGAAATCGACAAGATTTCCCGTAAGTCTGACAATCCATCCATTACCCGGGATGTTTCAGGTGAAGGTGTTCAGCAGGCTCTGTTGAAGCTTATTGAAGGTACTGTTGCTTCTGTTCCGCCTCAGGGTGGTCGCAAGCATCCCCAGCAGGAATTCCTGCAGGTTGATACCTCCAATATCCTGTTCATTTGTGGTGGTGCTTTTGCGGGTCTGGAAAAGGTGATTCTTGGCCGGACTGACAAGTCAAGTATTGGCTTCTCTGCTGAAGTGAAGAGCAAGGAAGACAAAAAAGACATTGGCGAAACCTTTAAAGAGGTAGAGCCGGAAGATCTGGTGAAGTTTGGCTTGATTCCAGAGTTTGTGGGTCGTCTACCGGTGATTGCCACCCTTGAAGAGTTGGATGAAGAAGCGCTGGTGCGCATTCTGATTGAGCCTAAAAATGCCCTGACCAAGCAGTACAGCAAACTGTTTGACATGGAAGAAGTGGAAGTGGACTTCCGTGAGGATGCATTGCAGGCGGTAGCGAAAAAGGCCATGGAGCGCAAAACCGGTGCCCGTGGACTGCGCTCAATTCTTGAGGCTGTACTGCTGGATTCAATGTATGAAATTCCATCGGATAGCCGTATTTCCAAAGTGGTTATTGATGCTTCTGTGATTAATGGTGACTCTGAGCCACTGTTGATTTATGAGAACACTGAGTCCCCCAAGGCTGCGGGTTCTGATAAATAAGTCACATCATTAAGTAATAAAAAACCCTGCTTTGCAGGGTTTTTTATTTTTAGGGAAGTGGCATTGTAGAAAGTACCAGGCCCTCCGTCATTCCCACGAAGGAGGCTGTCGCAAAACCCACCAGGAACCTCGTTCCCACGCTCTGCGTGGGAATGCATAGCCAATCACAGGAATCGTGTCTGTGGTTGGGTCCTGGCGCTACCACGCAGAGCGTGGGAGCGAGGAGGGTTTGAACCTCGTTCCCACGCTCTGCGTGGGAATGCATAGCCAACCGCAGGAATCGTGTCTGTGGCTGGGTCCTGGCGCTACCACGCAGAGCGTGGGAGCGAGGAGGGTTTGAACCTCGTTCCCACGCTCTGCGTGGGAATGCATAGCCAACCACAGGAATCGTGTCTGTGGCTGGGTCCTGGCGCTACCACGCAGAGCGTGGGAGCGAGGAGGGTTTGAACCTCGTTCCCACGCTCTGCGTGGGAATGCATAGCCAACCGCAGGAATCGTGTCTGTGGTTGGGTCCTGGCGCTACCACGCAGAGCGTGGGAGCGAGGAGGGTTTTGCGACAACCGCCTTCGCGAGGATGACGGTCGGG
>NZ_JAVRMB020000039.1:0-5735 GCF_031844845.1 Endozoicomonas sp.
TATCGGCTTTAAAGCCAATATCCGGGGGCTTGGCCTGCAGCTGGTTCAGAACACTCACTGGGGTCACTGGGGAGGTGGGCTATTCAGTGGTAAAGGTGACATTAACTCAACGGAATTTAATACACCGATTCGAAGTGATGTGGACTATCTGGGCGGTCTTATTCAAGGCGCGGTCAAGGTAAACCCATGGGTTGTGAATCTCGGGATTACTTATCTGCACTCAAAACACCACCTTCGTCAATACAACCATTATTTTCATCTGAAGTCTGATTCAGAGATTGATGTAGCGGGCATTCAGGCCGGAATGGCATGGCCTCAGTATTATGGGGACTGGCTGGTAACCCCTGCTGCCCATCTGGAATTCTGGCATACCCACCAGCCGGGTAATGAAATCACCGGTGATGGTAACAAACTCTACGTTCGCTCCAAAGGGAGCCAGGATTACCGACAGTTGCCATTGAGCTTAACAGTACAGGGACCCAATCTGATTTCAGGTTCTC
Organism: Endozoicomonas sp.; assembly: GCF_031844845.1. Taxonomy (GTDB): domain Bacteria; phylum Pseudomonadota; class Gammaproteobacteria; order Pseudomonadales; family Endozoicomonadaceae; genus Endozoicomonas. The sequence continues at coordinate 501 of NZ_JAVRMB020000039.1, forward strand.
ATGCAAAGGTTCGCTTAATTCCTCAATTCGATATTCGTTTTATTCCCACCTGGGGAGATCGGCAACTGTCTACAGAGGTATCACTGAAAAATGACACAGGTACTACTGTTGAACCTGTTGTACTTTCAACACCGGAAATGGACAAAACCAGCACTGAACTGGGCGTTGGACTTCAGGTTGCCAGAGGCCTGATAGACGGCAACCTTCGTTATAATGCACGACACTCATCACATACATTATCACAGCAAATCAGTGCCGATATCGTCTGGCGGTTTTAAGGGTAAAAGCCGCTGCTCGCTTCCCGCCACCCGATTCCCGCAAAAGCACAAGCGGTTCTGGCTTTTAGACTCGTTCCCATGCTCCGCGTGGGAATGCATACGGGACTGGCCGTATGCTGCAGGAATTTTTGATAGTCCGTAATCTGAATTGCCGCAACACGTGAAAACGAAGCATATCCCTATTCTACCTCGGTGTTCCGGAGTTTGACTCTGATTGCTTCGTTTGTGGTGAGTGCAGTATGCATTCCCACGCAGAGCATGGGAACGAGGTTAAAAGCACAAGCGATCCTGGCTTTTTCGGGCAGCGGGAAGCGGGCGGCGGGAAGCGTTCATTTAAGTCACCATTCTCACAGGAACCCGGCGACTGCCCCAGACTCCCGGTAGCTCTTCAAAAACACCGGCAACCGGCGTACCGCATTGCTGGCAGCAACCTTTCCCTGCAGAAGCCTTAACCCCCCACTCGCCAAGAACATACCAGTCCCGCTCGATCAACAGGCTATGGCACTGATGACAACGGGTACTGCCGCCATCCGAGTCATGGACATTACCGGTATAGGCATACCGGATACCATGATTCAGGGCAATCTGCCTGGCCCTGGTAAGCGTGGAGGCAGGCGTACGAGGATGATTCCTCATTTTCCAGTCCGGGTGAAAAGCCGAGAAATGAATCGGTACATCAATGCCAAGGTTCTCCACAATCCATTGGCACATGTCGTGCAGTTCCTGGTCCGAGTCGTTTTCCCCGGGAATCAGCAGTGTGGTGATTTCAAACCAGACCGAGGTTTCATGTTTCAGATATTTCAATGTTTCCAGAACCGGCTGTAGCTTACCGCCACAGATTTTCCGGTAAAAATCTTCCGTAAAGGCTTTCAGGTCAATATTGGCGGCATCCATATAACGGAAGAACTCTTCCCGGGGCTCATCACAGATATAACCGGCAGAAACCGCCACCGACTTCAGGTTCTTTTCATGGGCCGCCCGGGCCACATCAATGGCATACTCCAGAAAGATCACCGGATCGTTATAGGTAAAGGCCAGGGAGCGACAGCCCAGCTGTTCGGCGGTATCCGCCAGCTGCTCCGGTGAGGCCTGGTCCGCCAGGGTGTCCATCTCCCGGGATTTGCTCATGTCCCAGTTCTGACAGAATTTACAGGCAAGATTACAGCCTGCCGTACCAAACGACAGAACCGGGGTACCGGGCAGAAAATGATTCAGTGGTTTCTTCTCGATGGGATCAATACAAAAACCACTGGAACGGCCATAGCTGGTCAGGACAATCTGGTCATCTTCACAGGCCCGGACAAAACAGAGCCCCTGCTGGCCATTTCTCAGCTTGCAGGCCCTTGGACAAACATCACACTGGACACGCCCATCATCCAGAACGTGCCAATAGTTTGTCGGCACATTTCCGGCAGGTGTTTTTTCCCTAAGCATGATCCATCTCCAGATCAGGTTCATAGCCTGATCGTTATCCTGATATTAATAAGCAAGACTATAATTATAGGCTCTACCGGTATTCCTTGAGCGGTGCTTAAAAGACAGGGGTTCATTCAGCTTGAAATATATCGATAGGGTCCAACCACATCCGGGGGAGAACCCATAATGATTATTCGCCAACCCGCCGTTGCCGGGACGTTTTATCCCAACTCACCCAGTGCACTGGATCACGTCGTCAAAGAACTGGTCAATGATGCCAAACCCAGAGACTTCTCACCCAAGGCACTGATTGTTCCCCATGCGGGCTTTATCTACTCCGGACCGATAGCCGCCAGTGCCTACCGCCTGCTGCACACCATGAAAGAAAACATCCGCAGGGTTGTGCTGCTGGGGCCTTCTCACAGGATTCCCCTGCAAGGCATGGCCCTTCCTGACTGTGAAGCCTTTTCAACCCCGCTGGGTACCATTCCACTGGACACAGAAGCCATGGAAGAACTTAAAGCATTCAGTCAGGTGCAGGTACTCGACCAAGCCCACGCTTATGAGCACAGCCTGGAAGTTCAATGCCCATTCCTTCAAACCTGTCTGGATGACTTTAAACTGATCCCGATTGTTGTTGGTGATGCCAGCCCACTGGCGGTGGCCGAAGTCATCGAACACCTTTGGGGTGAGCAGGAAACCCTGATCATTATCAGCTCCGATCTCAGCCATTATCATAACTACGAAGAGGCTTGTTACCGGGATAACCAGACGGTAAAGGCGATTGAGCAGCTCAGTAGCAACTTAACCGGTGGGCAGGCCTGCGGCTGCTACCCTATTAATGGCATGTTGAAGGTTGCCCAGCGTCGGGGAATGGACGTCATTACCCTTGATGTACGCAACTCTGGAGATACCGCTGGCGATAAAAGTCGAGTAGTGGGTTACGGCGCCTTTGTTATTCAGTAAAAGGTTATTCAATAAAGCCTCCGGAGCCTGCCCGAAAGTAGACTCCTGACTCCTGACAACTGACAACTGACTAACGATAAAAACCAGACAGAGGCAGTCCATGCTTCTAATAAAGGAAAACAGGAATTTCTACTGTGCAAACCGAACCCACAGAAAGCCAGAAAAAAGAATTGCTGCGCCTTGGCCGCAGGACGATCAGTGAGGGGTGTACACGGGGCCTGCCACCTGAACAAATACAGCAAAGGGAGCCTCAGCCCGGAAAAGAGAATCACCCGGATTGCTTTCTGCAAAAAGCCGCCAGCTTTGTAACCCTCCAAAAGCGGGGAGTTCTCCGTGGCTGTATTGGCTCAATCCAGGCTCACCGGGCACTGCTGGATGACGTAATCCACAATTCCTTCGCCAGCGCCTTTCGTGATCCCCGGTTTCCACCGGTTACGGAAAATGAGTTAACCGAAATAAAGGTGGAAATATCCATACTGACTCCTCATCAGCCAATGGAAGTTTCTGACGAAGGAGACCTTCTTAAACAACTGCGTCCTGGCATGGATGGGTTACTCATCCGAAACCCTCAATATTCCGCGACTTTCTTACCACAGGTATGGAAACAACTTCCTAATCCCAGGCAGTTTCTGGCTCACCTGAAAAACAAGGCAGGTATGGCTCCAGGCGTCTGGCCTGAAGACATGGAATGTCTCCGCTATCAGTGCGTTAAGTTCAAAGAAACGAGGGAATGATAGTGACCGCTGCCCGCTGTCCGCCGCCCGCTTCCCGAAAAAGCCGGGTCCGCTTGTGCGGGTAGCGGGTAGCGGGTAGCGGGTAGCGGGTAGCGGGTAGCGGGTAGCGGCTTTTAAACCACTTCAAACAGGAAGTGATTCTTCTTACCCAGCTTCACCAGGAAGAATCGACCATACATCGATTTCTCAGCAGCGAAGCATTCCGGCAGATTCATATTATCCGCTGCGCCACGGGCCTCGCCATTAAAGAACACCGCTTTATTACCCAGCGCATCTTTAACCTGCTTGCCAGACTTCACCATCCCGACTTCAGCGAACAGCTGAGTCATCGCCTGACCTTCCAGCCCAGCCCGTTCGATAGTTGCACCGGGCAGGCCATCCTGCTTCAACTGCTCCATATCGGTTTCAGAAAGCTGGGTAATATCGCCAGAGAACAGGGCTTCAGAAATACGTTCCGCTGCCTTGAGACCTTCATCTCCATGCACCAGGCGAGTCGCTTCCCGGGCAAGAATCTGTTGCGCCTCAGGTCTGCCCTGACGCTCAGCATCTGCCTTCTCAATGGCATCAATCTCTTCCATGCTCATGAAGGTGAAGAACTTCAGGAAGCGGTAAACATCCGCATCGGCAGTATTCATCCAGAACTGGTAGAAAGCGTACTGGGAGGTTTTCGCGGGATCCAGCCATATCGCACCACCTTCGGTCTTACCAAACTTGGTACCATCGAACTTAGTTATCAGGGGTACCGTTAAACCAAAGGTACGGGATTTATTCTGACGGCGGGCCAGATCAATACCACCAACAATATTACCCCACTGATCACTGCCACCGATCTGCAGAGTACAGTCATAACGACGGTTCAGCTCAGCAAAATCCATACCCTGCAGCAAGGCATAAGAGAACTCGGTAAAGGAGATACCAGCCCCTTCACGATTGAGCCGCTGCTGTACAGATTCCTTATTGATCATGGCATTGACCGCGAAATGCTTGCCAATATCTCTCAAGAAATCCAGAACATTCAGGTTGCTCGTCCAGTCCAGATTATTAGCGACAATGGCAGAGCTCTCACCACAGTCAAAGTCGATGAACTGGCTCACCTGCCCCTTGATCTTTTCAACCCAGCCAGCCACCACATCCGGGGTATTCAGTTGACGTTCGGCAGCCTTGAAGCTTGGGTCACCAATCAGGCCTGTCGCTCCACCTACCAGAGCAATAGGCTTATGACCAGCCTGCTGGAAACGTTTGAGTACCAGCAGTGGCACCAGGTGGCCCAGGTGAAGACTGTCAGCGGTGGGATCAAAGCCACAATAGAGCACCCGAGGCTGTTCGCTCAAATGAGCGTCCAGTTCCTCGACGGCTGTCGTCTGTGCGATGAGCTGGCGGGACTGAAGATCTTTCAGCAACGGGTTTTGACTATCGGACATCTTGACCTTTTCCTGCGACGATTCGATGATTGAACCGGAATAAAAATTAAGCCGATCAAAATACAACAAAATGGTACTGGAACAAATGCCTGAATGATAAATAAAGTAAATTTCAGTATGCCGGGCTTGTAAAAGACCGTTGCCCGCTACCCGTTGCCCGTCTCCCGCAAAAGCACACGCAGCTCTGGTTTTTTCAGGTAACGGGCAACGGGCGGCGGGCAACGTTCGTTAAAATAAGACCGCTATTTTTGGACAACCCCTAAGCTTTACCAATACCTGAACCTTCAATACACACCCTTTACCTCAAACAACTGGAACTAAAGTTAAACCCTAACTGTCGAACCAGTCCAAAGAGCTTGTGAGTTTGTGACATTCTGGCCGGGCAAGGCTTTAGGAAAGTGGCATTGGAAAGTACCAGCC
>NZ_JAVRMB020000040.1:0-4999 GCF_031844845.1 Endozoicomonas sp.
TTATTAAAATACACACCAATCGTACATGTGTGTACTTATATATGAATATGACCAAAGCCTTGCTGTACTAACTCACTCACTCGTTCATTAATGGAGTACACAGTAGTTTGGGTTATATAGTGGAACGGAGTTGACTGGCAAGGGTATTCCCCTGCTGGTTAAAGGACGTGGAGCCAAGCGTAAGCCGGTAAAGGGCAAGCCCTCTATCGCAACTGACTGTGAAACGTCAAAAAAGAAGATAATGGCTGTTACTCCGGTAGCTGTCTTATTGGAAGCTCTGCCCCTTTAGGGGCGAGTAGTTCACGAGCGCCCTTATCTGTGAGCGAGGATCGGGAATCTCTTGAACTTTTTCAAAAAAATGAGGTCAGCGGTAACCGAATGATTATGAGAGGAAGGCATATGACACTGTGTTGGTATTTTGCCAAAAATATCTTCTATTTTAGACTGCGTAGCTGAAATTGTCCTGTAAACTTCCAGCCCTTGGCAACAGTGGGTTTTTAGTTATTGCGGGAACTACTGACAAAAACGTACCGTCTGAGTGAAGATTTTACTACGTACAAATTTAGTCTACATTCATTGGCGTGCCTGAGATTTTAGGGGATTATTCGATCTTGAAGCTACGGATTAAGGTCAAAACCTACGATTTCTCCTGTAAAAAATGAGCAGTTACCAAATTTCATGCATTGGGCAGTACCTGAATAAATGACCGCCCTTAAACCTATGCTGAAAAATCCTGCTTACGCTGGGTTTATGGTACGAGCAATAGCGACTGCCTTTACCCATCCGGATCAGCCTGAGCTGAAATACAGTCCTTATTCCAGAGTATGCGCGCACTCCATTGCTTCAGGGCAAAATCAGCACAGATCGTATTTACTTGATATTTATATTTAATGGTTATAACAGAACGATGAAAATAATAGTTCCTCATCAATCAACATCGCACGAACAATCTGGGCTGGATGATGACGGGCGAAAAAGGGAAAGAAGAGTTGCAATATCATCACAATGGTTTGTTGAAAAATACCCTTTATCCAGTTTGTATTTGAAAAAAAACTCTCAAGATAACAGGCTGCGTAATAGACAAAAAAGGAGTGTGTGTAATTTTTCATATCATTCTCATCCTGATGGTAAAAAGAAAACGGGGCAGGTAATTGCTCAAAAAAGAAAGTCCAATGATTCCCCCTTTGGTTTACATCTTGAAGACAGCAAGAAAGTAAAAGCTGGAGTTGATTCGTCGGCCGGGAAAAATGAAAGCTTATTTAAACTGTACCATAGTTCACAGTCAGCAAAGACGCGTGCAACTGTTTCAGATGGAACCAGCCAGAAAACTACACAGGAAGAAGAAATAAAACTTCTTTTAAAACAAATAGAGATCGGATGGAAAAAAATTAAAAAAAAAGAGAATAAAGAAGCTGGTGAACTGTTTACGAAGCTTCTATCTAAGGCTAAATTTCTAAATCAAAATGAGGCGATACTTGATATTTTATTAGGTAAAGCAAGATCGTTAGAGGCGCTTGGATACTTTGATAACGCTATAGTGATCTATATGGACTTGCGCCATCAGGAGAACAAGAAGAGAGGTGTTCTGGTGGCTAATGCCTTTAGCGGGAGATGGAAGGTTGAATACGCGTTGGCACGATGCCTGTGTAATATCGGCGGGGCTGAAGAGCTGAAAGCGGCTGAGAAAATATTTTTATCCTTGCGTTCTCAGGAAAACAAGGAAAGAGGAAAGTGGATGGTTCAAGTCTTCTGCGGGAACCGGAAGATGGAACTCGGGCTGGCCCGATGTCTGCAAAAAATCGGCGGTGATGATAATCTGAAAGATGCGGAGAATATTTTCCGGGATTTGCGTGATCAGAGAAGCAGTGAGCGACGCTGGGAGCCGAGAGGTCACTTCAGAGTGCACATGGATATTGAACTCGGGCTGGCCCGATGCCTGCAACAAATGGGCGGTGATAAGCTGCAAGAGGTGGAGAGTATTTACCGGAATTTGCGTGTACGGGAAGTCAGGTATAGAGGGGCTGGGATAGATCAATTCGGCGAACAACTGACGATTAGAGTCGGGCTGAGCATATACCTGCAACGAATGGGCGGACCTGGAAATCTAATAGAGGGTGAGGCTATTTTACGAGAACTTCGTCGGCAGGAAAACCAGCGGAATAAGAAGGCGGAAATCAATCACTTCTGCGGGAACCTGGAGATTGAGTATGCACTGGCAAGAAATTTGAAAGTCAGCCATCAACCGGAAAAAGTAAGAGAGGGCCGGATGATCTTAGAGTCCATATATAATCAGAAAAACAGGTTGAAAGAGAAACGAATGTCTGATGTCCTCAGCGAACCCTGTGAAACTCAGCCCGGGCTAGCTTCCTGCCAGAATGTTACAGATAAAAAGTGGAGAAAACGTACCCATTCACCATCCAGATCTACGCACATCAGAACACAACAACAGAAGACTAATGCTGATAATGATATTCAGCCATCCACTAGCAAAAAAACAATGGCTCGAAAAAGAAAGGCAACTGATCTTCCAGATAGTTTATCTGCCATGGGTATCAAGAAAACGAAGCATAGAACTGTGGCGGTAGCAGTGAGACGTCAGCCATGGAAAGATATCGTTAAAACTGACATAACCACAACCACGAAAATTTCACCGGCAGATATTACTTCCAGCTCCCGGGCATCCTGTGATTCCGTTGAAAGTACTCATCAAACCTTGTTTTTGCCAGTGAAAAGTGAGCAGCTGCAAGCTGAAACCTCAGAAAGTGATATCTGTCTGTTTACGGAATTATCCTGGGAAATTCTTGAACATATCGGTCAGTATATGGATTTTATGTCAGCTTATAATTTGCAACGTACCTGTAGATTATTCCGGGAAAATATTTTTCTGAAACTGTCCCTTGATCGGCATTTTGATGGGGTTTCGGACGATGACCGTAATAAACTGAAGCAGTTGGGCTGTTCGGACAAGTATTGCAAGATGAAACTCCCTGCCCATCTTGGACATTTTCAAACACTGGTGAGGAAAGACAGACCTCTCCGTACGATGGCGCTGTTCTCTAATTTGATCGACTGCAAAGCCTTTCCAAATCCTTCCTTTTTCAAAACCATGAAACGTTCAGATATCAGCAGTAACGCAATCATTAATGACACGGTACTGCTGGCGAACCATCAGGCAGCGGTTGGTTTTTCTGATGGCACTATTTCTGTTTTTGATTTAAACGCACCAAAAGATCAGTCATTGAAGAAAAAATTTACTCTAAAGCCACTGGAAAATAAGCTCTTGGTGAAAATTCCTTCAGATAAAACCAAGGCCGTTAAGTGTATGATTCCGTTATCAAATGGCTGGTTTGTTATCGGATCTTACGATGGGGCTCTGAGAGTATGGGATCTGGAAACGGCGTCGGGAGATGCTTGTATTGCCACCCTGAAAGGTCATGAAGAGAGTGTTAAATATCTGACTCTATTGCCGGGTTTGCGTATTGCCAGTTTCTCCTATGATGGAGTCATCACTATCTGGGACTTAAGCAAACTACCCGATGACCCCTTTCCTGTTATTAAAAGTGGCAATATAAATATCACAAATGACTATCAGGTCGTAAATATTCTGGCTTTATCGAATACCCATATAGCGATCAAAAAAAAAGAACAAAAAGTCAGCCTGAAGCCGTCTAAGCGATGTGTCTTAGAGATCTACAACCTGTCCAGGCTTTCTGACGGAGCGGAGCGGTGTTTCTCCACACCAGACTGGAAGAGCCCGACAGTGACGACGGACGGGCGTCTAATGGCTGGTGTTGACAATGAAGTCCGCCTGTGGGATGTACTCAGTGAAACGGCCATCAATACCCGGGCAGATCCATCTTGCCTGCCTCTGCATGCCGGTAACCTTTCCGACGGGGCGACTGAAAACCTTGTCAATCGTCCACCGAAGATTGAAGAACTGGATATACGATATGGGCATAGCGATATTGTTTCGGTGGTCGCGGAGTTAAAAAACAATTGGGTGGTCAGTGCTTCTCGTGACCTTACCTCGAAAATTTGGGATCTGAAAAAAAAAGGCGGTTCATGCCTTGCATCAATATATCATCCTAATCTAATCTGCGCTTTTGTGCAGTTATCCAATATGCGGGTAATCACCGCCATTTTCCATAATGGCAATATAACCGTATGGAACCCGAAACTGTCGAAAAGAAAATCATGTGTAAATACTCAAAACTCTATTATTGCTTCAACAGATGAAGGCTCCAATGGTTACTGGAATTATCGTGGTTGCTCTTCTCATGGCAAAGTCATCTTGATGAAGGAAAGAGACAAGACTTTTTTGAGAGTCCTGGATTTATACAGTCCGCTGCTGGCAAAAAAGCAAGAAAGAAAAGTGGAAGGTTGACCAAAGCCTTCAGCGGACAGCTACCGGTTGTACCTCGTTCCCACGGTCTCCGTGGGAATGCATAGCTATCCGCAGGTGTAGTGCTTACGGTGAGCCCCCAGCTCTACCACGCAGAGTGTGGGAGCGAGTAAACACAGAGTCAAAGCCTTTAAACCATGGACAACCCAATGCGCCTGACCCAACAGGAACAACAGACCATCAAAACCACCATCACCCGCTACGACCCAAAGGCGAGGGTATTGCTATTCGGCTCCCGCACCGACCCAAACAAAAAAGGTGGCGATATCGACTTGCTGGTGATCTCGGAAAAACTGGGCTTCACTCATAAGCTGAACATTCTGGCTGACCTGCACCAGCAGTTGGGGGAACAGAAAATCGATATATTGCTTGATAAGGACGGCACCGGCGACTTCGGCAAAACCATCTTGCCCACAGCCATCGAACTGTAGTCTTTAATGAAAGCCTGAAAGCACTCAAAGAAAGAGACCCTATGACCAAGGACAAGCGCCAGCTACTGGAAAGACAGCTTCAGCAAATGCACAAGGCCGCCAGTGGACTGGAGTGGTCCCTGCAACGGTGTCAGCCCCTGACCATTGATGCGCTGGATGCCGAAGG
>NZ_JAVRMB020000041.1:0-16583 GCF_031844845.1 Endozoicomonas sp.
TTAAAGAAATGGTACTGATCAGTGTTCAGGGTCATGTAGCCCAGTTCGGGGTTTGCAGATACGCTCCCGATAACACTGCTTAAGATGGCTGTGCTTATCAGTTTTTTTAACATGGTTCTGATCTTTTCCAGTTAGCTCAAAAGTGGGAAACCTTGGTTACTACTGTTTATCGGTTCGACCATGAGCAACTGTAGAAATTTTAAAACCACGCTTTTACGTGAGAAAAGAAGTAGAACAGCCACCTTATCAGAAGGTAATAAATAAAGGTCAGGGAGGGAAAAAAGGAGAGGGAAGGCAGGTAAGTAATTGTCCCGAAATAAGATCCGCATTTTACTGGGTCTTTAAAACGCCACTACCCGTTACCCGTAAAAGCGGCTCTGGCTTTTTCGGGTAACGGGCAGCGTTTGTTGAAATGGGGAAGTTATTTCAGGACAGATCCTAAGGAGCGGGTTTATGGAGTCAATATCAACTACCAAAGAATACCCATTGCATCTTGATAAGCTTAACCGTGTTAAGGGTGGGGTTTTCGGACTGCTGGCTGGCGATGCCCTTGGTATCGGAACTCAGTGGTACTATGAACTGGATCAGCTAAAGCAAGACTATGGCCCATGGATCGACAGTTATCAGGATCCTGCCGTCAGTGGCAGTCATGGCTTTGCCAATATCAGCCATTATCGCTATGAGCAGGGTGTCAGGGCGGGTGATCTTTCGCAAACCGGGCAGGTGGTTGTCTTACTGATAGAGTCCCTCGCCAGTTGCGATGGTTTTGAACAGGCCGATTTCCTGGAGCGTCTGGATGATTTCTATGCGCCATTATCAGGAGAATCTTTTTCCGGACGGTATACCGATGCGTTGATGGTAGACCTGATCAAAGGCAGGCGAGCCGGTTTGCACTGGGGTGATCCTGCCGTTGCATCGAGTTGTGATACTTCTGAGGGCGCGCAGATTGTTGCGATTCTTGCCCTGGTTATTGACGATCCTGTAGAGCTGGTGGAAACGGCTGAAAAACTCCTGCAAACCTTTTATCGGGAACCTTTTATTCGTCAAAACGCCATTGTTTTCGCCCTGGTTGTACAGGCCATGGCCAACAGTATCCCATTAGCTGAACTGCCGGCTTATTTGACCGGTATGGTTAAACACCCCGGGGTAATGGCTGGTATCCAGCGTTTCGATAACCTTCTGACCCCATGCATCGGGCGTGTTGCATGGCAGCCTGAAACCGTTCGGATAGAGCCGGCACTGCATGTCAGTCAGGTCTATGGTATGGATTGCCAGCTGACTCACCTGCTGCCCAGTGCTTACTATCTGATGCATCGTTACTTTGACCAGTTTGAACAGGGAGTACTGTCGGCCATTAATGGGGGCGGTAACAATATGGCCCGGGCGGCACTGACCGGTGTGCTGCTGGGAGCCATGAATGGCTTTCATGCTATTTCGGACCGGCTGGTGCAGGGGCTTCATGATTATGATCGCTATCTGTTGCTGACCGGGATGATGGTAAACAAAGAGTGAGCTGGCACTATTTTCCTACAAACCGGGCGATCATCACCGTTGGGCTTAACACGCCAACAATGGCCTCCAGTGATACCAGGCTCTGCGCCAGTGGACTCAGTGGCAGAATATCGCCATATCCCAGGGTCGTCAGGGTGACAAAACTGAAATAGAGGTAATCTGGCCAGCTGGAAATACTCTGGTTGGCCAGATCGAATGCACCAGGAGAAACCAGATTAACCGTCAGGTAAAGGTAGCTGAATGTTATGCCGGTCAATAAATAGAAGTTAATGGCTGCCAGCAGCTTTTCGGCTTGGGGCTTAACACTGAAAAGGTGTCGGATCAGCATAAGCATCATGCCCAGATGGAACAGCATACTGGCCATCAAGATGAAGAAGGATAGCCATTGCGGTGATTGGGGGAACTCTGCAAAGCCTCTGAGAATAACCATGGCGATGCCGGTCGCTTGCAGCCACAGGCGAATTCGCTGGGTGGTCTCCGTCAGGGATCGAAGGGTTAAGACAAACCCGACAATCATCAGACAGGAGAAAAGGGTGCCGCCAAGGGACTGGTGCTCCATGATCAGCGGTGAGAAAAGAATACTGCTGATAAGGATGATCAACAGCAGTCCAAGGGAGGCGTCCGGGTTACGGGTTAACTTTTGCGGAAAGGTAAACAGCGATCGTCGAAACATTTACATTGGCCATACATTTGGGCTGTAACCGCCCTGTCTAAAAAATAAGTAGCTCTATAAAATACCTTGCCGGGAGTTTACTTTCAAAAAATATTTGAACGTTCGACTACAGCAGCCATTATTCAATATTACAATGACTCATGCTGAAGTTAATTGTTGCTATATAATGTATATTTTCCGATGGTAAAAATGTGCGAATATTGCACAGCGATAGCGGCATTATTATGCGGCGACTATAGTAAATGTCGGTTAGTAAGGGCTAATGTTTGCCCCGAATCTGAGAAATATTTCAGGCAATTGCAAAATTAAGGCGAATATATGGAAGAAGGGTTAAATCGAGCAACTTATTCCCCGTTTAGTCCTTGCGATGTTGCAGTGGCGGAGGGTGATCAGTCTGATAGTAATGGAGTGCGAGAGCCTAATGGGATACTTCCACATGTATCTGGCAGGGTTGTTACCACCATTAATGGTAGTGACAGAAAGCGTCCTGGTGCATCACAAGAATTGGGTGTGACTTTACCATTTAAGCAACGTCGTGTATCTCTTGATACTGCATTATTAAAGGAGAATGAAGAATTAATAGGAGAATTAATAGGAGAATTGGGGGTGTTAAGAGACAAACTGCAATGTTCTGAAAAAGAACAGAGGAAAGTTTTAAGCCAGGAAAAGAAGAAAAACGAGGCCTATAAACAAATGACAGCTAAAGAACATGATTTTATTTATGGAATTTTTAAGGATGAAAATGAAAGCTTGAAGAGGGATGTTGATAGACTGAATGCGGATCTAGATAATGCTAAGAAAAATATCCAATATAAAGATAAAGTGATGAATTTACTTTCTCAACAGTGTATGGGATTAGGAAGTGAATTAACGAAATCCTCAATTGCTTCTATTGATGTAGAAAAATATCGATCAAGTGCATTGCCTGATCAGGCAAGTGACGATCTTGCTGCGCAGCTGGTTGAAAATGCCAAACAATCGCATCAAATATATGAGCTAATAGAAAGTAAAAATAATCTAAGCAGTAGTTTGCTTGAGGTCAGATTGAATATGGAAGCATTATCAAAATCAAAAGATGATCTGGAGCAAAGATTATCAATTTTAAATGATGATAAATCACAATTAGAGGGGGAGGGCTCAGGGCTGAATAAAAGAATGGCAGATCTGCAGAGTGCCTTAAAAACTGCCCGCGATGAACTTAACTTATCGGAAATAAGTAAAGAGCAATTGCAGAAAATGTCCAGAGAGATTGAGGGTGAACAGAGTAAAAAATTAATTAGTGCTAAATATTATGCTAATGCATTACAGTGCCAAGTAGTTGAGTTGATAGAAGAAAAGAAGTGTTTAGAGACTAGGGTTGATAAGCTCGGGTCCGATATGAATCAATTGTCTGAATCAAAAGAAGGTGTGGAGCAGAATTTATTATCAATAAATAAACGAATGTCTGAATTGCAGGGAGAAAACGAAAATCTGACGAAAATCCTAACGGTTAAACAGAGTGAGTTAGACTCCGCTCGTAGTGATCTTAACGTATCAGAAGGAAAGGTTGATAATCTGGAAGAGGTATGCGGCGAACTCACAAAAGAAAATAATTCGTTAAAGAACGATGTGGGTAGGCTTACACCTGATAAAGATCGAGTGTCTCAATTGGGGCGTGGGCTACAGGGTGACTTGTGCTCCTCTGATCAAGAAAAAACGGAGTTGAAGACCAAGGTCTCAATTCTGGAGTCGACTTTGAGACGCTTTGAGAGGGATTGTAGTGCTCTTCGTGTACAAGAAAAGATTTTTTGCAATAAATATAAGGAATTAAAAAAAGAAAATGATTTTGACAGAATAAAGTATAATAACGCTAAACAAGAAAAATTAGATGAGATTAATAATCTTAAAGCAGGAATAAAAATACTAAGCGAAAACAATAGATGCCTTCAGGAAAATTTTTCTGTATTGAGTTTTAATGTAGTGAATTTAACTCGGCAAAATATGGTGCTGGAGGCACAGTTAAAATGATATCAAAATAGTTTGCATAGTGTTGGCAGTGAGCTTGAATTATCAAAAGCAAACGAAGAGAAAATAGAAATATTATGGAAGTAAGCCGATAAAAAAATAAGGAAATAAATCAAGCTTGTCAAATAGCCCTGAATAAAGCTGAGATCTACAAGTCAGCTTTTATTGGGTTGCAACCTGTTTGTACTGCAACGAATCTTACAAACAGAAATCAGGCAACAGGTTTGGGTAATTGTGGAGGGGGCGAAAGATTACCTGACTACGAAAATATCGGTGATCTTTCCAGCCAAACGACTCACACTGTCGAGAATAAATTGTGGGATATAGCTACGTTAACAGGTTTCACTCCTGGCTCGAATATTTCATGAAAGATGGAAAGCTCCACCCAATCACCCGATATAATCTACACGGCCAAAGAAACACTTCGGAAGAAGCAATCCATAACAAATGCCACAAGACAGGATTGTCGGCAGTTCTGGGCTCGTGTTATCTTCTCAGGTTAAACTACTGTATTTATAGTCAGGTATCTCAGGGAGCCGAATGGCAGAGTCGGTTAGTAAAAAGGGCAGTCCGTCCGATAGCAGTCAGGAAGAATCTGTCTCTATCCGGCGGCGGAAACGTTCAGCCCGGGGAGAGGTGGTTGCAGAAACCCTTTCATCACGGGTAAGTGAAGGCATTATGTTTGGCTGGCTGGTGCTGGCAGCATTCCTGTCTCTGGCGTTGGTCAGTTATCACAAGAACGATCCGGGTTGGTCGCATGTGGGCTCGGTAAATAATATTGCCAACAGTGCGGGCAGAATTGGGGCCTGGTCTGCAGACTTACTGCTAACGCTTTTCGGATTTCTGGCCTGGATGGTTCCGGTCATCCTGGTTTTGAAGGCCATCAAGGTTTTTCGCTACCGTCATGAGCTCGGCGAATGGAACTCATGGTTGTTACTGGTGCGCAGCACGGGGTTTATTCTGACCATTGCTTCAGGTGCTGCACTGGCATCACTTCATTACCATATCCTCAATGAAATGTTTCCTTCATCCAGTGGCGGAATTATTGGCGCCCTGGTGATTCAACAGTTCCTTCCGGCATTTAATGTGACTGGCAGCACATTATTATTGATGGCGCTGTTCTTTCTTGGCCTGACACTTTATACCGATCTCTCCTGGTTCCGTTTGATGGATAACGTGGGTTATTGGAGCCTGCGCTTTATTGCTTTCTGCAGAGATCGGCTGGTAACCCGGTTCTTGTCAATGAGAGTGTCGTTTAAAGAGTGGCTGGCCGCGAGGGCTGAAAAAAAGGCAGAGACAGTTATGCCACCGATTTTACAACAGATTGTCCCATTAAAACGGCAGGAAACGTCTTATGCTCCTGTTCCGGAGAAACGGCCAGAGCTAAACCGTGAAGAGTTAAGCCCTGAAAAACCAAAGGCGCCCATTATCGTTCCACCTCCGGCAAGGGAAATGACCTTGCCTCTGTTGGAAAATACCCCTTTAGGTCGGTTGCCAGGGGTTTCCCTGCTGGATGAAGCCAGGCCTTCTGGCAAAGCCATGAGTCCGGAAACACTGGAGCAATTGTCGCGGCTTCTGGAGTTAAAGTTAAAAGACTTCAATGTGGACATTGAAGTGGTGGCGGTTCTTCCTGGCCCTGTTATTACCCGCTTTGAAATTCAGCCAGCTCCGGGAACCAAAGCCAGTAAAATTACTAACCTGGCCAGTGACCTTGCCCGTTCGCTGGCGGTGGTCAGTGTTCGTGTGGTTGAAGTGATTCCCGGGAAGTCGGTTATGGGTATTGAAATACCCAATGATGACCGTGAAACCGTATTTTTCAGTGAAATAATTGCTTCTAAAGCATTTGATAATGCCGAGTCACCCATCAGTCTTGCCCTTGGTCATGGTATTTCCGGGCAGCCTGTGATTGTTGATCTGGCAAGAATGCCGCATTTGCTGGTCGCCGGTACCACCGGTTCTGGTAAGTCGGTGGGCATCAATGCCATGATTCTGTCCATACTGTTTAAGTCGAACCCGGAAGAAGTACGGTTGATTATGATCGACCCGAAAATGCTGGAACTCTCTATATACGATGGCATTCCGCATCTGCTGGCTCCCGTTGTAACGGATATGAAAGAGGCAGCCAATGCTCTTCGCTGGTGTGTCGCGGAGATGGAGCGCCGCTATAAGCTGATGGCTCATATGGGTGTTCGTAATATTGCTGGTTATAACCGCAAGGTTAAGGAGGGCATTGAGAAAGGCGAGCCCTTGAGGGATCCTTTTTATCAGCCGGTATCCACAGACGATATTGCACCAGAATTGAGTACACTGCCTTTTATTGTGGTTGTGGTGGATGAGTTTGCCGACATGATGATGATTGTCGGAAAGAAGGTTGAAGAACTGATAGCCCGAATTGCCCAGAAGGCACGGGCGGCAGGGATTCACTTGATTCTTGCTACCCAGCGTCCCTCTGTAGATGTTATTACCGGCCTGATTAAAGCCAACGTCCCCACAAGAATCAGCTTTCAGGTGTCCAGTAAGATCGACTCAAGGACCATTATCGATCAGGGTGGTGCTGAGCAGCTGCTGGGGAATGGCGATATGCTTTATCTTCCACCAGGAACCAGTGTTCCTGTCCGTATTCATGGCGCCTTTGTTGCCGATGACGAGGTTCATCGGGTGGTGGCTGACTGGCGACAAAGAGGCACACCTGATTTCGTCGAAGAGATTCTCAATGGTGTCAGTGAAGGGGCTGAGGGTAGTGCTTTTTCGGGAGGGTTGGATAACAGTGAACAGGATCCGCTTTATGATGAGGCGGTTGCCTTTGTCACAGAGTCACGAAGGGCATCCATCTCATCTGTCCAGAGACAATTGAAAGTCGGTTATAACCGGGCAGCCAGAATGATTGAGGCTATGGAGGCGGCGGGTGTCGTCAGTCCACCATTCAATAATGGCAACCGTGAAGTTATTGCTCCGCCACCTCCCAAACACTAATGATTATTGCCTGGATAAGTTCATTTTTATGATCAAGAAAATGCGGTTACTTGCTGTTTTACCATTAGCTTTTTCTATCAGCTTGCCTGTCTGGTCTGTTGAACAGCCATCAGTTCAGGCCTTTTCGCTGGCGATGGCTGAGAGTAGTACGCCAGCCAATAGTAAACACGATACAAAAGCTGCAGATGAACTGGCCAAAAAGCTACAGGCGATGATTACTGTCAGTGCCAATTTCTCCCAAAGTACCATTGGTGCCAAGACGGATAAAAGTGGTCGCTCCAAAGTGGAGAAGGGGAGTATGCAGCTTAAACGGCCCAATCAGTTCCGCTGGAATATTACATCGCCGTTTAACCAGGAAATTATTGCCAAAGGCGGGAAGCTCTGGATGCTGGATCCGGATTTCAAACAGGTGGTGATTAAACAGCAGGATAATCAATCTGGCCCTACCGCCGTGCAGTTGCTCAGTGGGAATGCCAGTGAGTTTCTGAAAGACTACGCAGTGACTCGCATGAATTATGGTCCTGAGGTGGTTTATACCCTCAGGCCTCGTAATGCATCAGACCTTTTTGAAAAACTGGATCTCCATTTTTCCAGAGATCAAATTTCTGCTATCAGTATTGCTGATTCTCTCGGGGGGAAACGACGTATTGACTTTACCCGGGTGGAATTAAATCAACCGG
Source organism: Endozoicomonas sp. (assembly GCF_031844845.1). Lineage (GTDB taxonomy): Bacteria > Pseudomonadota > Gammaproteobacteria > Pseudomonadales > Endozoicomonadaceae > Endozoicomonas. Next base: position 7,843 of record NZ_JAVRMB020000041.1, read on the forward strand.
TCGCGAACGATCTGTTTGAACCTGATATCAAAAAGCTGGAGAAGGCTGGCTTCGACGTTATTGATGAAAGTCGTCATGAGAATGGGGTATGACCTCACTTTTTGATGTTCCTGCTGCTAACCGCTATGAGCCACTGGCGGCCAGAATGCGTCCCCGGACTCTGGATGAATATCTGGGGCAGGAGCATATTCTTGCCAGGGGCAAACCTCTCAGGGAAGCCCTGGAGCAGGGGATGCTCCATTCCATGATTTTCTGGGGACCTCCCGGCGTTGGCAAGACAACGCTGGCACGACTGATTGCCACCAAAACCGATGCTCATTTTGAGACCCTTTCTGCGGTTCTTTCCGGGGTAAAAGATATTCGGGAGGCGGTGGCAAGGGCAAAGGATGAGCAGCGCTTTCAGCAGAGAAAAACGGTACTGTTTGTTGACGAGGTTCACCGCTTTAATAAATCTCAACAGGACGCTTTCCTGCCCCATATAGAAGATGGCACTGTTATCTTTATTGGGGCGACCACTGAAAATCCATCCTTCGAACTGAACAATGCCTTGCTCTCAAGGGCCAGAGTTTATGTCCTGAAAACCCTTGGCAATGAAGCGATTGGTCAAATTATTGATCAGGCGGTATCCAATGAGGAAAGAGGTTTGGGCGGAAAGGGTATCAAACTTGAATCGGGCGCAAGGGAAATCTTGATTCGTTATTCCGATGGTGATGGTCGCAAAGCTTTAAATACGCTGGAGATTGCTTCGGATCTTGCTGAACAGGGGATGATTTCTGCTGACACGGTTCAGGCCATTCTTGCGGATACCGGTCGCCGGTTTGATAAAGGCGGGGATACGTTTTATGACACCATTTCCGCGTTTCATAAGTCAGTGCGTGGCTCCAACCCGGATGCAGCTTTATATTGGGCTGCACGAATCGTCGATGGCGGTGGAGACCCTCTGTACGTAGTCCGTCGTCTGGTGGCTATAGCCAGTGAAGATATTGGCAATGCGGATCCAAGGGCACTGGAAATAGCGATCAATGCATGGCAGGCTTTTGAGCGACTGGGGGCTCCGGAAGGCTTGCTGGCTCTGGCTCATGCAACGGTTTATTGTGCCTGTGCTCCCAAAAGTAATGCGGTGTATAAAGCCTGGGCGGCAGCAATGGCAGATGTTAGAAGCAATCCGTCCTATGAGGTGCCCAACCATCTTCGAAATGCGCCCACCAAATTGATGGGCAGTCTTGGTTATGGCGATAGATATCGTTATGCCCATGATGAGCCCAATGCCTATGCAGCAGGGGAGCGTTATTTTCCTGAAGATATGGAGGTTCGAAAATATTATCAGCCAAATGACCGGGGGCTGGAGATCAAAATCCGAGAGAAGCTGGCCTGGTTGGACAGGCTTGATGCAGAAAGCCCTCAAAAAATAAAGTAAGTGATATTATCCAATCATATTAATATTGAGATCACGATAAACAAAACCGAATTTTTCTTCACCTCATATATTGGTTGGTTAATCAGTAATCAGGTAATTTATGCTTTTCTGGTAACGGATTACAAGAAGGGTTGCTGTCTGATTCGGAGCTGTTGGCGGAGATTCGAGGTAATTCATTCACTACTGATGATCTAGTATCTGGAATGCCAGAGGTGGCTGTATCATTAACGCCAGAGGTGGCTGTATCATTAACAGATGTGATAGATGACCCATGATTCAACTGCGTGTTGACTTCTTCCAGCGACATTCTTTTATCAGGATCTTCTTTTGTCAGGCCAATAATAACCTTTATCAAATTATCTCTTTCTGCTTTGCTGTTGGCATCGGAATAAATTTTATCATCCAGCAGCTGTAACAATAAGGTTTCTTTTTCTGTTTCAGGTAATTCTGCAAGCCAGAGAGTATGCGCATTCGCTTCCTGTAGTAACGGGTTACTACCTTTATTAGAAGGTTTTAAAGTATACGAACCCTGATATTTTCTATAGAGGTCCTTAAGATCTGATTCCAGCATCAAAGTCATCAAAGTGATGCCCAGCCCCCATAAATCGGTTGTACCGGTATACCCCTGACGCTCAGGTTCATTAACTAACATCTCCCTGGATATCTCAGGAGAATAATAATATGGGGTGCCAACAAATGACTTACTACGAGTTTGTTTTTCAAGATACCGGGAAAGACCAAAATCAACAATTTTAATCTCACCGGATAAGGTGATAATAATATTGCTTAATTTTAAATCCCTGTAAATTATATCATTATAATGGATATGCTCCAGAGTCGGCAGTAGTTTTCTAGCTATTTCGGTAGCCAGTTTTGGTCCGGAAGTTACACGCACCCTTGGGTTTTCTCCATAGAGAGCATCAAATAAATCAGAGCCATCCACATATTCACTGATCACTATTTTCACTTTGTATTGAGAATATGCTTCGACAGGAATATCCTGTTCACACCTGATTGGAATGAAAGAGTTTTTACTCTTATCATAAAGAACCACTGCATAAACTCTGGCAATGTTGGAATGTTTCGGAAGCAACAGGCCGCATATTTCACCCTTTTTATCCTGTAAGCTTTCCGAAGGGTTTTTCTTTTCTTTCATGATTTTGACTGCGTAATGGCGATTACTCTTATCGACACAGCAATAAACGTTGCCAAAAGCACCCTTACCTAATAATGAGTTATTGCATTCTATTTTTAAATCAAATAGTTGACTCAATACTGTAAGCATATCTTTATGAGTGTATTTTATCTCTTTTCCCCAGTCAGAGGTGATCTGAAGGTACCCAGTGGATTCGTCTGAATGCTTCTCGGTTCTTTTGCTTAGCTTACGTTCATTAATAGAAGTGCCGAGGCCATGAGCTTCACGATTAGCAGGCATTGAATTGTCTGGACTAAACCCGAAGTTTATAAGCCTGCTGAATGCCATGGCAAAAAAACCAGAGTTTTTTTCAGGATGATTGAGTGATGTTCTATCAGGCTGTGTCTTACTGTAACTCATAAACAAAAAAGCATCGTCACCAATCAACTTAATTACCTGCATATGTCTTCGAATATCACTTTGGACAACAGGAATCTGAAAATATTCAATCAGAATTAAGATTATTCATCACCAAATCAATATCCGCTGATTTGATTTTGTCTCCGAACTGCCATCCTTGTTACAATGCCTGTCATTGTCAGCCTCTCAGAGTAACAAGCCTGACTACTCTGATGTTCATCTGAAAAGGAATATCTGATGCAATACCCATACATGCTGAACTACCTTGCCGTAGCAGCAGGTGGCGCTTTTGGGGCTGTTGCCCGCTCGCTGGTTTACGAATGGTATGCCAAATCTGGAAATGATCATCTATTCCCACTGCCAACATTAACGGTGAACGTTGTTGGCTCCTTCCTTATGGGTATTGGCTGGTATTGTCTGGTGGAGAAAAGCCTGCTTCCCCCGATCTGGAAGGATTTTGCTACTGTGGGCTTTCTTGGTGCATTGACCACATTTTCTACATTTTCGCTGGATATTTTCCGGCTTTTTCAGTCAGAGCAGTTCGTTGAGGCCTTTGCTTATATGCTGGCCAGTGTTGTTATTTGCCTGCTGGGCACCTGGCTGGGTTACCAGGGAATCCGACTGGTGCTCAATGGATGATTGATCGGCAGTTTATTATCGAACCCCCCAGCTTCGTAGTGTATTATCTGCCAATTGCCCCCATGCAGACAAACAAAAGCTGACCCGCTTTTGTGGGTAAGAAAATCTTCATCCCATCCGTTAAATTTGGTAGGAATATGCTAGACCCCAAACTCGTTCGCAGCACACCCGAGGCTGTGGCACAACAGCTGTTAAAGAAGCACTACAAACTGGATGTTGAACGTCTGGTTTCTCTGGAAGAGCGTCGCAAGTCGCTTCAGGTCAAAACTGAGCAGCTGCAAAGCGAACGTAAATCGGGCTCCAAAGAATTTGGCAAGATCAAGTCGCAGGGTGGTGATGTTTCAGCACTCAAAGAGCGCATGGATCAGTTGAATGCTGAGCTTAAGGAAAACGAGCAGGCTCTGGCCGCACTTCAGGAAACGTTAAATAATCTGCTTCTGGAAGTACCCAACTTACCCGATAGTTCAGTGCCTGAAGGTAAGGATGAGAATGATAATGTTCTGGTTCGTACCTGGGGTGAGCCTCGACATTTCGAATTTGAGGTTAAGGATCATATTGAACTGGGTGAAGCCTTAGGTCTCGATTTTGAGTCTGCTGCCAATATCTCTGGTGCACGTTTTTCCATGCTTCGGGGTAGGATTGCCCGTCTGCACCGTGCACTGGCCCAGTTTATGCTGGATATTCAGACCACAGAACATGGTTACGAGGAAGTGATCACGCCGCTGCTGGTTCATGACAAGGCGCTTTATGGTACTGGGCAGTTGCCAAAATTTAGTGAAGACCTGTTCAAGACTGTCTGTGATGATGAAAGTAGTGTTGAACAAAAGCAGTTCTACCTGATTCCCACCGCTGAAGTGACGCTGACTAACCTGGTACGTGACCAGATTGTTGATGCGAACCAGCTGCCAATTCGCCTGACCGCCCACACGACCTGTTTCAGAAGTGAAGCGGGTAGCTATGGTCGTGATACCCGTGGTTTGATTCGTCAGCACCAGTTTGAAAAAGTGGAAATGGTGCAGATCGTCCATCCAGAAAAATCCTGGGATGCTCTGGAAGAAATGACCGGTCATGCAGAAGCCATTCTGCAGAAATTAGGTCTGCCTTATCGTGTCGTAGCACTTTGTGGCGGTGATATAGGTTTTGGCGCGTCGAAAACCTATGACCTTGAAGTCTGGCTGCCAGCGCAGAATCAATATCGTGAAATTTCTTCAGTCAGTAACTGCGTAGACTTCCAGGCTCGCCGCATGATGGCCCGTTTCCGTAATGAGTCTGGTAAGCCGGAGCTGGTTCATACCCTGAATGGTTCAGGTCTTGCGGTAGGGCGCACTCTTGTTGCGGTTCTTGAAAACTATCAGGATGCAGAAGGTCGTATTCATATTCCTGAAGTGCTTCAGCCTTATATGGGTGGTGTAACGGCCATTTAATGGCTTGGTAATTGAAAGGTTCTGGGTGGAGAACGATTTCCCATCCAGAATTACACCTTTTCGTGTTTTTCTCTTCGTGATTTTCTTTGGGCCAGACATCATCACAAGGAACTTTTTCATTAAACTGCACTCTACTAACCTGATTGTCCGAAGTCGGTTTTCCTCAGGATACCGACCAACAGAGAAGGTTTGATAATATGGCTAACCACCACTTCAATTCTGTATCGGGGCTCAGTTATAGAGATCAAAGTTATCAAACGGCAGGAGGTGCTAGGCCTGATGTCAATCGGGTGACGTTTAACTCAAGGGAGGTTACGCAGCAGGCTGGCACTGTGTCTCAGGTATACGCTGATGTTGCCGGTACTAATGGCATTGAGCATTTTCGATGCACTGTAGACGGTGTCCGGCATGATTATCCCGAGTTTGCGTGGTTACTTTCGGAGCCGTCATTACTGGATCGTTTTCTGGATAAAGTGTCTGAATATAGTTCTGACTTTGACTTCCTGCTGTCACAGGATGGGTTGAAATCACTGATACTGCACAATGATGGATACAGACAAATATTTCTTTGTATTAACGCCATTGAAACAGAGGTCGGCTGGATCAATTCGTCCGATCTGACAGAAAGAGTGCCTCTTGTTCAACGAAGTGTAACTATTGACACAGCACCGATTGTATATAATTCCCGGATGAAAGAGTACGATGACCGTTTTTACTCATTGACGCAACATGGCTTTTCACATACCTATAGATTTTCTTTTCCGAAACAATTCGGTAGTTGTTTTGTGTTGGCTGAGGCTGGTTTTTATTTTTCCCTACATGAAAGTAAAATTGCCTGTTTCTCTTGTGGTGGTGTATTAGAACCCACGCTTTGTGACAATTTCGCATGCATCCAGACGTTACATGCGACAGTTTACCCTGCCTGTTTGTTAATAGATGCCGATTCTGGCTCGGCATGTAATCTGGTAGCTCAAACATTAGAAAGTCATCCAAACCTGTATCAGCCACCCGTTACCGAAGATCAGATACGAAATGAAGCCTCGGCGCGTCAGACTGCAATAGAGAGTGGTGATCGACAGGGGGGCAACCTGGTAGATGAAAGATTATCCCGGGAAGTGTTGGCTGAGCAGCGTCATCGGGATAGTGCAATACTGAGGACACGATTTATCTCGCTTGGAGTTGTGGAAGATCACGAAGATATAGATCAGGCTGTGAATGCTTGTATGGCTCAAATTCGGCTGCGATTGACCCTTGAACAACAGCAGGCTTTACGTAAGTTACAAAGGAAGGTTGGTGAAGCACATACCGGAAGAATAGAAATGGCACAGGACTTCTTACAAATCCTGCAGGGCATGATAGATTCTCCCGGTATAGGTGAAATAGGGGAAGTAGTCGCTACGACGATCAATACACTGGAGGAACAGGATTGCCAGGATCATACATCCGAAATGATTGACCGGATTAGAACCCGAATGCTCTTTATAAATATTAAAGATGGTATGGTTAATGAATTCAATCAAATTGAATGGCTCAAGTTATTATGCCGGTTGAAATTGTTTTTTAATGAACAGGCGTTGTTCCGTGTTTTATCAGAAACCAGGGTTCATGGAAAATCATTGATCGCATCAGGGGAGTCCACTGAAATCAGAGGGTTCGTGAAGAATGAGTTTGCGAAAACTATTTGCAGATTCCCACATAATCAGATCGTACTACGTTATGGTTCTTTGGGTCGGCAACACCCTGATGTTATGGCGAAGCTTGAATTCAGGTTTAAGCAGCTTGTTAATAATCGGGCTGATTTTATAAACTATCTGGCGGACCAAATCACAACGGATCAAGGATGGTTCGATTTCCTGAAAATACATGATAATGATTTTGGCCTTGTCCAGGGCAAAACTGAAAGTAGTGCTGACCTGTTGATGGAAAGGTACACCTCAGAAGCTGACGGACATTCAGAACAAGAGGTAATTATAGGCGCTAACAATGTAGTATGTACCCGTGCACAGCTATTGACTGAAGATTGCGAGCACTTTATCTATAAAAAGGTGGACGACAATTGGAGTAAAATTCTTTTGAAAACGTCAATCCTGAATGCGTATCACAAGTGCATGTCAGGATAGATATTAAGAAATGTTTTCTTAACGATTCAGCTACTTTATTTAGCCTTCTACCGTCAGGTTTTTCAGCCAGTAACGTGCCAGTACCCGGTACAATACAAGAACCGCTTTCGTCACTTCTTCCATCAGTGCGCAGATAAAGACCATATAAAGCGGCCATCCCCAGAGGTTAACCGCAGCCCAGGTCAGTGGCACACCAACACACCACATGCCAATAATATTGATGACTGCCGTGGCTTTTACATCACCCCCACTGCGCAGAACGCCAACAATACCGGTCAGGTTGATGACTCGAATACAGAGTGCAAAGCCAGCGATCATTAATACTTCACTGGCCATTTTCAGAGTTTCACCCTGAAACTGGCCAAACATACTGACAATCTGTTCATTGAAAATAAAGGTGATAAAGCCAATCAGCAGGGCCATCAGTGGTGCTGCCAGCATAAAGTAGCGGCTCTGCTTCCAGGCAAGGTCAAATTCACCGGCACCCAGCTCCTTGCCAAGAATAATAGAGGTCGCAATAGCAAAACCAATAAACAGTGAAATAAGCACACCTTCCACGGAAGAAATGGTGCTCATGACGGCCAGTTCCATTACGCCCATCTGGGCAAACATCAGATTGTAGATGACCAGACCAAACGACCAGAGGCCGTCCTGAAGCAACATAGGAATGCAGATAGCAATGTATTTCACCCAGTGCCGGCGATTTTTGCACTGTAGAAAATCGGCTTTGACCGGTTTCAGAGCCGGACGAACTTCAAGAATATAGTAGATTAACAATCCGGCCTGAATCAGTCGGGACAGGGTGGTTCCCCAGGCGGAGCCGGCAACCCCCAGTGCTGGCAGACCAAAATGGCCATATATCAATAAATAGTTAAACAACACATTCAGCAGAATGGTGATAAAGCCGATGCGTGTGGGTGTTCTTGCATCGTTATTTGTTCTGAGCAGAGCTTCCAGGGGGATGGTAATCGCAACAAAGAGAAAAGAGGGCGCGGTTATGACCAGATAACTACTTCCCAGTGCTTTCAGTGACAGGTCATCACTGACCAGTCCCATAATCTGTTCCGGAATTAACAGATAAACAATGGCAAATGGTGTGGTAACCGCCAGAGCAGCAATAATAGTTTGTAACAGGGTACGACGGACACCTTCCATATTCCGGGCACCAATATACTGCGCTGTCAGAATACTCATGCCGCTGCCCAGTGCTGCAATCAATATCAGGTTAAAGAAGAAAATCCGGTTACCCATGCCGACGGCAGCAACTTCCGTTTCTCCCAGCTGCGACACCATAAAAATATCGATCAGGCCCAGCAGGGAAAACATCATGGATTGCAGGGAAATAGGCAAAGCCAGTTGCCAGAGGTTGCGCAGGAAGTCCCTGTTGGGGGCGCTGCTTTCACAGGTTTGAGTGGTCATAGAGTGACTAATAATTATGGGTGTCAGAAGCGCGTTTCAATCCATGAAAGAGGGGAATGTCTCATTCGGATGTAAACAACCATGAGCCGTCAATGCATCCATCTTCTTTTAAAACGGTGAAGTGCTGGATTGACCGGGTAAAAAAGCTATATCGTCATATTTGATAG
>NZ_JAVRMB020000042.1:0-6651 GCF_031844845.1 Endozoicomonas sp.
ATGATCAGACAGGTATTGAGACCATGGAGTTGTTTGGTATAAGAGATCTGCGGGAGCGGATGGGTGATCTCTCCCGTACTGCAGAAGCCGGAAAGCTTGCCGTGATTACCAGGCACGACAGACCCCTGATGGCAGGCATTCCGTTTAACGAGAGTTTATTTCAGGAAGGTGTCCATATCTGCCTGGCGGTCCATCTTTTTTCCCAGGGCGTCATTACTCCGGCAAAGGCCGCCAGAATGGCCGGATTACCTTTGGAATCCTTCTTTCGGAAACTGGGACACCTTGGGGTACCGGTGGTGGATTATGACCTGGACGAACTGGAGCAGGAGCTAAAAAACCTTGGAGGCTAACAGAAGACTGGCGCCGTATCGAAAAACGCCTTGACCTCGTTCCCACGGTCCCCGTGGGAATGCATGCATAGCCAGCCATAAACCTGAATTCAGTAGTTGAACGCTCTATTTTCTCCAAAGCCCTTGGGGCAAAGTATCAGGCGTCTTCTTGGGACTCACCTTTTGGTTGAATTCAGGATCGCCATACGGTTTTTGCCAGGGACTACGGCTATTGGCTGCAAGCCGCGTCCTGGTGAGAACGCTAAGATTTCCGAAAAAATCCGCATTCAACTGCGGGGTTCAGGTAACTGCTCATTTTTTACAGGAGAAATCGTAGGTTTTGACTTTTCGCTCACTATTTCACTGGGCTATAGCGACATTCTATCAGAATCTTCCTGTAAATTTTGAGCAGTTACGGGTTCAGGTTGAACAGAGTCGTCTCTCTCCATGAAGATACGGAAGATATGGTCTGAAGCGGTCGCCAGAGTTCTGCCATCGGGGCTGAGTTTGATGTGTCTTACACTGCTTTCATGCGGCAGCTTCTGCTGTTCCTTCAGGAGGCCTGCCTGATCAACGGTAAGGATGCAGGCACTGTTATCCTTGGAGACTATCAGGCGTTGCTGATCAGGGTAGATCTCTGGTCGTTGCCCAACATAATGTGTAACCTGATCCGACTTCACAAAGAGATCCTTCTCGTTAAGGGTATAAATAGTGGCGGTGTTATTCTTTTGGCTGGTTACCATCAGGTGGCGATCATTGCTGATGAAGCGGGTGAATATAATTTCAGCTAAATGCCGAATTTCCTGTTCTTTTATCCAACCGCCCGCCTTCTTACGAGTAAATATAAGGGAGCTGAGTCTATCATCAGTACAGAGTACCAAGCAGCTGCCATTGTGATTGAATCCGCCCATTATGTGATCGTAAGTTTCCGGAATCAGTTTATTAATCTCCCAGTTGCCCTTATCACAAACGAGGATATAGGAAAAACCTGACCTGGTAGCATACACTAGAGATTGGCTATCGGGGCTGAAAGCGCAGCCACCCATATTTCCTATAATATCAATTTTCCGGTGGGGCTCCCAAGTCTCTCTTTTTTTACCAAGCACATGGATATTGATTTTATGGGTGGAACTCGTCACCAGGGTGCAGCTATTGGGGCTAAAGTAGCTCTCAATAATCTCATCCACACCCTCACCCTTACTTATACTTATGAGTAACTGATCCTGGTTGGAACCTTCGAGCTTTCGGATCATGACCGATTTCTGCAACACGGTAAGCAGGAAGCGGTCATCAGGACTGAAGCGGATTGTTTTAATTGCATCCTGATACGTGTTCGAGATGCGCTTCAGAAAATTGTTTTGCTCATCACTGAAAAATAAGGTCCTCTTACTGATCCATCCCGTATCTGTAGGAGTAACATTGTAGGTTGCCAGGTGGTTATCGTGGCTGAAGCGTGAGGATCCAGGTTTGGCGTTCTTAATTAAAATATTGCTCAATTGATCTTCATGAAAATCGCAGACCAAGGCTTTATTATCTTGGGTCCCAATCACCAGTTTGCGGCTATCGGGGCTGAAATTGGGGGGGCATATAAATTTGTGTTGGTGTTCAATGCTGCCGGTGTTTAACCAGGTGTCATTCTTGGAAGTGAAGATTTTGACATTTTTGCCGGAGGCAATCGCCAAGTGGCGGCTATCGGGGCTGTATATGAGGTGGGAGATTATGACTGGAAAGAAATATTTTATCACCTCTTCCTTCTGCAGAATGTTTGCCGTTCTACTGCGCCATTGAGAGCCATGGACATCCTCAGACGGTCCTCTGGTGGTCTGATTTAAAGGTTTCCCGTTTTGCCCTTGGTGCCTCATAACCATCGGGGTCGGTGGTCGGCCAGCTACATTCATACAAGCTCCAATATTATCTATTATCTTAGAAGTACAATACGTAGACAGTTTTTCGAGGACTTAGTTCCCGTGCAGGGGAGTAGCTTCATACGAACGCCCGTTGTAATTATTCCTCAATATATTCCATTAACTATGACCTCGTTCCCACGCTCTGCGTGGGAATGCGTACCGCACCCGGTACAAACTAAGCAGCCGTGTGAAACTCCGGTACACCCAGGCAGTGTGAGGTTGTCCCTCGTTCTCACCCATTGCCTGTCAATTCAGACTACGGACTATCAGATGGCTCTGTGGCATACGGCAAGTTCCGTATGCATTCCCACGGGGACCGTGGGAACGAGCCAAGTTTGCCTTTTTGTTTCTGGCTGTCTCTTTTTGTTAACAGCAAAATAGCGGTTTTACTAAAACCATGTGAATTTACCCGAGCAGGACAAAACTTAAGTACTGATACTGATTGCGGAAATTGCTTATGTTGTAGTTATATTGCTATTGATTGACATCAATGCTTTTCAGAATCTGCGGGTTAAGCGGATTTTTTCTGGTTTATTTCAATAGATTTGGTGTTTGTGGTGATCAGCCATTAACATAAGCGATCATTTGATGGGCTGTCTGGCAGGTTCTTGTTACTTTCCCTGTTTATTATTTTTTCAAACCTGGAGCAGCTCGACTGATTTCGGAGCCGATTTGTATGCATGATATCGACCCTTTAGAAACCCGGGAATGGCTGGAAGCACTGGATTCCGTACTTGAGCAGGAAGGTGAAGACCGTGCGCACTTTCTGCTGACCCGTCTTTCCCAGCATGCCCGCGCCAAAGGTACTCAGCTGCCTTACGCCATTACTACACCGTATCGCAATACGATTCCACTGGAAAAAGAAGCCCGGATGCCCGGCGACCTGTTTATGGAGCGTCGAATTCGCTCTCTGGTTCGCTGGAATGCACTGGCCATGGTTATGCGCGCCAATAAGAAAGACAGCAGTCTGGGCGGGCATATCTCTTCTTTTGCTTCCAGTGCCACGCTTTATGATATTGGCTATAACTACTTCTTCCATGGCCATGAGAGTGACCGTGAAGGTGACCTGGTTTACTACCAGGGTCACGTGGCTCCGGGTATCTATTCCCGTGCTTTCCTGGAAGGCCGCCTGAGCGAAGATCAGCTGGATAACTTCCGTCAGGAAGTGGATGGCAATGGTCTTTCGTCCTACCCGCACCCTAAGCTAATGCCTGAGTTCTGGCAGTTTCCAACGGTTTCCATGGGTCTTGGCCCACTGCAGGCTATTTATCAGGCTCACTTCATGAAGTACCTGATCAACCGTAACATGGCTCCGGATCAGAACCGTAAGGTCTGGGCATTCCTGGGTGATGGTGAGATGGATGAGCCAGAATCCCTGGGTGCTATCTCTCTGGCCGGTCGTGAGAAGCTGGATAACCTGATCTTCGTGGTGAACTGTAACCTGCAGCGTCTGGATGGTCCGGTTCGTGGTAATGGCAAAATCATTCAGGAGCTGGAAGGTGTCTTCCGGGGTGCTGGCTGGAACGTTATTAAGGTGGTCTGGGGCCGTCACTGGGATCCACTGCTGGCTCAGGACAAACATGGCAAGCTTCAGGAAGTGATGGATAAAGCCGTTGATGGTGATTACCAGAACTGTAAGGCCAAGGGTGGCGGCTGGACTCGTGAGAACTTCTTTGGGCGTGACCCGGAATCTCTGAAGCTGGTTGAGCACTTATCCGATGATGATATCTGGCGTCTCAACCGTGGTGGTCACGATCCATACAAGATGTACGCGGCTTATCATGAAGCGGTTAACCATAATGGTCAGCCTACGGTAATCCTTGCCAAGACGGTTAAAGGTTACGGTACCGGTGCCACGGGTGAGGCTGCCAACATCAGCCATAACGTTAAGAAACTGCCCATTGAGGATCTGAAGCACTTCCGTGATCGTTTCGATCTGCCCATCAAAGACGATGACATTGAATCCCTGCCTTACTTCAAGCCAGACGCTGACAGCCCTGAAATGAAGTACATGCGCAAACGTCGGGAGAAACTGGGTGGTTTTATTCCCCAGCGTCGTCGTGAAACCGACATTAAGCTGGAAATGCCTGCACTGAGTGCTTTTGAAGCGGTGACGAAAGGCAGTGGCGAGCGTGAAATCTCCACAACGATGGCTTATGTCCGTATCCTGGGTGTTCTGGCCAAAGACAAGAGCCTTGGCAAGTACATTGTTCCGATCATTCCTGATGAAGCACGTACCTTTGGTATGGAAGGGATGTTCCGTCAGCTGGGCATATACTCTGCTGAAGGTCAGAACTATGAGCCGGTTGATTCCGATCAGGTCATGTTCTACAAGGAATCCAAGCAAGGTCAGATTATCGAAGCCGGTATTAACGAAGCGGGTGCTCATGCCGCGTGGATTGCTGCGGCAACGTCCTACAGCAACAACAACGTGCCGATGATTCCGTTCTATGCTTTCTACTCCATGTTTGGCTTCCAGCGTACCGGTGACCTGGCATGGGCTGCGGGAGATATTCAGGCTCGTGGTTTCCTGATTGGTGCTACGGCGGGTCGTACGACCCTGAACGGTGAAGGTCTGCAGCATCAGGATGGTCACAGCCATATTCTGGCCTCGACGGTACCTAACTGCGTCAGTTACGACCCGACCTATGGCTATGAAATGGCCGTTATCATTCAGCACGGCTTGCAGCGTATGTACGGCGATGGTGAGAATGTGTGGTACTACATTACTGCCATGAATGAAAACTACCGTCAGCCAGCGTTGCCAGAAGGTCCTGAAGTGATCGAAGGCATTCTCAAAGGTCTTTATAACGTTGAAGAAAACTCCCGTAACCAGGGGCTGAAAGTGCAGCTGATGGGTTGCGGTACTATCCTTCAGGAAGTTCGTGCAGCCGCCGACATTTTGCGTGATGAATTTAACGTTGAATCTGACATCTGGAGTGCCACCAGTTTCAATGAGCTGGCCCGTGATGGTAAGAATGCCAGACGTCACAATATGCTGAATCCGGAAGCTGAACCACAGGTCAGCTGGGTTGCGAAGCAACTGTCTGGCCGCAAAGGCCCCGTGATTGCTGCTTCTGACTACATGAGCCTCTATGCCAGCCAGATCCGTGAATTTGTTCCGGCGACATTTGTGACTCTGGGTACTGATGGTTTTGGTCGTTCCGATACCCGTGAACAGCTGCGTCGCTTCTTTGAAGTAGATCGTTACTTCGTCGTAGTCGCTGCCCTGTACGCGCTGGTTCAGGATGGTGAGCTGGAGGCTTCTGTTGTCAGTGCGGCCATCAAGAAGTTTGATATTGACCCAACCAGGGCTAACCCTCTGTACTGCTGAGTCTGGACCTGTAAATTGAATACTGGAAGGTATTAGGAATGAGTGACGAAATCATCAAGGTTCCAGACATCGGCAGTGGTGAAGCAGAAGTCATCGAAATCTGTGTAAAACCCGGCGATACGGTTTCTGCCGAGGACTCGCTGATTGTGCTGGAATCCGACAAGGCCACCATGGAAGTACCTGCACCTCGTGATGGTGTGGTCACTGAAGTGTTGCTGAAAGTGGGTGACAGTGTTGGCGAAGGCGTTGAAATGGTGAAGATGGCAGCGGCTGGTCAGCCGGCTGCTGCACCACCGGCAGAGCCAGCGAAAGCATCTGCACCAGCAGCGCCGGTAACTGAAGTAGCTCCGGCGCCCGCTGGTGGCTCAAGGATTGAATCCGTACGTGTACCTGATATTGGTGCAGAGAATGTACCGCTTATCGAAATCTGTGTCAGCGTTGGTGACACCGTAGCCCTGGAAGACTCACTGATTGTTCTTGAGTCTGACAAGGCCACCATGGAAGTGCCTTCTCCGGTAGAAGGTGTGGTGAAAGCCATTCACGTTAAGGAAGGTGATGCCCTGAATCAGGGTGATCTGGTGATTGACGTTGAAATCAATGGTGGTGCCGCTGCGCCAGCGCCAGCTCCCGTATCTGCATCTGCTGCACCCGCACCTGCAGTTGCCGCTCCTGCTGCACCTGCTCCACAGGCCGGCCCTCGTATTGAGAGGGTGACTGTACCGGATATTGGTGCAGAGAACGTTCCGGTTATTGAAGTCTGTGTCAGTGTTGGCGATCAGATCGAAGAAGAAGCTTCCCTGATTGTACTGGAGTCTGACAAGGCGACCATGGAAGTGCCTTCACCTTTCACGGGTGTGGTCAAAGCCATTGCTGTTAAGGAAGGCGATAGCCTGAATCAGGGTGACCTGATTCTGGATATTGAGGTGATGGGTGGGGCCGTAGTAACACCGGTTGCGAGTCCAGCTGCGACAGCTCCGGTAGCGGCTCCTCAAGAGGGCAGTGCGCCATCCCGTGCGCCGTCCGCTCCACCTCCTCGTGCTGAAGCGAACCCAATAGAGTTGGAACGCGTTAACCGTAACTA
>NZ_JAVRMB020000043.1:0-14447 GCF_031844845.1 Endozoicomonas sp.
GTTCCTGTCTATACTCGAAAGAGTTTCCCTTACTACCTGCCGTGGAGCTGAATCATGCCACTGCATTATCGCGATGATATTCTGGACAATCTTATAGACGACGTTTACGCATCGTCAGACCTGTCCGTCAGCATGCCAAAATACAAGATGCCGGAAAAACAGCAGGAACCCCGGCATGCTTATCAGGTGGTTCATGATGAGCTAATGCTGGATGGCAACTCCCGCCAGAACCTGGCCACTTTCTGCCAAACCTGGGTAGAGGAAGAAGTTCACAAAATCATGGATGAATGTGTCGATAAAAACATGATCGACAAGGATGAATACCCTCAGACAGCAGAACTCGAAAGTCGCTGCGTGCATATGCTGGCTGACCTTTGGAACTCACCCGATGCCATGAATACCCTTGGCTGCTCTACAACAGGCTCCAGTGAAGCGGCTATGTTGGGTGGTCTGGCACTCAAGTGGCGCTGGCGTGAAAAAATGAAACAGCAGGGCAAACCCACTGACAAACCTAATTTAGTGTGTGGTCCGGTTCAGATCTGCTGGCATAAATTTGCTCGCTACTGGGACATTGAGCTCAGAGAAATCCCTATGGAAGGCGATCGTCTGATAATGAGCCCTGAGGAAGCGGTCAAACGATGCGACGAAAATACGATAGGTGTCGTGCCAACCCTGGGAGTAACCTTTACCTGTCAGTACGAACCAGTCGAAGCCATCAGTAAAGCTCTGGATAAGTTGCAGCAGGATACCGGGCTGGATATCCCCATCCATGTAGATGCGGCAAGTGGCGGCTTTCTGGCTCCATTCTGCGAGCCTGACCTGCCCTGGGATTTCCGACTGCCGCGGGTTAAATCCATCAATGCTTCCGGCCATAAATTCGGTCTGGCACCACTTGGTGTTGGCTGGGTTGTCTGGCGCGACAGGGAAGAGCTGCCAGAGAACCTGATCTTTCGAGTGAACTACCTCGGTGGTGATATGCCAACCTTCGCACTGAATTTCTCCCGCCCCGGAGGGCAGATTGCTGCTCAGTACTACATTTTTCTAAGGCTTGGAAAAGAAGGCTATCGACGTATACAGAAGGCCTGTTATGAAACAGCCCGGTACCTCAGTAAAGAGATTGAGAAACTGGGTATATTTGACATTATTTATAATGGCAACGGTGGCATACCCGCCATGAGCTGGTCACTGAAAGAAGGGTTTACCCCGGGGTTCAATCTTTATGATCTCTCCGACCGCATTCGTAGTCGGGGTTGGCAGATTGCAGCCTACTCCATGCCACCGGACCGGGAAGACCTGGTCATCATGCGTATTCTGGTTCGCCATGGTTTCACCCACGACCTTGCCGACTTACTCGTAGAAGACCTGAAACGCTGCATTGACTATTTTGAACAACACCCGGTTCAAGAGCCTGGCAATGCCGAAGACTCCTCCGGTTATAACCATAACTGATTCAGTTCCAGCACATATGAGGTTGTCGCAAAAGGAAGATTAAGCCTTGAACCACAAAGACACAAAGACACAAAGACACAAAGGTTTTTTGGAGTTGCCAGCGCTACGCGCTGCAAACAAAAGAAAAAGTCTTCCTTTGTGTCTTTGTGCCTTTGTGGTTCCTTCTTTTAAGGCCTTTTGCGACAGACAAGCTCCTTCGCGGGAAAGACGGCAGTAGTAAACCTCGTTCCCACGCTTTTAGGCTCTGTGGGTTCTGCGTGGGAACGAAGTCCGGAACAATAGGAAAAATCTAAAAATAATCCGCCCGATCGGTTACCATTGCTCACCTTTTTAACCAGCCAGCTGCAACCTTCTATGATTCCAACGGAAACGCTTCAGATTGTTCGGGCCGTTGCCCATTTTCGCAACTTTACCGCTGCCGCAAAGCATCTGCATAAAGTGCCTTCGGCAATCAGCTATACCGTTCGAAAACTGGAAGACCGGCTGGGTGTACAGCTATTTTTACGTGACAGCAAGCGGGTCGATCTAACACCGGCTGGTGAGCACTTTATTAAGCATACCGACCAGCTGTTAGCCTCTCTGGATGAACTGGAAAAGAGTACACGACAACTGGCCACTGGATGGGAGCAGGAACTGCGGATTGCTCTGGATAATGTCGTCAACCAGGGAAAAGTCTACGATCTGATTCATGATTTACAGGAAGTTCATCCCGAAACAGAACTGGTTATTAATACCGAAGTCCATAACGGCTCCTGGGATGCCCTGTTCCATGGACGCTGCCAGATTGTGATTGGGGCGCCACAGGCTATTCCCGAAACCATTTTGAATCAGGATCGGTTTGCCTGGCTCTCAATGGGCAATATGACCTGGGACTTTGTGGTTTCACCAAACCACCCACTGGCGAGTCGAAAAGAATCACTGTCGATGGAAGAGCTGCAGGAGCACCGGTCTATTTGCATTCAAGACACCTCTCGTTTTTTCCGCCAGGGCTATAACCTTCTGCTGGAGAATCAGCAGGTACTGCTGGTGCCCAGTTTCCGGGCAGCCATCGAATGTCTGTTAAGAGGACTCGGTGCCACGATTATACCCAGCCATTTTGCCAAACCCTATATCGCCGAAGGTTTGCTGGTGCGTAAAGAGGTTCCGGAACTACATTATAACGACGGCTGTCTTCTGGCCTGGAATCAGGAAAACATGGGACAGGGTTTGAAATGGGTTCTGGACTGGCTGGGCTCCGAGATTTGGCTGAACAAAGTCTGGCTGCAGTACGATGACCAGATGCCTATGGGGTATCACGTTCCCTGAGTTCTGTTTTATTAACAGGCATTTCCCACCCCAAAGAATCGCTTGCTGTCCTTAACAGACTGTCGCAAAAGTCCGGAAAGTGGTCTCGACGCAGGTCGGTTCGCTTGCGAGCCGACTCGTGGCCCAACCGCCATGCAACCATCAAAGTGAACCATCCGCCATTCCCCAAACAGGTTCGCAAGTGAACCGCCCGTGTCGACTCCCCTGAACGGGGAACCGACCTACAGATAGCCTTTTTCGACAACCTCTTAAGGTAGATAAAGACAACGTTACTAAATCAATTCACCAGCTCAATCTTGCCGTAATCCACGGCTGCCTTTTCACCGTTTGCTTTAATGTTCATCACTGGCTTCAACCTGGCCAGCAGGATATAACCAAAGCAGGCAAAGAACAGCCCAATAACCAGGGCACCAACCCACTGGATCTCCAAAAAATCCAATTTGAATAACATCGTCAGAATACTCAAGGCAGCGATATTACCCAGGATATACTTCACCTTGCCAAACCGTGCTACGGTCAGATTCAGATTGTCGGTATAGAGCCGAACCAGAGAGTCCAGAGAATTAATAACAAAGGTGATACCAACCAATGCCATCGCCAGATTATAAAATCCTGCAGTCTCAAGCCCATTGGCATGATAGTAATACAATACCGAAAACCAGATACCCACCGGAATAGAAGGCACTACCAGCATAGCTGCAAATAACTGCCGCGTTGTCAGCCCGCCAACAAAACGGGAAGTAAACTGACCAATCATAATACTCCATGCAAACCACCAGAGCAGATAGAACTCGTGGTAATCATTCAGCGGTAAAATGAACTGGTGAATGTTGCCAAAATAGTCGCCCAGCAGCGCTGCAGTCTTAACCATTTCTACCGCCCCATTCTCAGTGGATATCATTGCACCGAGCCCCATGACAGCAATCAGCCCCAGAAACAGCAGCGTTGTAGCAACACTCAGATATCTCACATAACGCAAACTGGTGCTGGAATAAACCGCAATAGCAATGACGATAAAAACAATCAGGTAGAAAGAGGTAACAATCGTTTCCCCGTCCCCAACCTCTGGCAGGTACCAGGGCAGGTTTGCCAACAATAGATACGCAGTGAAAGCACAGGTTCCGACAATAACAAGATTGTTAACGAACTTAACCAGTGGCAGCTCGAAGAAACCTACTTTTGGCTCAATAACAGAAAAGTAGAAACAGGTCAGGAAATAAAAGGCCCAGATCAGAAAGCCCCAGAACCCAAACTCAATAGCCAGTGGGTTGGCAAATCCGTACTCAGGGCTTGCCTGCAGATCCGCATAGCCAGCAAACTCTGTTAACGGGAACATGATCAGCCCCACATCCAGCCCGGAAGTGAAGAGGATGGCGATGAAAGTCAGGGTGCGCACCGGTGTATTGCCAATACATCGGACACTACCCCAGCGAACCAGAATAAATGCCACCGCAATAAACGTGAACAGTATGCCGGCTGATAACCAGGCAGTCATAAGCTTCTCCAGAATTTACTTGTTTTTTATTATTAGACTACTGTGTGCTGCCCCAGCGGTTATGAATGATCAGAGCAACACACCGTTTAGCCGGTTATCCTTCACCAACCCAGACACTTACTTAGGATTTGTCCTGAAATAACTTACCCATTTTGCGCTCAGTTTCCGTTCATTCTGAGCGAGGCGACTTCCGCCTCCCGCCTCCCGCCTCCCACAGCCCGTAAAAGCATGCATCTTACTCTTTTTCGGGCTGCGGGCAGCGAAAACAGGCAAATTATTCAGGGACAAATCCTTACATCACAACACGTTCGGGACTTCCTGAACGCTGTCGTTCTTTCCAGTTTGCATCCATACCAACCATTGCTTCAGATGGATCCAGGGAGCCTTTGCCCCGGATAATATCCGCAGCCTTCTCCGCTACCATGATGGTGGGAGCATTCAGGTTACCGTTTGGAATGGTCGGGAAGATGGAAGAATCAACAACCCGTAGTCTGGCTATTCCACGGACACGGGTTTGAGGGTCGACGACCGCCAGATCATCACTACCCATACGACAAGAGCATGATGGATGATAGGCACTCTCCACGGCACTGCGAACAAATGCATCAATTTCAGCCTCCGTTTCTACCTGCCTGCCGGGTTGAATTTCATCACCTCGAAAGGGATCAAATGCCGGCTGATTGATAATCTCCCGGGTCAGACGCACACAGTCTCGAAAACCTTCTTTGTCTGACTCGTATTCAAGATAGTTGAACTGAATCTCCGGACTGTCGGTTGGGCTGGCACTTTTCGCTCGAATCCAACCCCGACTCTTCGGTTTGTTATGACCGATATGCACCTGAAAGCCATCACCGTCAAAGGCACTTCTTCCGTCATAACGCATAGCGGCCGGCAGAAAGTGATACTGAAGATCCGGCCATTCCACACCTGCTTTCGAACGGATAAAACCACAGGACTCAAAGTGGTTAGTTGCGCCAAGTCCTTTTCGATCGAGTAACCAGCGGGCACCAATCAACCCCTTACTGAACCAGTTCAGTTTGCTATTCAGGGTGATGGGCTGCTTACACTTGAACTGGAAATAAAACTCCAGATGATCCTGCAGATTTTCTCCTACGCCAGGCAGTTCATGCTGTAACTCAATCCCGGCCTCTTCCAATACGGCTTTTGGGCCGATACCGGACAACTGTAAAATATGTGGCGAACCAACCGATCCGGCAGAAAGAATCACCTCCCGCGTTGCCCGCACCTCCTGTACGCTGCCCTTGTGCTCATAACGGATGCCAACCGCCACCTTATCTTCCAGCAGTACTTTATGAACCAGCGCATGGGTAATCACGGTAAGGTTTGGACGCTGCATGGCTGGCCGAAGATAAGCATTAGCCGTCGAGCACCGACGTCCATCCTTCACCGTCATGTGCATAGGCCCAAAGCCTTCCTGCTGGCGGCCATTATAATCCTCTGTAGACAAGTACCCGGCCTGCACGCCGGCATCGATAAATGCCTGATAAAGCGGGTTCTGCATCTGGTTGCCATTGTTGACACCCAGTGGGCCGCTATCTCCCCGGTAATCATCACCACCAAAAGCCCAGGTCTCAGCTTTCTGGAAATAAGGAAGGCAGTGGGCGTAGCTCCATCCTTCTGCACCGTGGCTCTGCCATTGGTCAAAGTCCCGGGCATGACCACGTACATAAACCATACCGTTGATAGATGAGGAACCACCCAACACCTTGCCTCGAGGACAGTGCATACGACGGTTGTCCAAAAAAGGTTCCGGCTCAGTTTCAAACTGCCAGGCAAATTTCTCCGTATTCATGGGAATGGAGAGTGCCGTAGGCATTTGAATAAACAGGCTGCGATCACTCCCCCCATTCTCCAGTAACAGCACGTTAACATCAGGGTCCTCAGTCAAACGGTTGGCCAGTACACAGCCAGCGGAACCTGCACCAACAATGATGTAGTCATAATTGGAGGCATGATTTGATGAATGGCTTGATGAATGGCTTGATGATGTTGACATAAACGACTCTGCCTTATTTTTTATTATGAAAATACCGCTATTTCGGACTCTGCAGCTGTGCGGTGCTTTCCGCTCACAGCTGTTTAAAATGGGCTTTCAAGAGGTGTCATACCCACATAGACAGACTTCAACTGAGTGTAATGACGCAGGGTTTCCATGCCATTTTCACGGCCAATGCCGGATTGCTTATAGCCACCTACTGGCATCTCTGCTGGTGAAAGTCCGTAACTGTTGATCCAGCAAATACCCGCCTGAAGTCGTCCAACAACCCGATGAGCACGGCGGATATCACGCGTATAAATACCTGCTGCCAGCCCATACTTGGTGTTATTGGCCCGTTGAATAACCTCTGACTCATCATCAAAAATAAGCAGTGACATAACGGGCCCAAAGATTTCCTGTCTGACGATGGTCATGTCATCACGGCAATCGGTGAAAATAGTCGGCTCAACAAAAAAACCATCGGGTGATGCTGCCGGTGATAATGGCTTACCACCATGAAGTAAAGTGGCGCCCTCATCCATTCCGGACCGGATAAAATCCAATACCACCCGATGATGCTTCGCAGAAATCAGCGCACCAAAATTAGTAGCGGGATCCATGGGATCACCTGCAACAATATTGTTGCGGGTGCGCGCCAACAGTTTCTCCACAAACGGGTCATAGACCGAACGGTGCACAAAAACCCTGGTTCCATTGGTACAGATTTCTCCCTGGGTATAAAAATTACCCAGCATGGCCGCAGAAACCGCCTCGTCCAGATCAGCATCCTCAAAAATAATCAGGGGTGATTTGCCACCGAGTTCCATGGTGACCTCTTTCAACGATGAAGCCGCAGCAGACATCACTTTTTTGCCGGTACTCACTTCACCGGTAAATGACACTTTTGAAATATCAGGATGACCTGTCAGCCACTCTCCAACCTCAGCATCTCCCAGGACAACATTGAAAACCCCTGCCGGCACACCCGCTTCAATAAAAATTTCTGCCAGCTTCGTAGCACCATGGGGTGTCTCTTCTGAAGGCTTGAAGATCATACTGTTGCCACAGGCCAGTGCGGGGGCTGACTTCCAGCAGGCAATCTGTAAAGGATAATTCCAGGCACCAATTCCGGCACAAATCCCCAGCGGTTCACGGCGTGTGTAATAAAAATCGTCACCAAGGCTTTGCTGGTTACCTTCTATGGCGGGTGCAAGCCCGGCAAAAAACTCGATAGAGTCGGCTCCGGTAACGACATCAACAACCGATGCCTCTTGCCAGGGCTTGCCAGTATCTTCCACCTCAATCGCTGCCAGTTGATCATTACGCTCCCGCAGCAGGGCAACTGCTTTGTGCAGAATACGGCTGCGTTCCATACCGGTCATGGCGGACCATTGCCCGAACCCTCGTCTGGCACTGGTCATTGCCGTCTGCTGGATTGACTCATCGGCAACCTCTGCCTGATAGGCAACCTTTCCTGTAGCAGGGTTAATAACATCAAAAGTCTTACCACTGCTGTTACTGCAATAGTCGCCATCCACAAAGTTTCTGAGGCGCATCACGTTTCTCCGTACTGCTTAATTTCTTGTTTTAAAGGTTGTTTGCCCGGTGGTTATGTCTGCAGAAATCGGCTCCTCTATCTATCACCATGTTTATAAAAGACTCCGGGATCGTGATTGCCTGAAACCTGAGTCATTGATATTGAAGATATCAGGTAGATTTATCCGACAGGAATAACAGCCTGGAGAGCATAAGATTGATGAGATGCAGCCATTAATAGCAACTATTAAAAAACAGCTGTCGATAGATGAGTAATAACCAGTTTTCAGCATATTCTTTTTATTAAACAACCAATTAGTTAGAAGTCTAACCAACCTGACATTACACATCAATGCATCAATATGCAGAAAAATCATCAAAAAGCCGCAAAAAGTCAAACAAAACCAACAAAAATGAAAGTAAACACAAGGAAATATATTAGACCACTAATTAAATTCATGCTGTGCTCACTTACGCTGATGGCTTCTCCATACCTTTCTGACTGGTCAGCAATACTGGCAGCCTTGTTAGACAATCCCCCACAGAATCAATGATATAAATGACTGACATTGACTTGCAGGGGAGTAAAGCCATGGAAAGTATCAAGCCAGTTTTCGGTCAGCAGGAATTAACATTGCAGGACTTGAGCCAGGATATGATGGGCCTGGATAGCATGGACAGTACTGACAACCCTCTTGGCTGTCATGACAGTACGCTTGTACAGATCGAGATGTACAGCAGGATGATCTGCTACGGCATCAACAATCCGTTTCCCCATTCGCGATCGCATCTGGCCTTTGCTCTAATTGGCATTAAAGACTCACTGCGTCAGATCAGCCTGGCAGAACTGGTCATGGGCAGCGCCGATATCAAAGAGTTCAACATCAAGCCCGTACGCACAGACCTCAAACCCATGGACAAGCTCGACCAGTTATTGGACAGCCCTGTGATTACCAGCAACCTGCCTACGCTCAGAGAAGCCCTCAGGTTTGTTCACAGCAAAGATCAGCAGGAAATCTACATAATTCTGAAGCTTAAGCTGAAAGGACCTTGAAGCCGTTGTCCGTTGTCCGCAAAAGCATAAGCGGATCTGGCGTTTTTGGGAGGCAGGCGACTATAGACGTTTATAGAAATGGGGCGTTATTTAAAGCAGTTCCTAAGGAATTGTCCTTTAATAACTTCCACATTTGGGAAAACAGCCATTATTACCGACCAACTCCGCTGTCATCCTGTACAGGGATTGTACAGGATCCATCCACAGGGAGGTGACTGCCGATGGTTAACTATCCCTGCCAGATGGATTGTGTACAATCCCTGTACACAATGACAGCGGAGAACCCAGCCGGAATTGTTTATAGTACTACGCCCCAGGTCCCTCAATTTACTGGCAAATGGATAATTTAGCCTCGTTCCCATGCTCTGCGTGGGAATGCATACGGATCTAGCCTCGTTCCCATGCTGGCCTCGTTCCCATGCTCTGCGTGGGAATGCATACGGATCTAGCCTCGTTCCCATGCTCTGCGTGGGAATGCATACGGATCTGGCCGTAGGTGGGCAACCCTCTCTTTGTCTGGGTTTCCGAGGGTTTCATGCTGGTTGTTTCTATTTGCGGTGGGTTCGGTATGCATTCCCACGGGGACCGTGGGAACGAGTTCGGAGGGTTTTGCGACACCCTCCTTCGCGAGGAGGGCGATGGTAAATTCTTAACTGTTGACCTCCTCAGAGAACACTTTTGATTGCACCCGTTCCTAAGCTCCTAAGCATCAAAGCGCAGCAACCACTTTCACCCCACAATCATTCTCAACCGGCAGGCTGGCATCCAGAGCTGTCAAAAGAGAACCCGTGCTATTCAGCAGACGGAACTGATTGAACAACAGATCATACCGGGCGTTGATTTCACTCTGTCTCGCGGTAGTAAATTCATTCTGGCTATCCAGTAAATCCATCAGCGTACGACTACCCATCAGGAACTGCTTGTTATACAGCTCTCTGGATTTACCCGACTGACGAACATGGTCTTCCAGTGGCACTAAACGCTGCACCCCAAAATCAACCGCCACCCAGGCCAGACGAACTTCTTCCTCAACCTGTCGGCGAGCCCGGTTACGCACTTCGATTGCCTCGTTTACCAGCTTGCTGGTCTGACTGCGGCGAGCCTTATCACCACCACCATTGAACAGGTTATACGTCATATTTACTTTGGCAACGTGGTTGTAGGTATCGCCTTTGCCACCATTGGCATCAGTATCCCAGTTGGCACCCACTTCCAGCTCAAAACGTGGCATATAGGCGCTTTTGCTGGAGTCATACTGAGCTTCAGCAGCGTTAACATCAGCACTTGCCAGCTTCATAACAGGATGGGCATTGACGCCCTGCTTCAATGCAGATTCCAGAGAAGCCGGAGTATTGTCCGGCACTTCCGGCAAAGAATAAGACGATGGCAGATTACCAACCAGACGCTGATACTGGGTTTTCATATCCCTGAGCACCGACTCTGCGCTGATTTCATTGGCTTTGGCCAGCACTCGCCGACTCTGCGCCTGGGCCACATCTGCCTCATTACTGCGACCTTTTCGTCCCTGTTTCTCGATCAGTTCCACTACCCGTTCATGCTCTGCCGAATTGGTTTTCATCAACTCAACCACGGACTGCTGACGCATGACATTTATATAGGTTCGGGTGACTTGCAGTGCAGTATTGCTGGCCACCGAACACACTTCCTGGGCTGCCGATGCCTGCCGGGCTTTCTGGCGATCAACTTCACTATTTACTGCAAAACCATCAAACAACATTTGTCGTGCGGTTAGTGAGGCATCACGGCGGGTTCTGCTTTGATCGTTGCTGCCCGTGTTTCCTGAGTTAGCAAGGGTTGTGCTGTTACGGCTGTTCTCATAACCAATTCCGGCAGTCAGATCCACTCTCGGCAGATAGCCCGCCCGAGCCATGGTTACCTCATCACCCCGGGCATCTGCTGCGGTGGTGCGAATCAGAACCTCCGGGTTAGTAGCCAGCGTCTCATTAACGGCATCCAGCAGAGAATCTGCCTGAACACTGGTTGATAACACCACTGCAGCCAGCGTAGATACTTTGAAAAGTCTGGTCGACATCCTGTTAACACTCCTTTCTTACATTCAATTTTTATTGGTTTGTTATTTTTGGAAATAGCCTTAAACGATCAGCTGGCCGTTATTGATCAGCTGCTGAAGAATATCATTACCATCGATACCAGCCTGAGCATCTTGATTACTCCAGCCATCGGTATTTTGCAGCACGATCTGCAAAGTATCATTATCACCATCACTGGTATTCGTTTTGAAAATAATGGTCGCTGCGTTGCTACCTGCATCGTAGCTGGCGCTGATGCCTTTATTCAGCAATGTCGCCGGATCCAGTGTTTCACTACCGACATTGAAGTCGATCAGCGCCGACAAATCCAGAATATCGCCCGCTTCGCTGGCTGGATTGCCCAGCTCAAAATCCAGCAATGTATCCATCTGAACCAACCGACCGTCGTTCAGATCAGAAAGCTGGAAAACAAAGGTATCAGAGCCCTCACCGCCCTCGAGAACATCATTTCCGCTGCCTCCGGAAATATTATCATGATCTTCTCCACCATCAATAACATCAGCACCCGCACCGGCAATCAGAATATCGTGGCCATCAGTCCCTGCAAATACGACGGGATTAACATTAATGGAAACGGTCTTTTCTTCCCCCACAGCCCCATCAGTATCAATCGGAACATAGGTAAAACTGTCTTCTACGTTAAAGCCAACATCAATATAAAGGATTTCGTAGGTGGAGGGCGCATTGAAATCGATATGGGGGGTATTATTTTTCACCGCATCGTCATCAATCTCAGTGGTGAATTCGATAGAAGTGATGGATTTCCCACCCGTCATACTACTATCAATAACAAAGTCTTGAGTAAGCTCGCCGCTGGTGTTGTATATATTGCCGCTAAACTGCGCTCCTTCACTATTTGTAGCAGTCCATTTAGCAGAGGCTCCCCAACCTTCACCTTCTTTAAACTGCCCCCCAAATCCATCAAGCCCGACTTCTACGTACGACACTCCTTCGCTAAATTCAACGGTGACTGACTCACCAGGTGTTATCCCTGCTTCTCTAGGTTCTTCACCCGGCTGTTTAACGCTCAAACCATTACCAAGATGAGTGGCTTTAACATACTCGCCTTCATCGTTTAGAATATACTTACCTTCATCGTTTAGAACGTACTTGTCGTCGTCTAGAATGTACTTATCATAAATATACAACTCACCACCAGATGCAGTGATAGTAGCGGTAACGCCATTATCAAATGTCTTTATCAAGTCGGTATCTTCAACACCGTTGATAGTAATCTTGATTTCTTCCGTTTTATTACCTTTTTTATTAGTTACAGTGTAAACCTCGGTAATGGTATCGCCCTCACCCAGGTATTGAACGGCTCCGTTCGAAATTTCATAACTCCAGTTGCCAGACAGATCAATGGTCAACACGCCCAGCGGAGAACTATTTGTGCTGTCACCGTCATTGAAGGTTGGGCTTTTGATATCATATTTTTTATAATCACCAACTTTACCAGCGACCTCCAAATAACCCTCATTGTTCACATTAGTATCTTCAGTGACAGCGCCAGTATTCATACTCCCGCCACCATCATCCCCACCATCATCCCCACCATCATCCCCACCATCACCCCCACCATCATCCCCACCATCACGCTTAAAATCCGCCATATCTATACCTACACCTGGCCGTATTACTTCCTCCCCCCAATCTTTCTTTGAATGCTCTTCATCAACAGAGCCATCCCCTACATAACCCAAGTTACCTGTTACCGGCCTGTATATTAATTCATCCTGAATGAAGGTCTTCCCTGATACCTCACCAGTATCGCCAACCTGATATAGCATATTCTCTGTTATCTTTTCTGGTTGCCCCTGATCATTAGTAAAGTAAAGCGATCCTTTTTCTGAGTCAGGTAATGATGTGAGCATGATTACAACATCCTCATTAACATCCTCAGCGTCACTAACCAGGCCGGTGAAGTCGATACTGATATCATCACTGCTTAAAGTTCGGGAATGAACGGTGAAGCTCTCACATTCAGGAACTTCATTAGCACCATTGATGGTGATCGTGATGGTATGGTCATCCTTTCCATCCGCAGTCTTTACGGTATAAATCTCGGTAACAGTCTCAGGATCACCATTCGCATCAAGACCTAAGTACTGCACGGCGTCATTATCCACCGTGTATGTCCAGGTGCCGTCCGCCGTGATAGTCAGCGATCCCAGTGCTGTACCATCTTTACTGCCACTGCTGCTGAAGGTCGGGCTGGTGTTAAAGGCCCCGTCACCATCCACATCATTGACCGTCAGCGTGCCGCTGGTGACCAGATCACCGTCAGCGTTCTCATTCACATCTTCAGTAACACTGCCTTTATCACTGTCGCCATTGTCTGCATCTACGGTGATATCTGAAGGATCGTCTGCACCGGTGATACGCACTGTAATCCAATGATTGGCGGTGCCATCCAGGGAGGTCACTTTGAGGTAGTCGTCTTGTTTTTCACCCTCAGTCAGGACATCGGATTTGCCTGCATCCAGGGTGTAACCCCATTCGCCAGTCTGGGCATTAAAGGTGAACGTACCATAGATACCTTCCAAACTCGCAGGGGTCTGGAACACCGCCTCACCTGCATCCACATCAGCGATCCTGAGCCGACCACTGGCAGTAGCATCACCGGTCTGATTGTACCCAACCTCCTGGACAGCGCGGTCATCGGGAACCGACTCATTAACAGCGATGGTGGCGGCATCGTTACTGCCGGTGATAATAACTTTAATCTCATGGCTGGCTGTGCCGTCTTTCGAGGTAACGATGAGGCTGTCGGATTTTATCTCATTTTCCTTCAGGGCATCCGATTTACCCGCATCAAGCCTATATCCCCATTCACCAGTATCAGGGTTAAAAGTGAATTTTCCATAAGTTCCCGTCAGGTTTTCCGGCCTCTGGAACTTCTCCTCACCACTGTCAGGATCATCGATAGAGAGCTTGCCACTGGCCGTGACATCCCCCGGTTGATTGTGCCCTGATTCCAGGACCTCACGGTCATCGTTGACCGACGGGTCAATAGTGATTTTGGCAGTATCGTTAGCACCTTTGATAGTGATGGTGATGGTCTGCTCATCCTCTCCATCCGCCGTGGCTACAGTGTAAACCTCGGTGATCGTCTCGGGAGTACCATCCGCCTTCAGGCCCAGGTACTGAACGGCGGCATTATCCATCTTGTATTCCCAGCTGCCTGTGTCTGAGA
Organism: Endozoicomonas sp.; assembly: GCF_031844845.1. Lineage (GTDB taxonomy): Bacteria > Pseudomonadota > Gammaproteobacteria > Pseudomonadales > Endozoicomonadaceae > Endozoicomonas. The sequence goes on from NZ_JAVRMB020000043.1 coordinate 14,107, forward strand.
TGGTCAGCGTACCCAGGGCTGCACCGTTATTTCCGGTACTGCTGGTGAAGGTCGGGCTGGTGTTAAAGGCGCCATCGCCATCAACATCGTTGACGGTCAGGGTGCCAATGGTGACCAGGTCGCCGTCAGCGTTCTCATTGACATCTTCAGTCACACTGCCTGTGTCGCTGTCGCCATTGCCTTCATCGACGGTGATATCCGACGGGTCTTCCGCTCCGTTGATGGTGATGGTGATGGTTTCGCTGTCTTTGCCGTCCGCCGTCGTCACCGTATAGACCTCAACGATGCTCTGGTTGACATCCAGGCCTTGCACCACCGCACTGGTGTTATCTACCACGTAG
>NZ_JAVRMB020000044.1:0-8395 GCF_031844845.1 Endozoicomonas sp.
GGGGATGATATCCCGGTCAGCTCGGAACCCAGGGTGTGTCTGGCAACCATAATTGGATCGTTCTACTGTAAAAATGAGAATCGTTATTATTCGTATTTATTGGGTTGTGTGCAATTGATATAGATCAACAAAATTCTGGTGAAAAATTTCGGTTTTCCGTTGCCGGGATGGGGGTTTGCGTAAATATGAATAGCATTTGCGAGAGGTTGACCAGACAGGCTGAGCTGCCATCAAATTATTTTTATTTCTGCTGATGATTTGGTTGTTTTTTACAATGATGAGAACGGGTCTGGTATTTCGAGCCTGCCATCCTATTCGTGGTCAATTTCAATAGTCATCTTATTGAACCTTCATAAATGAGATGTTGTCTACCACGAATGGTCAATCAATTCTCATTGAATAAGGTGGTAGTAAATGAAGCTTTTGAAGCAGGTCAGTATTTGTTTTTTTACGATTCTCACTTTATTTCCTGTTGCTCAGGCAGATGAAGTACCTGTTGGGCTGGATAAACTTCATATAAGCTATCTGCGCCAATATATGGTGAATCATCGTTTTTTTGATCGAGTTAGTAGCCACGCCAGTCGCTCCGGCCTGCCAATAGAGACACAGATAAAAATAGGGAGGGACGAGACCAGGGAGAATTACCAGTGGGTATTGCGAGAATATCCGTTATATGAACTCATGCCTTATGCGGCATTCACTACAGTGGTTGCTGTTGCCGGGGCTATCGCGTATGCGAATAGCGATGCTATTGCTAATTATTTTATTGCCCTTTCACCCGCTGGGGCTTCATTTAGGCTCACAGCACTCGCTGTGTTGGCCAGCCTATCAATAATACCGATAATTCAAACATTTATAGAAGCGAATCACGTAATATTTCCACCGACTTTACCTGAGGAAAGTTTGATTCTGGCGTATGGTGCAAAGAAACGTCTGTTAGATAAAAGTACACAGCATTATATAGAAGATGAACTCTTCTATAGCTTTTGGAGAAGTCCCGGTAGCGAAGCGCTCAGCCGTTTGCAAAAGATTCTGGATAAAGCACTGAGATTACCATTTTACTCTAAAGAGTTAGTTTACGATGAGGAAAAAATTGAACAGATCTTGCGTCATTACTCTCCTGATCTGGCAGATCGTTTGAAACTCTTTGCTCATTCAGAACTGATTTATCAGCAGGCCGATTCGACCATACGAGATACTCATTACCCGGTTTATTTTCAGGGTGCTCCGGGTACCGGGAAAACCTATGCGGCCGGGCAGCTTGCAGAAGCAATGGGAACTAACCTTGCCGTTGTAACGCTGGATGGTGCAACCATTGATGACATTATTGGTACACCCTTTGAAACGATTGATGCCAAAGCTGGCAGAATTCTGGATGCCATTATTGCCCGTACGCAGTCGAGCCAGGATGTAAACCATTACAATCAGGTGCTTCTGATCGATGAGTTTGACCGCCTGTTTATTTCAGGTAATGAAAAAACCAGGGATGTTCTTTCATTTATGTTGAAGCTATTGGATCCTGCCAACCGTTCGTTTTACAGCCGTTATTTGAAAACCGAACTACGTTTGCCAGTAACTATTATTCTGGCTGGAAATCTGGATATTCATGAGCTGAGTGTCCATGATCCAGAACTTGAAGCAATGGCCTCACGACTGGATAAAGTTGTATTTGAAGGTTTCAGTGTTGAAGCTAAAAAAGCTATTGCTACAGAAATTATGATTCCGAATAAAGAGAGGCGCTACCAATCATCGGGTAAGATGTTTGCAGAATTTACTTTGCCTGAAAGTGGTCATGAAATGATCGATGCCTTTATTGAAACGGATCAGGACCCTGGCTTGCGCTCCCTTGAAAAGACTATTTCAAAGGTTTTTGAGATGTTTGCTCATGAAATTCCCGAACCAAGGAATCCAGAGCCCGTCAAAGTGCAGAGTGACAGTTATTACTAAGCCAGAGCTGCCAGTTATTAATTATCTAATAAGCAGCCATGGGCGAAAAATATCGCTTACCGACGGCTGACTACCCCGCCGGAAATCGTTGTTTAATGAAGATCCTTTCTGGTTGGTTTTTGAAGCAGTTAGCTATACCGGTGACGATCATTTTGAACATTTCACCCTGAAATTAAAATTATCAACTATGTTCATTTTCTGAAACATAATTTCCGGAGGGATAGTGATTGGCTGAAACGATCGGTCTACCCCTGAAAAAACAGATTGTCTCTGATGAGTTATGACACTGAATGCAAAAGGGTTGGTATGAGAAGAATCGCTTTATGTTTTATTGTTCCTTTCTTTTTAATAATTTTGAAAGCCAGTTCTGATGAATCAGCTCAACATTCTGATGCTCCCCAGGTGACTTTATTGCGGGGATATCTTGCAAGTAGTCGATTTTTTGATCGATTAAGTGCTCAACATTCGGGCTATGAATCCGAAGACATGGTCGGAGGGAGCGTTAGAAGAGCCAGAGAAGAAACAGCAAAACAGTTCGCCTGGGTCTTAAGAGAATACCCTTTATACAATGTACTGCCGACGAGCGCACTTTATGTGGCGGTTAGTGGATTGTCTGCCAAGTGGGCTGCGAAAAACCTGCTCTGGCTGGCAGGGCAGGCAATGGTGAACCGGGAAAAAGTTGTTTTCTGGTCGATTCTCTCATTACCTGTGTTAGTGGTCGGGGGTGGAATGTTTTTTGGTAGTCTACCCAGTTTGTATCGTGGTTTTTATTACTCATTATTCCCCCCGATGCTACCGGAGGTGAACCTGGTTACTGCCTATGGTTCCAAGAAAGCATTATTACCGAAAAGTACTCAAAGCTATATTGAGGATGAGCTTTTCTATAATTTCTGGCAGAGGCCAAGTAGTGATGGCTTTAAACGGCTACAAAAAATTCTTGATAAGGCCCTCAGGTTACCCTTCTATAGAAAGTCGTTGACGTATAATTCTGATTCAATAGAGGGTTCTCTGAAGTATTTTTCGCCAAACCTGGTTGAACGATTAGATCGATTTGTTTATTCAGAAATTGCCTATCAGAAAATGGCAGCGCAGGTTAGTGAAAGTCATTATCCGGTCTATTTTCAAGGTGCCCCGGGCACAGGAAAAACTTATGCGGCACAGAAGCTGGCAGAGGCTATGGATACTAATCTGGCGGTGGTAACACTGGATGGCAGTTCGGTTGATGATATTGTTGGAACATCATTTGAACGGGAAGACAGTAAACCGGGCCTGCTGGTTGATGCTATTGTTGCCAGTACGAAATCCTCTCGGGATATTAATCATAAAAATCAGATTTTATTGATTGATGAATTTGATCGCCTGTTTATTTCCGGAGATCAAAGAAATAAGGAAATACTGTCTTTTCTTCTAAAATTGCTGGATCCCAAAAATCGGCATTTTTACAGCCCTTATCTGAAAACGATTGTTCATCTTCCAGATACTATTATTCTGGCTGGTAATAGTGATATTAATTCGCTGAGTCATAATAGTCCTGAGTTAGAAGCCATTGCTTCAAGGCTGGATACTATTGTTTTTTCAGGATTCTCCACTGAAACCAAGAGCTCTATTGCTTTTGATACGTTAATTCCCAATAAAATAAAACGGTATCAATCCATTGGGAGTGAGTTTTCTGATTTTTTTCTTCCAGATGAAGGGTGTGAAATGATTGAATCATTTATCGAAAATGATAGTGATACTGGTCTTCGTTCCCTTGAGAAATATTTAACGGAAGTGTTTGAAGTTTTTTCCAAACAGTATGGTGTCAGCGCTTTAAAGGACGATGCTTAGGGTAGACGTTCCTGGGCTGCCCGCTGCCCGAAAAAGCCTGGTTTGCTTTTGCGGGAAGCGGGAAGCGGGAAGCGGGAAGCGGTCATTTAATGATTCACAACCAGTGGGCAGTGATAAACCGGGTGATCTGGCACACTGACTTCAATATTAAACACCTGCCCGATGGTTTCTGGCGTCAACACCTGGTGGGGTGTTCCTTCCGCGGCCATTTGTCCGTTTTTGAGGATCACAATCCGGTCAGAATATCGTGCAGCCAGATTCAGGTCGTGCATAATCACCATCACGCCCATTCCCTGATTCGCTTCCTGTCGAGCCATCTTAAGAGTGAGTTGCTGGTGTGCCGGGTCCAGTGCCGACGTCGGCTCGTCCAGCAGCAGGTAACGCTGACCATAAGCGCTTTCATCCCAGATTTGTGCCAGTACCCTGGCCATATGCACTCGTTGGCGCTCACCACCGGAAAGGGTCGTGTAGTGCTGGTCTTTCAGGTGTAAACCATCCACTTTTTCCAGTGCTTTCCGGGTAATCATCAGGTTTTCGTCCCGATCGCTGGCGCAGGGAATGCGCCCGAGCAGCACCACTTCTTCAACCGTAAAAGGAAAGCTCAATGACGATGACTGTGGCAGTACACCCAGCATCAAAGCCTGATGGTTCAGTGGCCAGTCATTACGCCCATTAAGCAGCACATTGCCCGTTGACGGTTTTCTTTCTCCGCTGATGACTTTCATCAACGTACTTTTTCCGGCACCGTTCGGGCCAAGTACAGAAACGACTTCCCCCGGATTCAGGGTGAAGTTGATACCCTGAAGAAGGAATCTGTCGCCAATTTGAACCGAAACGTCCCGCACTTGCAGAGTACTCACCGTATTTACTGCGGCTCTTTCCACGCTCTCCACGCTTTCCATAGTCAGGTAATCCTTTTACGCTGCTGCCACAGCAGTGACAGGAAGAAAGGGGCACCCATCAATGCAGTGACAATGCCAATGGGAAGTTCTGCAGGGGCGACAATGGTTCGGGAAATCATATCTGCTGCCAGTAACAGAACCCCACCCAGCATAGCGGAAGCCGGCAGAAGAATACGGTGATCAGGGCCAACGGCTAACCGGATAAGGTGAGGAACTACCAGTCCGACAAAACCAATAATACCGCTGACGGAAACAGAAACACCCACCGCCAGAGCCGTCAGGAAGATCAGTTTCAGTTTGACCTTCTGGACATCGATACCCAGGTGGCGCGCTTCAGACTCGCCCAGCAACAAGGCATTGAGCACCAGTCCATAGCGTCCAAGAATAAGCATGACGGGAATCAGTAATGTGGCACAGATAGTGACCAGATCCCAGGTCGCTCCCCCGAGACTGCCCATCTGCCAGAAGGTCAGGTTCCGCAGCATGGTGTCATCAGCAACGTAGTTCAGCATCCCCATGCCCGCACCGGCCAGGGCATTAATAGCAACACCGGCCAGCAGCATGGTGGCTACGGAAGTACCATGGTCGCTGGTCCCTATTTTATAAACCAGCCAGGTGGTGAGCACACCACCGGCAAAGGCCAGAATGGAAATACTATAGCTTTGCAGCAGTGCCGGAGCGTCGGCAAACAACAGGCCGCCCAGGACAATGGCGATACCGGCCCCCAGTGCTGACCCGCTGGAAACACCGATAATACTGGGGTCAGCCAGAGGGTTTCTGAACAGCCCCTGCATGGAAGCACCGGCAACAGCCAGAGAGCCGCCGACGATTAAACCCAGCAGTGTTCGTGGTAAACGGATCGATTCAATAATCAGTGCTGACTGACTGCTGATTGAGCTGTCTGAAAATGAAAAGCCCAGTCGATCAAACAGAATGGTCAGAATATCGCCTGCGGGAATGGGTACTGGGCCAACGCCTATGGACACAATCACCATGACTGGCAGCAGGATTGCCAGCCCGGTTAACAGCAGTGGCCCCTGATGATTACGACTCATTATCGGATGAGCTACCTTCGTCAGAATAAAAAGATTTTGCCAGAGACAGTGCAACCTCTCCGGTTCTCGGGCCCAGGCCACCCAGCAGCATATTGCCATCAATGGCTACGATACGCCCATTGCGACCTGCAGGTGTCTGCTTCAGGATAGGCATTTGTTTCAGTAATGTCTCAGGGGTTACATCGGGATTACTGGTAGAGCCGGGGAAAATAATGACCTCCGGAGCCAGCAGCAGCATGGCCTCATTGGAGAGCGCCTTGTACCCCTTGAACTGCTCAGCTGCAGGGTTGTAACCGCCCGCCAGATCAATTATCGCATTGGCTGCAGTGCCACTGCCCGAGACGGTTGGGGAACGACCACCCATGGCCAGTACAAACAGCACCGGTACCTTTTTCTCATACTTTTGCTCGTAGGAAGCGGCCAGGGCCTCAGCTTCTTCCAGGGAGTCTTCTATGGTTTCCCAGAGTTCATTTCCCTGTTGTTCTTTACCCAGAATGCTCGCCAGAGATTTAATCTGGATTTCAATGCTTTCGGCCGTATGATTCAGTGGCAGTGCTTCCACGTCAACGCCTGCGCTTTCCAGTTGTGCCAGTGTGGAAGGCGGACCCATGTCGTCTGTACCAATCAGCATCGTTGGCTGAAGGGCAAGAATACCCTCTGCAGACAGTTGTTTGTGATAGCCGAGTCTTGGCAGCTGATTAACGGCCTGTGGCCAGGTACTGGTCTGGTCTACCGCGATGACCTGATCACCTGCACCCAGAGCGTAGATGATTTCCGTAACACCATTGCCTGCCGAAATAATGCGCTGAGTGTCGTGTGATTCCTGAGCCATGGCTGCATTGGAAACAAGTCCAAAAACAGCTGACAGAACCAGAGGCTTAATTATTTTCTTCATGATTTGCTCCTACCACTTTCCTGTTCCATCAACACCTGCGCCGCTTCAATTTTGTGCTGGCTCAATAACATCATCAGCTTGACCAGATTGCCCAGGGGAGCATCTTTATCACCGGCTATCAGAACCGTTGTATCGGGTGCCTGTTTGACTTTTTCCAGCAGCGAAGTGGCGAACACTTCCCACTGATTAAACTTCTGCTCGCCTATAGCCCATGGCTCACCTTCTTCCAGAATACTGACGGTCAGTGTTTTTGGTGCACTGGTTACCGAAGCCTCCTGTTGTGTCGCCTGAGGCAGGTTCACCGGCAGGCTAAGGGTTTGCGCATTGGCAGTGAACAAAAGAAACACCATGACAATAAATACCACATCCAGTAGCGGAGTCAGGTCCGCCATGGAGAGTGAGGCATTGGTTTCATCAATGTCGTGGATCCGAATCATGCCGCTACTGCTCCGGCATTGACTATCTCCGGGAGACCGGCAGCTTCAGGACGGCCAGAGGCAGTGCAGGCTCTATCATTTTTTACGCTAAAGCCTTTAACGGTTGATACTGAAGGCACAGTTGCCAATCCATCGTCGTCCATGCTCAGGCCTTCCAGAATCAGGTTGGTGTGATTCAGGGCAAACTCCAGTTTGGCCAGATAATGGTTTGTCCAGACACCAAAGCCATGAGCGGCAGCCAGTGCCGGAATGGCAATCATCAGGCCAAACGCAGTGGTAAACATGGCCTGCCAGAGACCCGCGGCCAGAATGTCCGGGGTAACCGGGCCTGCTACAGCGGCAATATCCCGGAACATATCAATCATGCCAAGAACAGTACCCAGCAGACCCAGCATAGGCGACAGTACACCAATCAACATCAGTGGCTTGAGCCAGGCATTCAGGGAGCGTTTCTGTTTGAGTAGCCAGAGACCGGCCACTTCTTCCCGCACTTCTTTTTTACAGGTGTTGTGGCTCAGTAATACGGCGATACCCTGACGAACACCTTGCCCCTGTCGCAGATTCTTGCAAAGGTCATTTTTGCTTTCAGCGTGTTTGTCGCAGTCACAGCACTGGCGCACTTCATTAAAAAGCTGGGTCAGTCCTTTGCGGCTCATAGATGGCAGCAGGGTATAGGTCACCAGCCGCTCAAGAATCATGGCCAGCCCAAGGCATGAGGTGATCAGTAATGGCCAGGCCATGATCCCCAGTGATGCAAGATTTTCTGTCAACATGGCGTTACCTGCTTAAAAGAATAAATCAACTGATTTCAAATGCGACGGGGATATGTACCCGGGATTTCACAAATTGGCGATTACGCTGCTCTGGTTTAAACGACCAGCGTTTAACGGCTTCCGTAGCTGCCTTATCCAGAATGGGGTAACCGGATGACTCAAGAATGTCGATGCTGATCGGGTTTCCTCGCTCATCGATAATCACATCCAGCATCACCACACCCTGCTGATTTCTGCGTTGCGCCAGTTTCGGGTAACGGGGTTCAACCCAGTTACGGATCGCAGGCTCGGTCACCATCACTGGCTCATTACTGAGCCCGGGCGACGGACTTTTTTCCGTCACCGTTCTTTCCATCACCGGCTCTGCTGGCTCCGTCACTGCCTGCTTCTGTTTCTTTTCAACCGGTTTGGGCTTTTCAACAATCTTTTTTGGTTTTTTCTTGACTGGCTCTGGTTTGGGTTCTTTCTTCTTAAGAACGGCTTTAGCCTTTTCTACCGGTTTTTGGATGACTTTGGGTTCTGGCTTTGGCGCTTCTTTCACCACAGGCTCTTCAACCTG
>NZ_JAVRMB020000045.1:0-13440 GCF_031844845.1 Endozoicomonas sp.
TCAGTCTTTCATGTTGTTCATGTTTTCAATAATGTCATCAATGGTGAAACTGCCTGGTTTCGCACGCTGAGGGTAGTCAGCAAACGTAGCCAGAGTTGGCTTCATTTGATTGATCAGATGGAAAACCTGGTAAGGACGCTCATGACGCCATTCTTCGTAGAGCATACCGGAGTCACCACGCTCGAAAGGGTCGATCTTCAGGTTAAAGAGCTTGGGAACGCGCAGTCTGGTGAACGGGTAAGCCCAAACATCAGGTCCGGTTTCTTTTTCCTGAATGGAAAAGTGTACTTTCCACTCATTGCTACGAACTGCCAACAGGTCAGCATCGTCAGACCAGTACCAGAATTGATCACGAGGTGATTTTTCGGCTTTGCCTGTCAGGTAATCTGTCTGGTCATAACCATCAAGATGAACCTTGTAAGATCTGCCAGCTTTGGTAGTCACACCTTCAAGAAGATCTTCTTTAACGGTTGGGTTGCCAGCAGCAGACAGGAATGTCGGGAAGAAATCTTCCAGAGACACGATGTCGTTATAGGTACTACCCGGCACAACAGCACCCGGCCATTTGATCAGTGCCGGAATACGGAAACCGCCTTCCCAACCGGTATTCTTCTCGCCACGGAAAGGTGACATACCGGCGTCTGGCCATTCAAACAGCTGGAAACCATTATCAGTGGTGTAAAGAACAATCGTGTTGTCGTCGACTTTCAGCTCTTCCAGCAGGTCAAGCAATTCACCCACCTGACCATCGTGTTCCACCATGCCGTCAGCCCATTTACCCAGACCGGTCTTACCGCGAGACTCTTCAGTCAGGTGGGTTTTGGTGTGCATGCGTGAGGTATTCATCCAGGTAAAGAAGGGCTTACCCTCTTTAACTGCATCGGTAATAAAGTTTTTAGCAGCGCCCATGAATTCAGCATCAACTGTTTCCATACGCTTTTTCGTCAACGGGCCGGTATCTTCAATTTTACCGTCCGCTGAAGAACGAATAACACCCCGTGGAGGCGTTGCAAAATCTGCAGGGTAATCTTCACGCTCTGGTTCTTCTTCCGCATTCAAATGATAAAGATTACCAAAGAATTCATCAAAACCATGATTGGTTGGGAGATGCTCATCACGATCACCCAGATGATTTTTACCAAACTGTCCGGTGGCATAGCCCAGATCTTTCAGCATAACGGCCATAGTCGGGTCCAGTTCACTGATACCTTCTTTAGCCCCTGGCATACCCACTTTGGTCAAACCGGTACGGGCTGGCATCTGTCCGGTAATAAAGGCAGAACGTCCTGCAGTCGAACTTTGCTGTCCATAAAAGTCCGTGAATTTACCGCCTTCATTGGCAATACGGTCGATGTTAGGTGTTTTATAACCCATCATCCCCTGGTTGTAAGTGCTCAGATTCCAGTAACCAATATCGTCGCCCATAATAACGAGAATGTTGGGTTGTTTTGCCGGCGCAGTAACCGGCGCTGCATTAGCAAGAGAAGCCACTGACGCCACTGCCAGGGCAGAAGCCATCAAGGTTTTTTTCAAACCCTTTTTCATTGTGTCTGATTCCATAAAACGTAAATTAAAAACAAGGCAGCTTGTTGTTTCAGATATTTACTGAAATTAACGCTCGTCAAATAAATACAGAAGACATGCCGTTTCAGGTTTCTATTTTATGAATTGAGCAGGAATCAGAACAACGTGCAAATGTTCACTATGAACATTTGCACGACAAGGATTTACCGAGATGCTCTAAGGAGTTGTCTCCGAGTAGAAGAGGCCGTCAGGAACTGTCCTTTAATAACTTCGACATTTCAACGAACGCTGCCCGATGCCCGTTGCGGACAACGGCCTTTTAAAAGCCGCAGTAAAATGCGGATTTTATTTCGGGACAATTCCTTAGGGAAGCCTGTTGCCTGTTAAAAGTGCCACTGTAAATAAATGGTGTTGTAGTTGCTTCCACCTTTAATTCTGCCAAAGTGTGAAGCGCGCTCAAAGATAGAAGAGCGATGATGCAGGCTGTAGCCAAACCAGGCAGTATCCAGCTCTTTAATGGTGGTTAAATCGCCAAGATTCGCATCCAGGCTGAGATCCAGAGCATTCATCAGTTTGGAAGGATTGTAAGCTTTTTCATCCATCTCATTTTTTTCTATATAGGTTAAATTGCTGATGTAAGACATGCCCTCGGCGACGCCCAGTCGCCAGCGAACGGGCCAGGCGAAATTGTAGTACGCTTTTATGGCAAGTACGCTTTCCCATCCCACGCTCTGAACACTGGATTTCGCGTGGTAGACCAGTCCGCCCACCAGATAAACGTCCATAGCTTCCAGTAGCCAGCCTTTTTGGAGTGGATGGCCATAAAAGACAGAAGTCATCTGATTATTGTGTGAGTCTTTAACGCCATTTCCCCGAAAAATTTCACCCATGTTGGAGGGGGTTGCCCAGCCATGAGCTACGCGTAAATAGGCGTCATCGGGAATAGATGCATCCATGTCATTGCCTTGCTCAAAAAATGCAACACCCAGTTTGACGGTACCATAGCCGTTCCTGTCAATGGCCGGACTGTGTCGGGCATTTGCATCCATTTGTGTCCATTCCAGACCACCGGTCAAATAAAAGTTGCCGATCCATGGATAACGGAAATCCATACTGAGTACGCCATCGACGCCTCCGTTGATGTCTTCTCCTCCAAGATAATTCAGGCCGTAGTAGTAACTGTTGTATTTTCCGGATTTCAGGCGCAAACCTGCCTTGGCATTCAGTTGCAGCCGATCATACCTGAGCTGCCAGTCATGACCTGCATAGAGCTGATATTTCCAGTCGCTTTCAGTGAGCAGTTCAAAACGCCACTGTTGGTTTTCTGCTCTTTGCCAGAGAGCCTGGACACCGACATCGATTGCGTCTTCCTGATATTTGTTCTGAACGGCTTTTGGCAAGTGAACCCAGCGACGTCGTGCAATAGGATTGATTGCCCACCGATGATTCGCCCAGGCTTTGATGCCCCACTCATCACCACGGAAAAAGAGGTTGTCATCTTCGTAATAAATGCTGGGAATGGTGTTGCCCACAGTGTCTGAGAGTGTGTTTTTATAGGGGATTCTGCTCTGTTGAAACGAAACTCCCATACCCCATTCAGAAGCCCGGGCATGGCAGGCACCCGTAGCTAAAAGAAGAAAGGTCATCAGAAGAAAAAATTTATTGAGATTATTTTCATAAGCAGTCATTAACCGACAGGCCAGCTTCATATTCATTATCCTGAATATTCGATTTCATTGGTCGGAGTGTATGTAGAATAATCTGGTTGTACAGGGGAGGATAGCTCAGCAGGATTGTCCTTCCGTCAGGGTTTGCGGATTATAAGTATTAACTGGCCACCATGGTGTGATGTGGTTATAGTTTTCCGGACACATAAATACGGGTAATATCGAAGCCCGTTAAGGTGTGTCCAAATGTCAGAAAAGAAATCAAAAACGTATACGGCAGAGTTCAAAGAATCGGCTGTGAAGTTGGAAGCCTCGCCTTTAGGCTCTCGAGTCCTCGAGTCCGATAGGGCGGGGAGCAGTCACCTCTTTCGAGTTTTGTTAAATCCATATAAAACAAAGCAAAGAGATAATAATTGCTGACCCATCAATATGGGCTTCTCTTGCAAAAACATTAAACTCGCCATACTTAGATTCATTAGCATAAAAAATAACCAGCCATCAGGATTGTTTTTAGCCATAAAATAACTGCCCATTAAGAATCCTGACATTACACCTACTTCTAGAACTTGAGAGACGGATGTAATGCCTCCATGAATGCTCAAACTGTATATAAGGCCAAAAGCTAAAGACGAATAAGTACACAAAATAACAAAAATATTAAACGCTTTATGAGGTCTCTTGTGATCGTGATAAGTGTTATATAAGCCAAGTAACATAGCAGGAATTCCGCCAGCCTCTATAGCTGCAGCTATCCAGTTTTGATGGCCAACTAAGATAATCACCCATGCAGGAACGCCGAGAATATAAATTGACCATCCCGACACTTTTAGTTGCTTTTCGGTTTTACCATGCTTGCCTTCTGAAAGAGCGAATAATATCTTGTTGATAAGATAGAACGCCCCTCCCCATATCTGTAAAATTAGATCCATACTTCCTATTCCTCACTTAGGGCCAACGACTGTATGGTCGGCTGCCGAAGGCAGTCCGAACCGTTGCACCTGGTACGCCCGGTATGGGCATGAACTTATGGGGTGAAAGTCCCCTGTGGGAGAACCTGCATCTGACTGGCGGTAAAGGCGCCTGCTGATGATAACCACTAGCCGACGGCAAGTGTAATCTCGTGAGAGCCTGTGCCAAGGGGGTGTAATTAAAAGTGTTCCCTGATCGCTGTCATCCTGTACAGGGATTGTACAGGATCCATCCACAGGGAGGTGACTGCCGGTGGATGGCTATCCCTGCCAGATGGATTGTGTACAATCCCTGTACACAATGACAGCGGAGGTGTTGCCTATACAGATAAGGGCCCTGACCTCCTGAACGGAATGACAGCGGTGTAGCACTTTTAATTGCACCCCCTCTCTCCTTCTGGTTTTTTTACTGGTTAAATCCAGTTTGTTAAAAAGTTGACTTGTGTCATCCGGATTTATTGTCAGGGTTTGGTAAGGTGATGATGCTTTTCTAACCTTCTTTTCAATATTCATTTTTCAGGAAAAATAATGAGCGATATAGCGATATCCATATCGATTCTGTCGCTGGTGGCTGTGCTGGGCCTGTGGATAGGCAACTGGCGCATTCGCGGCATCGGTATGGGGATTGGTGGTGTTCTGTTTGGGGGAATTCTGGTGGGGCATTTTGTCTATCAGATGGATATCAATCTGAACAATCATACTCTGGAGTACATCAAGGAGTTTGGCCTGATTCTGTTTGTTTATACCATCGGTATTCAGGTGGGACCGGGTTTCTTTTCCTCCTTAAAAAGCAGTGGGCTGAAGTTGAATGCTTTTGCTGCCGCTTTGGTGTTACTGGGTGGCCTTGTCGCAACAGGGCTACACCTGTTGTTTGATGTTCCTCTGCCGGTGGTGCTGGGTATTTATTCCGGTGCGGTGACCAATACGCCATCACTGGCTGCAGGAACCGGTATTCTTGCGGAACTGGGTACCCCTGCCAGTATGCTGGCGCTCCCGGGTTCAGCCTATGCAGTAGCTTACCCCTTTGGCATCTTTGGCATTTTGTTGAGCATGTGGTTTATACGTCGACTGTTCAATATTAATGTTGATCAGGAAGCAGAAGCCTTTGAAAAAGTGTCGGGTACGGGTAATGAAAGCCTTTACACGATCAATGTCGCCATTCGTAATCCCAATATTGATGGCCTGGCTCTTCAGGATATCCCCGGCTTAAATGACGGCGAACTGGTTTGCTCCAGGCTGAAGCGTGGTGAGGATTTAGTCGTTCCCAAGGGCAGTACTACGGTGGAGCAGGGTGATATTCTTCATCTGGTGGGTAGCCAGCAGAAGTTGCAGAATGCCCGTCTGATTCTTGGTGAAGAAGTGGATGCTTCTCTGACCACCAAAGGGACAGAGCTGAGAACTTCCCGGGTGGTGGTCACCAATGAAAAGGTTCTGGGCAAAAAACTGATCGACCTGAAGTTCAAGCAACGCTACGACGTAGTGGTTTCCCGCTTGAACCGTTCCGGTGTTGAGCTGGTTCCAAACCGGGATGCCACACTGCAGTTTGGTGATATTCTGAATCTTGTCGGTCGCCCAGAGTCTATTGATGCCGTTGCTGATCAGGTAGGTAACGCTCAGCAGAAGCTGCAGCAGGTGCAGATGATGCCGGTGTTTATTGGTATTGGCCTGGGCATTCTGCTGGGATCAATCCCTATTCAGATTCCGGGTTTACCGGCAGCATTGAAGCTTGGCTTGGCAGGCGGGCCATTGCTGGTAGCTCTGGTACTTGGGCGTATAGGTAGCATTGGTCGTTTATATTGGTTTATGCCTCCCAGCGCTAACCTGGCATTACGGGAGATTGGTATCGTCCTGTTTCTGGCGGTGGTTGGTCTGAAGTCCGGTGAAAGCTTTGTGGATATCCTGGTCAATGGTGATGGTCTGCAATGGATGATGTACGGTGCCGTAATTACCCTGGTGCCGCTTCTGGTCATCGGAATTACCAGTCGAATATTTGGTGGGCTTAACTACCTGACTATCTGCGGTATGCTGGCTGGCTCAATGACTGATCCTCCTGCACTGGCATTCGCCAATAGCCTGCATGACAAATCTGGCGCGGCCGCGCTTTCCTATGCCACGGTTTATCCACTGGTGATGTGTTTGAGAATATTGTCACCACAGATTTTAGCGGTGTTGTTGTGGGGGGGAATGTAAATCCAATAAGCCTGTAACTTTCGTGGTTACAGGCTTTGAAAAAAAATGTCAACGCTGAGCAATGGCCTCGATTTCCACCAATGCATCTTTTGGCAGGCGGGCAACTTCCACACAGGAGCGGGCAGGATAGCCAGCGCCAAGATCATCAAAGAACTTCTGGTAAACATCATTGACGGTGGCAAAGGTGTTCAGGTCTTTGACAAAAACCGTCATTTTGAACACAGCGTTCATGGTCAGGCCTGAAGCTTCAATAATGGCCTGAACATTTTTCAGAGACTGTAGTGCCTGCGCAGCAACCTCTTCAGGCATCTCTCCGGTAGCCGGGTCAATAGGGAGCTGACCGGAAGTAAATACCAGGGAGCCGGTATCCACAGCCTGTACATAGGGACCAATAGCAGCAGGTGCCTTTTCTGTATTGATTGCTTCAGCCATTACTTCTTCCTTTTGTTGACAGGATTGACTGATACCTGTTTAAGAGAACAGCCTCTACAGATATCAGACAACCGGGTGATTAAAATATTCAGGTAGATTTTGTCATCATGATCTTCAAAATCATCCGATCGGTTTCCCGCATACCCTGACTGCCTGAAAGGCCAGGGTTATCAATGGTTTCTTCGACACATCCGGCAATAATTCCTTCCTGGCCAGAAACACGGATATTATTGATGGCCATCAGGGATGCCTTCACTGCGGCTCCCGCAGAGGTGGATACTTTCATGGAGCAGCAGGCTTTGGCGCCATCACAGAAAATACCGGCAATATCGTCAACCATATTAAAGATGGCGCATTCGACTTGTTCCAGTTCGCCACCTGGCAACCAGGTAATTCCGCAGAAATGAAGCGGGTTTAAAAACTTTGTTCTGATTCTATAGAAACACGAGGCAATGTTTTTTGATGTCTATCATGATTACTTTATCTTGTAAGGAATTGTAATTAAATAACATCCCAATCCATCACTCGCTCAGGAACGGTAACATTGTTCCATTTAGAATTTGTGACGGAAGAATTTTGGTTCTTTTGAGTTTTAAGTGGGTAAATAGAAACCAATTGGGCCGTATTTGCATCAAAGAATGTGTCAGCCGTAGAAAATGAGAGTTCAATGGTCATTGCCCCCGAGGAACCAGAATTTAAAACTTGCCGCCCCCCCATCTCCTACTGTCATCCAAAAAAATAAAGGACACCCATAAATCCAACCATAATGTCAATATGGTGATTTTTATCCTTTTTCCTCTTGCATTTAAAATCAAATCAGTGCTTACCATGCAGACTCACCTGAGCCAGATCCATTAATTCCCGGTTGGCCACCGAGAACATGGCAAGGTCTACCTGGGGAGCACTGCGAATATCCGCCAGCATATTCTGCCAGCGGGACACCATGGCATGATTTTCCATGATCCACTGCTCCAGAGTCTGTTCAATAGGTACGCCATCCTGAGCTACGCCAATCAAGCCAACCGATAACGTTCTCTGCTGCCAGTTCAACTCATCTCTGGCGCTGTCACGGGCCAGGGATTGCCAGTGATTAGTGACCTCCAGTTGTGAAAGCGCACCCCTGTACCAGTTCAATTCCAGACGGGCACCCACCGTGAAGAAGGTTCTTACCGCCACCTCAAGGGAAACACCCGCTTCATCAGCAGTCCTGATCACCGGTAAAGCGCTGAGTAGATACCGTTGCCCTGCCACCATCGCCGCAACTCTGAGCGAGAATCAGTCATTTACCCAATGGGGAGTGGACAGTTACACCCACGGCCACCGGGGCGAAACGTTCAACCCGCTACTACTACTCTAACTAGGAAAAAAGTAGGTATCCATAAGCGTGACATCATGGTGGATCGCATCGAAGACACCCAGTCTGCACAGGAACAGGCACAGGCGCAGTTTCAAAGTGCTCTTGAACAGTTTCAGATCGTCATTAATTTTAATGGCGGCGACCTCGAATCCGCCTATACGGATTTGAACGCCGAGTATGAAGACAGCTTATCTGCAGCAGAAAAAGTCAGAGACCGGATTGCCAGTGTCAAAAGTGTCTCTGACGCATTGTTCGATGAATGGGAAGATGAACTGAACCTCTATAAAAGTGACAGCCTCCGCAGAGCCAGCTCCCAAAAGCTAAAAGACACCCGACGTCAATACCAGCGCATGATCACCAGTCTTGAGAAATCCGAACAACGGATGCAGCCGGTTCTGGATGCCTTTCAGGATCAGGTTCTTTATCTCAAACATAATCTTAATGCCCGGGCCATCAGTGCTTTGAAAGGTGAGTTCAACACTATCAAGGCAGATATTGATCGCCTGATCAGTGATATGCAGGTATCCATCGATCAGTCGCAGTTTATTAAAGCCCTCAGAGAATCCTGATCAACTCAAGACAAAAAGCCGCTTTCAGCTAGAATTTATCTAATCTGAAAGCAGGCTGTCCCTATGGCTATTCCACATTTTCTATTTTCACTCGTCCTTGTTCTCTTTCTGACACCATCGCTTTCCCGGGCCACTTACTACCATGATGATGTGCCCCCTTTTCCACCCTGGCATGGGGGTACACATCTGGGGCAGATGTATATGCCGGTAACCTCCCAAAATGAAATGGCCAATGAGCATTTTCAAACCGCCGTGAAACTGCTGCATACCTACGCCTTCCCTGAAGCGTTATGGTCCCTGAGAGAAGCGCAGCGTCTTGACCCCGGTTTTGCAATGGCTTACTGGGGGGAAATTATCGCGGGTAACAAGCTGATCTGGAACTCCTTTGATCACAAGCTGGCTCAGTCCGCCATTAAACAAATGGACCAGAACGTTGATTATG
Source organism: Endozoicomonas sp. (assembly GCF_031844845.1). GTDB lineage: Bacteria > Pseudomonadota > Gammaproteobacteria > Pseudomonadales > Endozoicomonadaceae > Endozoicomonas. The sequence goes on from NZ_JAVRMB020000045.1 coordinate 9,150, forward strand.
GGCAACTCTCACCGCTGGAAAGAGGCTATATAAAAGCGGCCCGACAGTTAGCATCACCCAACCCGAAAAACCTGAAACCCTATGAGACCGGTTCTCCAATCTGGCAGTTTCGACTTGCCATGGCAGACCTTTACCGGCAGTTTCCTGATAATCCTGATGTGAAAGTACTCTATGGCTACAGTGTGCTTGGCACCCGGCGGGGCATTCGGGATTTCATCACTAATAATGAAGCCATCACGCTTTTCCGGGAGGTGCTGACAAACAACCCTGAACACCCGGGAGCGCTTCACTATCTGCTTCATGGCACTGAAAACCCGGTACAGTCTTATCTGGCAAGATCGGCGGCGAAAAGTTTTTCCGGCATCGCGGCTGACTCTATTCACGCGCGGCATATGCCTTCCCATTACTACATTACCCTCGGTGACTGGGCAAAAATCATTGAGGTCAACCAGAAGGCCGTGGCCGCCTCTATTAAGCGGGCCAAAGAGCTGAATCTCAGTGACGCAACTCTGGAATATCACGGCTACAGCTGGATAGTTTACAGTCTTCTTCAACAGGGTAAGACGGAAGAAGCGTTTAAGGGGTTTAAATGGCTTGAAAACCTCTTCCGTACAAATCACTCGAGCACCGCCCAAAAATACCTGTTATTGACCAGGGCAAGATTTCTGGTGGACAGCGGTAGCAGCAGTAGGGAAAACCGGGCGGTGAGGGCAACCACCATCAGTCACGATAATGCGTTTTGTGGTGCTGTGGCCATGGACACTTTCGCCTCTGGCTATGACGGCTGGAAACGGCATGACATCGGGCAACTGGAACAGGCCCTTACCCGCTACCAGCAGTTTATGAAAAATGATCTATCCGGTCTGACACCGCCTGAGCAGGATGCCGTAGTGATTATGGAGCAACAAATGCTGGCCATGTCAAAAGCGGAAAAAGGAAACTTAAAGCAGGCAGAAGACCATTTCAATCATGCCGCCAGACTGGAAGACCGTATGGTTTACGAGCATGGTCCGCCCATTACCGGCAAACCCTCCAGTGAACTGTACGCTGACTTTCTGCTGAAACAGAAACGGTTTGGCGAAGCCCTGTACTTTTATAACAAGGCCAGTAATTACCACCCGGGCAGAAGGCAGATTATCCTGGGTACAAAGAAGGCAATGGAGAATCTGCAAGCCACGGGAGCCTGAATAAAAAAAAGGATGTTTCCCAAAAAGAAACATCCGGTTTTATCGGCTCAGAAACTATACGTCAGATAATTAGTTCTTCTCTTTATCAACCAGTTTGTTAGCCGTAATCCACGGCATCATTTCACGCAGATGAGTACCTGCCGTCTCAATCGGGTGGGCAGCATTGTTACGGCGATACGCGGTCATGGACGGGTAATTCAGAGCACCTTCAGAGATGAACTTCTTGGCATATTCACCATTCTGAATGTCCTTGAGCGCTTCACGCATCGCTTTGCGGGACTCGTCATTAATGATCTTTGGACCCGTCACATACTCACCATACTCCGCATTATTGGAGATGGAGTAGTTCATGTTGGCGATACCGCCTTCGTACATCAAATCAACAATCAGCTTGAAAATCCGGGGTCAGAAAATCTGAAATCTGGGGTCAGAAATCTGGGGTAAGGTCTTGCATTTTGCATAACATCTCTAGCAGGGGAAGATCCAGCAGCCATTCCCCGGGATAATCGCGGATTCCCAGAAAAAGACGACTAACGCCTTCTTTCCCCCGGCGTAACAAATCAGGCTGATTGCGAAATTTGATTTCCAGCAAACAGCCGGACTCGTGCCGGGTCGCTTCTGGCCACCGTCCTCTTGATAACGAATCAATCCCTTCCTGATAAGGAAAGAGTGGCAGGCCATCCAGTGCCGACACCTTTACCCCCAGCAACCGATCCTGAAGCACCGGTGGAAATGCGGCCAGAAGCGCTTCAGGATAGTGCTGAAGCTGATGTATCAGACTGGTAATCAGCGTGGTTTTACCACTGCCACTGAAGCCGGTAGTCTATTCAGACGCCGGTCAACACCGCTCTCCAATGAACTGACTGCGGATCTGGCAAGACCCTGAGCCTGGCCCCATGAAACATTAAACGGTCGTTTCAAATATCGGTTAAGATGATCCATCAGGTAGCCCACAAAGCCAATGACCGGATTAAAGAAGTACCGGGCTTAAGCCTTGACTCTAAAAATCCTTTAACGACTGAAGTCAGGCTGATTTTACAACATTTCTCTCATGCCGACTTTAACACAACCTAACGCTTACTTATCGAGAACTTCAGTGGGGAACTGACGATGAATTGCAGAGCCTTCTCTTTCCTGTCTTTAAATATTTTGCTTGCTTTATCATCAGTATGCTGCCTCTTTTGTTTTCCAATCGTGTGTAATTGCCTTGCTTTCTCATGGAATGCATTTACTTGATCAGAGTTGCACAAAGGATCAAAAGAAGTAATATGCCCCCTTGAGGACCAGACACCATAATGATTACTGAACTTCTGACATAACTCTTTGCAGGCTAACGCAAGGCGGTCTCTCTCATCCTTCAACTCGGGAGTATAAGATCTATTCTCACAGAGATCATAAACAAAATGGGTAAAATAAACCTGCCAATAGTGCAGAGCTACCCCGTAATTATTCTGGTGTAAGTCATGATATTTCTCCAATTCATTCAACTGTTTACTGGTGAGTTTATCACCTTCGGAGTTGGCTTCTGCAGCATTAATCCTAAGCCACATATAATCAAAATAATGATTATCGGGAAAATACGCCACGGCAAATTCTACAGCTTGACGGGCTTTACTGTAGTTGCCTTGCTCAAAATAGATTTTGACCATTGCTTTGCAGTAATAAGTATTCTGGACTGGAACAATCGGATTTTCAGGATCTGAATCTACGGTTTTGTTGGACTGCAAAAGAGCAGATGGCGGAGATGCCAGTGATTTTTGAGTGCTTACCGTTTTCTCGCCTCTGGCGTGCTTTAACTTCTTGTCAATAGCATCAATAATATTTTTGAACTCCTTAAGAACATTCATGGCTTCTGTATATTTCCCGATTTTTACTAGCCAGAAGCAGTACGCCTTTAATACCCAGAAAAAAGTGGTCTCTTTTTTACTATCCGGTGTTGTTTGCTCGACCAAAGAAAACTTTATTACAGGAATATGTTTTTCTATGATGGACAATACCCTGTCTGTCTGATCATCATACCAATATGAACAGGCTTCATAATAAAAACTCATCACATAAGAAAGGTTTTTTTCTTTATCAATTGTAATTAAATTTCTAAGTTTTACACACTCTTCTACTGTATTTTCAGGTTCAGAAGGATTTCTTGTACTGCATTGTTGGGCTCTTAGTCTCTGCGCATGTTCGGGACTGTTCAAACTTGACGCCAAAACTGCATCATAGATTTTGTCCGCATCATCCCACCTGTAAGCCTCGAGGTATGTTGTCCATAAAAGTCTTAAGCCTGTACCGACATCAGGAGGAAAAATTTTTTCAGGAAATTTGTTTTTATGAGTCAAGACATCAGTCTGTAATTTCTCAAGTATCTGAATACTCTTTTCAAAATCATGATATTTTGTTTTTAAAATAATAGCTTTTTTACGAACAGCCGCAAAATAGTAGCCAAGTGGGTAGTTTTTTTGACCTACAACGGAGCTATCCCTTTCAATGATATAATTCAGATATTTAAGCCCTTCGTTAGTGTTGCCTTGTTCAATTAATTTAACGGCATGCTTTAACGCAAATTTTGGAGGCCACTTGTCCTGAAAAGCAATGGGGTTTATATCTGCTTTGCATAACTCGGCCTGAGCGTAATAACCGTTATTTTCTAACCAGTGAACCTGTTTGACAGCCTCTGACATGTCGCTGAATTTTGGCTGAGATTTTGTGTGTTGTGGTGCTCGAGATCCCGAGATATGGAATTTCTTGCAAGCCGTTATATCATTTGCAGTCGTCCCGGGGGGTTGATGTTGATTTTCAGCAGTGGGCAAATGAGAAGAAAATGAAGGACTCTTTGCCTTTCTGATTGGTGTAGCTTCTTCTGTTTGGTACTGTCCTTCAGCTGTGCTGGTTTTCAGCCTCATCTGAGGTGTTTTAACGGTTGCAGTATCGTCCTGTAACGCTGGAATCGGTTTTCTGGCTGCCAAAGGTGAGCCTTCTGGTCTGACGGTGTCACACGATGATCGTAATCCTCTCAACATAGGCGTTAATGTTCCGACTTTTATCATTACACCGGAACTCCGGCCTGAAGATCTGCCTTGATGTTCTTCCGCGTGCTGTGGTCCTGG
>NZ_JAVRMB020000046.1:0-2938 GCF_031844845.1 Endozoicomonas sp.
TACTGACCCTGTAATACGCGACTGTGGCCACGGAATTTCCCCTGTTGAATAGTTGCCTTACTTGGCTCATTTGAGTTGGCTCCATGATATTGCATGGCTCAATGATAAATCAATACTTCATTGAGCTAAGTTTTATTGATACGCAGGGTTTTCGTAACTGGTTCAATAGCCCTTGCCCTGTTGAGCCTATCAGGCAGACTAAAATGCTGCTTCTTCCGTGCCTATTCCCAGATTTTGTCAGATCAATAAATCTTACGATGGTTCTATAAGACCGTTTAAGCAAAGCGCAAAGGTACACAGGGGGCACAGAAGGCTGCCCTGTTGAGCCAGTATCGAAGGGAAATTTTCTAGCAGCGCTAGACATCCAGGTAAAAAGCAAGCAAAGGAATTAGAACTTCAGCTAACAACTGGCATTCATTACAAGAAATGAAAAGGATGAGAGTTGGCGCAATTTCAATAGCAAGCTTGATTAAACGTTTTGACATAAACATAAGAACTCCTCAGGTGGTTGTCTTTTTCTTCAATAGGGCAACCTAATTCGTTCTTCTGGGCTGTTATGAGGTGTCATCGTGGGAAAGAGTATTTATTTTGCCAGGTACCAGGATCCGCTGGTTCTGGTTTCAAAGGATGAACAACGGGAAGCACTGGACAGGAAGGTGAAGGCGTTTCTTCTGGCCGGTGGTGAGATTGACGTATTACCGCCGGCAGGCAGCAAGGATATTCTTAAACGTGTTATTGAGCAGCTGAGGTTGCTGCAATGGAGGTGATACTGGCCAGAGGAAAGGGAAAGTCTTTTCTCATGGCCAGTGTCTCTTTAACATCACTGAACCTGTTGAGATTGAGTAAACCAGTTATGCCAGATGAAACCGTGCCTGTCGTTGTGCGGCGCAAGAAGAAAACCTTTGTGGTGCAGGGTGGAAAGGCTGAGTCGATCACTGCCCAGGGTAAACCGGAACCGGAAAAGTCAAAACCCGCTGCTGTGAAGGCTGAAAAGGCCAAACCTGTTGAGCAGAAAGCAGAGCCGGCCAAAGAAAAGCCGGGGAAGAAAAAGCCCACCAAGAGCCAGAAGGCCAACCGGAAAAAGCTGGAAAGGTTAATCAGTCGCTGGCCGGACCTGTTTTGTGATCCACCGAAACCTCTGGCCATTGGTATCTATGACGACCTGCTGGCACAGCTGGATCCGGAAGAGGGTGTCCTGACTGAAGCGTGGCGTGTATTACTTTTTCAAGGTTAGTGATAATTGATTATTTTTTGGTTTCAAACCTTGACGGAAAGTTTGTTTTATACCATTCCGTGGTTTTTGTTGTTACAAAATGACTGGGGTTTGAATAGATTTCAGCATTCCTTGGGAGTTTATCAAAAGGCCGTAATTGATAAGTTTGACTTCCATCTAGTTTCTTGCATGTGTAGCACATAAGATGCTTGTTGTTAGCTACATAAAACTCGCTTCCACCAGTATCAACATAAATCTTCATGCAATTGAAACCGTTGCACCATATATCACAAGTATGTGATCGCCATTCAGCCATGCCTTCCGGCTTTATTCTTATCGGTGTTGCATAGCTTTCTTCGTCGCAGAATGAACACTGAACCCGATAGGCCTCAGTTGACGATGGGGAGCAAAACGTAATACCTCTTACAGGATTTCCTAACATAATAAAACTCTTAGCTAAGTTCATACTTACGATGCTTAGACTAATAATTAGTGAATAAGTTCACAGCCGCTGCCTACAGCAACCCTGAATCGGAGTCGCTGCTGATTTCATAATAGGGGTCACGCCATAGAAAGGGAAAAATCGTACATTAACCTTACTAATTCATTGATCTGTGTACGAAATAAACCGCATACATCCACATCCGTGAAAATCAGGAAGGCTGATAGCCCGGTGACTGAATCTGTTCTGTGACCCGCCAAAACCATTGTTCATCGACGACACCAAAGGTGCACAGAGGGCATAGAAGGACTGGTGTTATTAATCATTATCCTGTTGGTGGTTGGCTTTTAGGTTTTCTAGCCATTACATAGACCTGAATCCGTGACTTCTTAATTAATCCCAAGATATTGGAAAATTCAGCAACCTTTATGGCGCATTGGCTTGATGATTATCTTCCCATAAAAAATGCTTTTTTGGGGTTGTTCAAAAATGCACCCAGTGAGTGAAAAAAATGAAATCACTATTTACAGGCTGTAAGCCACGTATGGCAATGGATGTAACGAGTAAGGAACAGGACATCCATAAATTTCTATTCGTATAGATTGAACCAACGTTTTACTTAGGCTTTCGCCCTGGTTTTATGGGTGTCCCAGTTTATTTCATTTATGGATAAAAGGTGGCGCAATTTATAAATAATATCTTTTGTAGGTAGTTCAATATAATGGCGATGAAGAAAAATAATAGGGAATATAAGAGAGTCATTCTCTGAAACATGTAACAATTCAAAATCACTACATAGCTTATCTGCCGCTAGCTTGTAGCCATGCTGATAAAATGGAGCACGATTACTTTTCATCCATTTTATATTTGCACAGGTTGGATCTTTTGGAACGCCTTTAAATAGTGTCATTTTAAATATTACTCTTACGCATAACAGTAGTTTACCCAAATAAGAAAATCAGAATTTTAGGGTCAGGTCTTTTTTGCGACAGGCTAAGCCTGAGAATGTGGGAGGTTCTATGAACTGAAATCATTCGTTGAAATCCAGTGGGTTCGACTCCCACCCGGTAGAGATTAACCATAATCACAAATAGAGAGATCCATAATCACAAACACAAATCACAAATAGAAATCACAAATAGAGACACAAATAGAGACATCCATAATCACAAATAGAGACATCCATAAATTTGACTCTTCGAACAACTAATCTACTTTTCTTCTGTACTGATTTTATTCCTGACAGGAGAGCCCATGACCAGCGCCCGGAGAAATCTGATTGA
>NZ_JAVRMB020000047.1:0-9220 GCF_031844845.1 Endozoicomonas sp.
TCGAGGGGCGGAAGCATTGGATATGCTGACCGCCATGAATACCGGACACGACGGTTCCCTGACAACAATCCATGCCAACACCCCGAGGGATGCCCTGGGCCGACTGGATAATATGGTGCAGATGACCGGTTTATCCTTCACCCAGCATTCTCTGAGAGAGCAGATTGCATCCGCCATTGATCTGGTGATTCAGCTGGAACGTATGGAAGATGGTAAACGACGAATTGTCAGTATCCAGGAAGTGAATGGCATGGAAAAGGATGTCATTACCATGACCGAGATATTCCGCTTCCAGCGTCGCGGCCATGATGAATCCGGTCAGGTCACTGGTGTGTATAAAGCCACCGGTCTGGTTCCGGAACTCTACACCCGACTTAGCCTCTATGGCATCGAGCTTTCCAGAGAAGTGTTTGATACCGAGTGGCAGTACGGCCCGGCCGGAGAATTGGGGGTGACCTCATGAACTCCCAACTGATTTTTGCCCTGCTGGTTTTTACCGCCGTATTTATTCTGATGATTTCCCTCACCGTTCCGCTGGTCGGGGAAAAGAACGAAGTTCGAAGACGACTGAAAATTCGAATGAATCGCCTTGAACTGGCCGATCACACACCGACGCTGCAGCGGGTTCTGCGGGAAAAGTACCTGAGAAACCTGAAACCCTGGGAGCGCCGGCTTGAGGAACTGCCATTGATGGAGAAGCTCGGTCTGGTCATCGAGCAATCCGGCCGGGAGATGCTGGCCTATCGCCTTGTGCTGATGTCCCTTGCCGGAGGATTAATGGCCAGCTTCTTTTTCTGGCTGATCACTGACGCCCCTACCCTGCCCCCTGTCGCCTTTATCGCAGGGCTCTGTCTCCCGTTCATTAAAATCCTGCTGGACCGCAAAAAACGGCTGGACCGAATTGAAGAACAGCTTCCCAATGCCATGGAAACCATGATCAACGCCCTGCGTGCAGGACACCCGTTTATCGAGACCGTCCGCATCGTATCGGAGGAACAGGCCAATCCGCTGGCCCGTGAGTTCGCCCTGACCTTTGCTGATATTAACTATGGCAACGATATGCGACGGGCGTTATTGGGCATGTTACAGCGAGTCCCTTCCATGGCCATGATGATGCTGGTGGTATCGATCCTGGTGCAGCGGGATACCGGTGGCAACATTACCGAAGTGCTTGGTCGGATCAATCAGCAGATGCGGGAACGCTTTCGCTTCCAGCGTCGTGTACGAACCTTGAGCGCCGAAGGACGGATGGGTGCCTGGGTTCTCAGCCTCCTTCCTTTTGGGATGTTTGGCTTACTGTATGTGATCAACCCCGCTTACCTGACACCGCTACTGGAAACGGAAACCGGCAATAGCCTGCTGATGACTGCACTGACCATGATTCTGCTGGGCGTACTCTGGATTCGTCAATTACTGAAAGTCCGAATGTAGGAGTCCGATATGGAAAGTCTGTTAACCGAATTACAGATTGCCCTCGGGGGCATGCAGGCCGGACGACTGGTGCTTCTGGCATTGATCACGCTGTCAGTAACCACCCTGCTGATGGGCATTATGACCTTTGCCAATGGCCTGACGGACCCGGTTCGTCGTCGTCTGGACCAGATGAAAGCGCTGGAAAGCCGGACTCCGCCGGTGGGTGTTGATTTACTCAAGGCCCTGCGTCCGGTTCAGGCCTATATCCTGCCGCGGGATGACTGGGAACGCAGCAGGGTCCAATCCAAACTGGTTCAGGCCGGTTGGCGTGCAGAAAGTGCATTGTGGATTTTCTATGGTCTGAAAATCATATTGGCAGTGGGAACACCCATTGTCGTATTAACCATCTGCACCTTTACCGTTGAAAAGATGTCATTCCAGCTATGGCTTTTTGCCTTCTCGGGCAGCGCCTGGCTGGGCATGATGCTGCCTAACCGGCTTCTGGCCAGTATGATCCAGAGAAGACAACGATTAATCCGCAATGCCATTCCCGATGCCCTGGATCTACTGGTGGTTTCGCTGGAAGCAGGACTCGGCCTGCGCAGCGCCATACAACGATTGTCTGATGATCTCTATATCAGTCATCCGGAGCTGGCCAATGAACTGGAACTGGTCAATGCCGGCATGCGGGCGGGCATTTCTTCCGACAAGGCACTGCAGAGTATGGGTCAGCGTATCCAACTGAAGGAGGTGGATGGCCTGATCACGACACTGACCGATAGCATCCGCTACGGCTCCAGCATCGCCGATACCCTGAGAACCTTTTCGGAAGATTTTCGGGACCGGAGAATTCAGGCCGCAGAAGAACAGGCCGCCAAAATTGGCACCAAAATGATTTTCCCTCTGATTCTGCTGTTGTTACCCGCATTTTTCCTGGTGGCAGTAGGGCCCGCCATTTTGAAACTGATTGAATCTTTTGGCCAGCTATAATTTTGAACCACAAAGACACAAAGAAAAGCGCTTCTTCCTTTGTGTCTTTGTGCCTTTGTGGTTCCAATAAAAATCTACCCGCAGGAGTAACCTATGCGATTGATTGACCATCTTCTTCATCCGGGACGCCGCTATCTTTTGCTGGTGCTGGCTCTGTTATTGAGCGGCTGTCAGGGGCTTCAGAAAAACACACAGTCACAGGCAGCGTCTGCTGATACACCGGTGGCCGGCCTTTACCAGGGCGAGCTGACGGCAGAAATGCTGGGAATTGAAGAAAACCTGACTCTCGAGCAGGCACTATTGAAAGGTGACAGGTCCTGGTCACAAGGAGAGACTGACCGGGCAGCTGCCTACTATGTGCAGGCGATAGAACTTGCAAAACAGAACAATCTGGATGAAAACGCTACAACCACTGAAGATAGTCCGGGAACTGTTAACAAAAGCACCGACGCCCACAGCCAGCATCAGGGTTATGTTGCCAGCCTGAAACTGGCTCGACTTTATCAGCAAAAGGGTCAGAAACAGCTGGCAGAACGGATTTATCAGCAACTGGTAGAGAGTTATCCCCACCCGGTTGCGGCACTTGAAGCTCTGGGCCTTACCCGTTTGAAACAGCGACAGACCCAACAGGCAGGGAAACTGCTCAACAAAGCGGTAACCAGCTGGCGACAGATGACTGACAATAAAGATTATCAGCCAGCTCAGGCACTCAATGGCCTTGGTATTCTTGCCGACCTGTCGGAAGATTTTCAGGCGGCTGAAAGTTTCTATCAGGAGGCATTGACACTCAGCCCCAGTGATCCCGCAATTATCAATAACATGGGTTATTCACTCTATCTCGCCGGTCATTGGAACAGGGCAAAAAGCCATTTTCGTCAGGCACTGAATATTCAGCCTGATTACCCCCAGGCAACACGTAACCTGTCACTGTTGTATATTCGCCAGAATAAACCGGAAGAGGCTATTACCCTGCTCAAATCCACCATGGAGCCATGGGAAGCATTGAATGATGTCGGTTATATCTCACTACTTGCAGGATATCCTGAAGCCGCAGAACAACTATTTGAGCAGGCACTGGATCAATCCCCCAGCCATTACAACCTTGCCTGGAAAAATCTGGAGATGGCCAGACAGGCACTGCTTACACCAGACCCGGTAGAGAACCGGAAGCCGAATGAGATTGAGCTGTAACTACCAAAGAGGGTGTCGCAAAAGGTAGATTAAGCTTTGAACCACAAAGACACAAATGCTCATGACGATTGTTCGTCACCCTCAGGCTATGAAAGAAAAGCACTATTAAAAACTTTGTGCCTTTGTGCCTTTGTGCCTTTGTGGTTCAACACTTTTCTTTCACGGCAAAGACACAAATGCTCATGACGATTGTTCGTCACCCTCGAGGATGAAAGATTTAACCACGGGAGGCACGGAGACACAGAGGAAAAGCTTTTTCTTTTCTCCGTGCCTCTGTGTCTCCGTGGCGATTTTCTTTCACGGCAAACTTAATAGCAGCACGCGATAATGGCTCTTTATTTGAAAACTACCTGATAAAGACGTCGTAATCAGACACTTGACGTTTTTTTACTCTTTGCCTATATCCATTGTCCCAACAATGAAAAGAAGGGTTACTTATGATGTCTCTCATGCGTAAGATTTGTTGTCCATTGCTATTACTTACCGCAATCGCTATTAACGCTCATGCTGATTCCTTACCCAACCATATGAAACATGCCGGGGAGTTAACCGACGAAGCATTTCAAAGTGCCAAACCCAACGTATTACTGTGTGTTGTGCCTACTGAGGCCGAGCCATATGACAGCAGCGATATCATTGGTAAAGTGATCCCCGGAAACGATGGCAATTCCTATGTCTGTGAATATACCCAGTTTGCCAACGGCGTTTTCACCGGCCCCTATATGACCAGTGAGTTCCACTGGCTGGATGCCACCTATGAACAACTGGCCAGCTGGCTCACTTCCTTTGCCCACATCGTAAAAAACGACAGCGGAAGTGCTTACTTTGTTTTTAGATCCTGTGAGCACCATCCGGAGAATTATCCTGCTGTCTGCGTACAATCCACTGCAGCCAAGGGATTCGAGTTTGGTCATGAAGTGGTTTCCGATAACGGGCAGAAATCCTGCGGCGCTTTTGTCGGTGCGGTTTACGCTTCTCCGTATTTCGACGTTGTTCTCGCATCCGGTAACGGATGCTCCGGAAGAACATTGTCGCCTGATTGCCATCATTGCAATGGCGATGGCTGCAGCATCTTCCGGTGCTCTTCTTTCACAAACTGGGATAAGTGCCCTGAAGGCAGCCACGTCTGTGGATACAAAACCTGTGTGGGTCACCTTTGCGAAGAGAAACCTATCTGTGAGTGGGATAAATAGTCCGGTTGTTTTGACCTATTAGTCAAACTCCTCTAGTCAAACCAGGGTCTGATGCTGGCCATCCTATTGGTAATGCAATAGTTAATGATGACCAGTATCCAGCCCCTCTGGTCTCAATCACAAAAAAAGCAGGCTAACTAATGATGAAGTTCACGCATAAGATATGTTTCGCCCTTCTGATACTGACAGCTACCATTTTTCAGTCTCATGCAGCTCAATTCCCCAACTACCTGAAAGACGCCACCGAGCTGACCAGCAAAGCGTTCCAGAATGCCAGCCCCGGTGCTTTACTCTGTGTCGTACCATTGTTGCCAGACTCTGCCAGCTCAGGTGAAATAGTGGGTAAAGTGGTTTCCGACAGTCAACCCGATTCTTTTGCCTGTGAATACACCTACTTCACCGACGGTATTTTCACCAGTCCCCAGACTACCCGGGAATTCCACTGGCTTGATGCCACCTACGGGCAACTGGCCAGCTGGCTGACTTCCTTTGCCACCATTGAGAAGAGTAATAAAGACCCTGCTTATTTTGTGCTGAGATCTGCCGGATACCTTGCAATGGAGACGCCTGCAATCTGCGTTCTGACCTCCCCCGGCAAGAGCTTTGAATTTGGCTATGAAATGATTGATGATAATGGACATAAGTCGTGTTGTCCTTATGTAGGCGCAGTCTACAGCTCCTCCTTCATCAACGTTTCTGAGCCAGAAAATCATAGCTGTACCGATGGTTTTTTTTCTCCGAAATAGCAGCAGAACATCTCTACCTATCTCGGCAGGCAGTCAGGTCAGGGCTGGCAACTGCCTCCATCCTGTGGCAATAACAATCAAAATATAAAGCGCAATGCCGACCCCATTCGCCAGAATATCGCCAATACTGAAACGACGATAGCGGGTCAACTGCTGACACATTTCAATAAGTACACCAAAAGCCATCAATCCAACGGGCTTCCACCAGGCGATATCCGGCGTTGAAAAGGCAAGATCAACCAATAAAAACAACACCATAAAGGTGAGCGCATGCTTTACCTTGTCATTGATAAAACGGGTTGGGTCCATGTTGACCGGTATCAGTGCCATAAACAGGGCAAAGGCCATGGCGGAGAGAAACACAATCTGCCAGGACTCGGAAGGGACAGTCTCCAAAGTCGCTATAATTTCATCCATTGAACACCTCGAATTTTAAGTAATCAACAACGTAATCGGCAAATAATCATTGCTATTAACACCTCGCTACCCCTGAAGCATTGACAGTTATAAGCAATCAGGACGTCGTTTACCGGATAGCCATACTGGCCAACTGCAACCATACTGATTCATCACTCTCTTTTAAATGCCGCAGAAAGCTCACCGAAAAGTATCAAGTACCCGTCATATCGCCCTTATCCAATATACCACTACTGTTCTTCTGCTAGTCATCGATCTGGCCAGACCTGTCTGTGCCTGTACGGGTATCACCATCACCACCGAGTCCAATGCCAATATCCACGCCAGAACCATTGAGTGGGGAGAAAGTAACCTGAACAGCAAGCTGATTCTTGCTCCCCGTGATTACCAGTACACATCTACCCTGCCCGACGGCAAGAACGGGCTCAGCTGGAAAAGTAAATATGGCTTTGCAGGAATCCCGGTCAGTGATGATCGGTTTATCGCAGAAGGGATCAACGAGGCAGGCCTCACCGCCGGGCTGTTTTATTTCAAAGACTATGGCTCACTGGCCAGATTCGATCCGGCGAAGACCAGGAATAATATCACCGATATAGATTTTGTCCGCTGGATGCTCAGCCAGTTCAAAACCGTCTCAGAAGTGAAGTCGGCTATGGCCAGTATTAAAATTATTTCAATGTCTATTGATGCCAAAGGTAACCCATCACCCACTGCTCACTGGCGCGTTACCGACAAAACCGGGGAAAACATTGTGATTGAGATCGTCAACCGGGGCGATATTCATGTCTATAACAATGAAGTGGATGTGCTGACCAATTCACCCGGCTTGCCCTGGCAGGTGACCAACCTTAACAACTATATTCACCTGAATCCCGGCAGTGCAGCCCCTAAAAAAATTGGCAAATACCAGGCTAACTCTTTTGGCGTCGGTACGGCTTTTGCCGGGTTACCAGGGGATATCAGCCCGCCATCACGCTTTATCCGCGCTTCCTTTTATCTGCACACCGCACCGCCCATAAAAACCAGTGAAGATGCTGTCTCCCAGGCTTTTCATATTCTGAATAACTTCGACATACCACTGGGTTCAGAGTTTGGCCCACAGGACAGGAAGCATATACCGAATATGCCCAGTGCGACCCAGTGGACCTCCGTTATCGATCAGCAAAAGGGGGTGCTGTATTTTAAAACCATGTACGACAGTCGTATCAAGCAGTTGGATCTTGACTCGGTCAACTTCAAACAAAAGACAGAAACCAAACTGCCACTGGATAAAGGGCGATTTACTCTGAAAAAGGTAAGCCCTGATGCCTCTAATCATTGAAATAGTATGGCCCAACTTGCTACATTACTAAATCTAAACGATAGTGCTAAAAAACCAAAAGAATAAAAAATTATAGAGGTAGAACCATGCGTCGCTGGAATGGCTGGGGTGATGAGAATTACATTAAAGAAGTATCCGACCATGGGGGTGCATTGATTCGCAGTATTATTGGCGAACCTGCGCCATTAAAAGATGCAACGCTTGAAAGTGTGATAGCGAAGGTCCCTGCATCACGCTTGCCCCAACACCCGCTGATTATTACTGCAGAAGAAGATCGTGTACGACACGCCCGTGGTCAAAGCTTTCCGGATTGGCTGGCAATGCGCAGCGGTGACTTTGAGTGCTTCCCCGATGGCGTCGCATACCCGGAAACCAGTACTCAGGTTCGCGAGATTTTAGACCTTGCGGTTCAGCATGATTTTATTGTTATTCCCTACGGTGGCGGGACATCGGTAGCCGGTCATATTACCCCGCAGAAAAACTCCAAAGCCATTTTGACCGTTGATATGGGTCGAATGAACCAGCTGCTGGATCTCAATAAAGAGAGCCAGATTGCTACTTTTGGAGCAGGCACTCCCGGCCCGCAGGTTGAAGCCCAGCTGCAGGCCCGCGGTTATACCCTGGGCCATTACCCTCAATCCTGGGAATTATCTACTGTTGGTGGCTGGATTGCTTCCCGCTCTTCGGGCCAGCAATCACTCCACTATGGCCGTATTGAACAGATATTTGCCGGTGGTCGTATGGAAACCCTGCAGGGCACTCTGGACATACCAACCATTCCCGCTTCTTCTGCTGGCCCGGACATACGTGAAGTCACCATGGGTACAGAAGGCCGCATGGGTATCTTCACTGAAGTAAAGGTTCGCGTACAACGGGTGGCTGAAGAAGAGAAATTTATGGTGTGTTTCATGCCGGACTGGCAGGCAGGCAAGGCCGTTGCACGGGAAGTGGCACAGCAAAAAATCCCACTGTCCATGTTGCGTGTCAGTAACCCAAAAGAGACTCGTGCCCATGCCCATTTAGGCACTTCGCTCAGGGAATTCAAACTTCTGGATGGTTATCTGCGTTTTCGCGGACTGGATGACAACCGTTGCATGCTGACGTTTGGCGTCACAGGTTCTAAATATCAGAATAAAGTCGCCCTGAAACAGCTTAAAAAGATTTTGAAACAGCACGGCGGCGTTGGTGGTGCCCTCGCCAACATCATGGGCACGATCTGGGCCCATGGTCGTTTCAAATTCCCATACTTGCGTGAAACCACCTGGGCTCAGGGCATAGCGGTTGATACGCTGGAAACCGCAACCGATTGGGGAAATGTGGATAATCTGATGAATCAGATGCAAACCACTCTGGAAAATGCACTACAAGACGAAGGTGAAGAAGTCATGGTATTCACTCACCTCTCCCATATCTATGGTCAGGGGTCGAGTATCTATACCACTTATTTTTTCCGTTGCGCTGACAGTTACCAAGCCACTTTGGAGCGTTGGAAAAAGCTTAAGGCAAAAACCTGTGAAGTGATTGCTCAAGGTCATGCCACCATATCCCATCAGCATGGTGTGGGACGTGACCATGCGCCTTATATGCCTGCAGAAAAAGGTGAACTGGGAATGCGGGTAATTGAAACCCTGATTAACGATTTTGACCCGGAAAAACGCCTGAATCCCGGTGTTTTGCTTCAGGACAGCTAACCACCGTCATTCCCGCGAAGGAGGTTGTCGCAAAACCCTCCGAACACCTCGTTCCCATGCTTTTAGGCCCTGTGGGTCCTGCGTGGGAATGCATACCGTACTCGCCACAAGTGAATAACCAGCCTGAAACCCCCACAGATTCGGGCAAGGAGAGGTTTCTGTACATGCGGACAGATCCGTATGCATTCCCACGCGGAGCATGGGAACGAGGGTTTTGCGACAGCCTCGAAGGCGGGGATCCACTACTCGAGATAGACT
>NZ_JAVRMB020000048.1:0-8279 GCF_031844845.1 Endozoicomonas sp.
GGCACCAGTCCCAGCCAGGCAGCCAGTTCCCGGCCATTTTTAAATGCCGTTATATCCCCAATGGCAGCAAATAAAGCAGTAGCAGTGAGTAACCCAATGCCGGGTATGGTTAACAAAAGCTGGCAACCTTCATTATTGGCTGCAATCGTTTGGAGCTTCAGCTCAAGCTTTTCTATGCGTTTATCCAAGTGCTCCATTCTCTTATGAAGAGCCTCATAAAGCCCAATGAGAATTTCACGGAAGAGCACTGTTAAACCGTTTTCTGCATCTTCCAGAATCAAAGGGATTTGCCTACGGATAAAGGAGATTCCCTTTGGAATGATCACTCCGTACTCCATTAGCAACCCTCTGATTTGGTTACCTAATGCTGTTCTTCTGGCAACTGTCTGGCTGCGAATTCTATGAACCTTTTAGAATCTACAAATGTCCTGCTGCTCAACATTTTTGGATGGCACGAAGCGCATGTTCGGGCGTTGTGCAGCTTCGCAAATAGCCTCGGCATCTGCAGCGTCATTTTTGTTTGACTTAACGTAAGGCTTCACGAATTGGGGAGCAATGATGCGAACGTCATGGCCCAGCTCGGTAAACTTACGACACAAGTAGTGTGATCCTCCGCAGGCTTCAATAGCGATAAGGCATTGGGGCAAATTGGCTATGTACGGCAAGAGCGCTTTTCGATTGAGTTTCTTTTTGATGACCACTTTGCCTCTGGCATCAACACCATGCAGCTGAAAACTATTTTTACTCAAATCAATTCCGAGAACAGCAACCTGACCTTTCTGGCTTACTCCTGATTTGTTATGTTTACTCATGGTTCGCTCCGTTTCTTATTTTGAATGACGTTCGCTTAGCTCATGCTATCATGGCTCAATTGAAGCAGGTTTGGGAGCGGGGCGGACCATTCCATTAGGTCTTTCTTCTTGACGCATAAACAAGTATTAAACCATGGTCAGGTTTTGAATATTGTATTTATTCAAAAAGAAAGACCTGACCCCAATTTTTTTGACCCCAATTTTTTTTTTACTCAAATCAATTCCGAGAACAGCAACCTGACCTTTCTGGCTTACTCCTGATTTGTTATGTTTGCTCATGATTCGCTCCGTTTCTTATTTTGAATGACGTTCGCTTAGCTCATTCTATCATGGCTCATTTGAAGCCGGTTTGGGAGCGGGGCGGACCATTCCATTAGGTCTTTCATTGTGCATAACTTATATTGTTAGATATCATTTATTTCTGATGTTAGGAAGTGGTTTTTTAAATTTAAACGACAGTAGATATGCACAATGAAAGACCTGACCCCATTTTTTCTGCCATTTTTTCTGGGAATATAATGCAAGTGGCGGTATGCATTCCCACGGGGACCGTGGGAACGAGATATTCCACCCATCATTTGGTTTTAATCGTGGCGTTCATCCTCAGAGACCTGTCATTGAATTCTCACCCCGAAACTCCGGATTTTCAGGGTGAATCTGCCTTTTCCCGCTTATATCAATACAAAAACATAATCCATACAGTTGTCAATCACTCTATACCTGCAACAGCTCTCCTATACTGCGCTGGGTGCCGGACTATTTGAAATGGTTTTAGCAATAACAAAGGAGCACTTGTTTGGGACAGTTGTCTCCGGGTTTTGGGGCTCTTTTTTACTGAATAGAGAGGATTTCTTGACGTAACATGCGACAGTAGCCGTGACAGCTACCATTGTGCACAGAGCTGAGACTCCCAAACATACGTATCCAATAGTGGCACTCCAAGATGTCCAGGTATTTCCCTGCTTTTGCAGCTGAGGGGACATGTTTTCTGCTTCTTCCTTATGAGATGACTTTTGTATTAATTTTTGCTGCTGAAAGGGCTTGTATACGGCTATCCCAGTGCCAGTGTCTCCCTCTTCTGACAAATTTGTATCAGTATTGAACTCTTTAGTAAAATCAGGATCTAAGGGGAGTGAACTGCCTGTACTGGTTACCTGGTCAGGTACTTGTATACCAGACTTTATAACTGTTGTGTCAGGTAAGGCCGCTATTTCTAAAAAGGGAGTCTGGCTTGTTGGACAATGCTGCTCATCTCTCTGATTATTACAGTCTGGCTTCCCATCACAAACTTCTTCCGACGCTATGTTTTCACCGCCACCACAATAGAACCTGCCTGCATTCCTGAAATGCGCGGGACGCGCGCAGTATTCATCGGTTTTGTCTGAGCAATCTGGGACTCCATCACAGAGCTGACCAGCAGCATTAGGTAATATCTCCCCGTTTAAACACGGGTAATCACCAGTTTTTCTAAATTTTCTGAGACTAGTCCACACATCAGGGGAAATCCTGCCTACAGCTGCATAGTCTGCATTAGTATTACAATTCTTCTCATCAGCTCCATTTAAACAGTCCTGCTTGCCATCACAGAGCGGATTGCCATCTCTTTTGTGCAATACAGTCCCTGCTTTATCCTCACATAAGAATTGGCGTTTCTCGTCATACCCCCTGACGGCTGCAAAGTTGTTGACAGGGATGGTCGATTTCTCATGAGGTCTCGTTTCAGGGAGAAGCGCTGCCGTTGTATACTGCTGTTCAGTCGTAGATTGAATCGTTTGAGTCGTGGGTTGAGTCGTGGGCTTATCTGTGGTGGTATCCCTGCCCGTGGATATCAGGATATTCGAGGGGTCCCGGGTCGTTGGGCAGGGGTGACTCAGCTCAATGTTCCTGCCGTCACAAATTTGCCGGCCCGCTTGTGCATACTGCCGAGGAGTTGTACAGACCTCCTCAGACCCGTCATAGCAGTCTTTGTTTCCGTCACAAACATTATACCCATCCCTGACTTTCAACAATACGTCTCCGGTTAAACAATGGTATTCACCAGTTTTTTCATATTGATCAAGTTTAGAATCAATTTGACCTACGGCATTGAGATCCTTGATATCCCGACAGAATTCATCACCGCCATGTACACAATCTGATATGCCGTTACACACCGGATTACCATCGCTTTTGTTCAATACAGTTCCGTCCCCACACGTGAATGTGCCATTTTCCCTGTATTCTTTGATGACTGATTGTTTCTTACGTACCCTTTCGTAATATTCTCCACATTTCGTGTTAAGAACCTCATTACCTGAGGATGCATAACTGCCTTTGAATCGAACATTCATACTATCTATGGCATTGGCATAATTTTTGTCTGTACGGTAGTCGCCCTGTGGGATCGTAATCCTGGCGGTCTGGTCGCCTACATAAATTGATGCAGCTGATTTGTGATTTTTATTGCTGCATAAATGATCGGACCTCTGGTTAATTTCCTTTGTTTTTTTATTCACCGTGAAAAAGTTGAACGATACTGTATCTTCCGATTGCGGACTGCCAGCCTCTGGATAGGTTGAATAAACCTCACGGAGAGAGTTATCAGATTCCTTATTACAGCCTCCCTTCCTGACCTGGATCGGACTGGTAGCCTCACCTCCTGATGCCTTATATCCAGGGTATTTATGATTGTTATAAGTATCATGAGCTTCTTTTATCATCTCTTCGCCAACACGGGTTGCGATTTCCTTCTGTAAATATTCAGGCACTTCGGTTGCAAGATAGGTTGCTCCGGGATTTTCCAAAAAACGCTTATCAACTAATATCTGTCCATCTGTTTGCCTCCCACCAGCATCCATCATTAATGGAACTTCTCGATATCCTTCACAAATTTCTTTAGAAGATTCCACATTCCTGGGTTTTAATAAGGTAACTTTAGGTTCACCTTCCGGGGTGTAGACTATATGCTTCCACATAGTTGAGTTATAGATGATCTCTGTCGCTAACATCGAATCATCACCATTCACAAAGCGCACGCCTTGATTAAAGAACCACAAAGCCACAGCAGTATAATAAGAGACTATGCCATCAGGGTTTTTACAAATTCGTAATGGTAGTTTAACGGTGTTATTAATCACATTGGTGCCTATATGGATAAAACTGTCTTTTATCGTGTTTATTAGCGGTGAAAGGATTTGAGTGACTGGTGATGCCTGTCTCTGGTATATCGGCTTATCATTCTTGGTATCTTGCTGTGAGGGCACTTTCCTGTGAATTGTGGAAGTTGGCGTGGATACGCCGCCTTTTTCCATGTGGCAGGATTTTTTCTGATTCAGTACGCTGAATACAGGATTTGAGTCATTTATACGGTGCATAGAATAACCTCGTCTTATAACTGATAACATCCATCCATACATCCCCACCCCAAACCCAAAATGTAGACCTAGTTGTGTGATTCGTTCAATACCAATATTTAATAAGTCATTTGGTGATATTTGATTAAAGGAATATTGATGTCTACTGACTGTAAGGATGAATGGAATGTCAGCGAGAATGAGGATTTTTTGTAACTTCTCAAAAAGTACTGGAAAGGAAAACGGGCTCTTTCGCAGGTTCTGGCTCTATTCAAACCTTTCGCAAATCGCTCTAACTCTGATATACCAGTCTCTTTGGCTAATCCAACCCACTTATCCAGGAACTTGCTGGCGCTGGCTTTATATTTATACGTCCATAGTTGCTTAAGAATGTCATTAAGAATATAGGCCTGATTCAGATCTTCATTCATTGCCAAAGTAGAAAAAAAGAAAAAAGGACATCCATAAATTTATCTAAGTAGAAAAAAGGACATCCATAAATTTATCCATACTTAACCATGGATAAATTTATTATGGATGTCTCTATTTGTGCTATTTGTGGTTGTTCGAAAAGAGTCAAATTTATTGGATGTCCCCATTTGCTCCGCTATATTCAGTGGATGGGAAATGAAATCTGAGATCTGGAACTTTTTCTTGATTTATTGATCAGAGACATCAGAAAGAATGAAAAAGATTAAGAATCTTTTTTCTTGATGGAAAATTATAAACATTAATAGAGATAATAAGATGCTAATTGCTGATTTCAGCCACATTAAAGATTCCGCTGAAATTCTGAATAAACAGCCTGTTGACACAATTTCAAACCAGCAACATTACAGCCTGTGGAAAGTCGACACACGCAAACCCGTAAACCCTTACTGCCGTAGGATTGAGCGGGAGATACTCTCCGCCTCAATCATGTACAAAATTGAGGCATCAAATTTATCCACAAGAAGAGTTAACAATGTAGTAGCACTGCCCAAGGCCCTTTCTGATGGCTACGCCAGACTCAATGAACTACCCATAAACTTCATCTGGATTGGCAGTATTATTCCCACCAGATATCGGAATAATATATTGCAATGGTCTGAACAGTATCCAGAGCGGTTGCATGTTCTCTGGGTGCATGGGGAAGCCCTTTCATCAAAAGACAGAGTTACCATGAACGGGCTGATGAATAAAAATAACATCAGAGTGCTGGATATTGCCGAGAGCCAGTTTATACAGGAAACTCCGATTCTTCGTGATTTGGCAAAATGGCTATTTGCCAACATAGAAGATATAGAAGATAACAAAAAGCTATTCCATTATGTCGCTGCCAGTGATATCTATCGTATTGCCCTGATGTACTTTGGCAGTGAAATAATTACACAAATGCTCACGGCAACAGATTCCTATAAAAAGAAGCTAGTCGATAAAGGGTTGATTTATTTTGATACCGATATTCTCTTTGAGTCAGTTCAGGGCATTGATGATTGTCTATTCAAGGGCGTGCTCGAATTTGATGATGCTAATGATATTTTTGCAGCATCTGAAAGTAAAATGCCTTTTTTTAAGGAGTTACTGGATACAGTACTGAATCATACCAAAAAGAATATGGAACAAAAGTCCATTGATTTTTTCAAAACCAGGTCAGAGGTTCTTGGGTGTAGCTATCACATAACCGAGAGAATGAAAGCTAAATACTTCAAATCACGTCTAAATTACAGGGCATTTCCATTTAAGAATCCGGTTAGATGTGCAGATGGAACCTGGCAAGAAGGCAAAGCACTAAATATGGAACGACCAGCCCCGGTTTATCGAAACCAGGGCTCGGTAATACCTGCGGGGGCTAAAAATGTATTGCCGCCAAAAGAATAAGTGGCTGGCCATCACTGACCAGCCAGCCTGTTTGCGGTTAGCTCATGGTGAGTTTAATAACCGCTCTCGGCTTCAAGTTGATAGGCAGCGGGTTTGATTGAGTGTGAATAATCACGCCTTTCTCAAAATCCATTACCTTCTGCTTGGCATAGCGAGGCAGACCGATAGTGTTGACAGTCTCAACAAAGTCAGCCGGAGCAAACCAAGTCTTGAAGATGTCCGCAGGGGGTGTTTTAGATATTAGTGGATTTACCAAATAGCCCTGTAATGGCTGTAAGTACACAGTCATATCCCTGTTTGGGAGGTCGTCGTGGAACAGCCGCAGTTTCTATCTCTACTTGAATCCATAAAGTCACTTTCTTCAGAGCAAACTCTTATCCTGTATAACGCACTACCAGCGCCCGATACTTTGGATATCAAACCCGATGAGAGTCAGGTGCTTGAAGCGGTCGAAGAAACGTTTCATAAAGCTCCATATTGCCCAAGATGTCACAGCGACAACGTAGGCGGCTGGGGTAAGCAGAGTGGCCTGAAGCGTTACAAATGCAAGGCCTGCAGCAAGACATTCAATGCCCTGACCACAACACCTCTCGCCTGGTTACGAGTAAAAGACAAACTGGATCAATATCTTGAGTGTATGCGCGGCGATACAGCTCTCCGGGTAGCCGCAAGGCAGTGTGGTATCTCTCTACCAACCTCTTTCTTACTGCGACACCGGCTAATGAATGTCATCCAGGCCGACAAACCTGAGCTACTCAGTGGCATTACAGAGCTGGATGAAACGTTCTTCCTCGAAAACCATAAAGGTAATCGAGGGCTCAAGGTTCCTCGCAAGCGTGGGAAGCGTAAGGCTCGGGGTAAGAAGTCACAATCAGTATCAGTAGAGGAGCAGCCAAAGCTCATTCCTGTCATGGTTGCCTGTGACAGGCAGCAGCATGTTACTGATGCGGTTCTGGAACATGTCAGTGCAGATGAACTGGAATCACATTTATCAGGTCGACTGAAGCCTGGAGCGATTCTGTGTGCTGATGCACACCTGAGTCATGAAAGCGTTGCTCGGCGACTCAACCTTGAGCTGAAGGAGCTGGTGACTTCGAAGGGAGTCTACGTAATAGACGACGAATATCATATCCAGCGTGTCAATGCTTATCACAGTGATTTGAAGTCGTGGATCAACGGGTTTTTCAAGGGTGTAGCCACCAAAAATCTGCCTAAGCATCTTGGCTTGAAGCGGTTTCTTAAAACCGAAGTCTTTACTGTAGATGGCCTCTTAGAACGAATTGCGAGTCATTGGGTAAAACCACTTTTAAATTAAACACCGCCAGAAACCACCAGGGAGATAGGTTTATGAGAAAGCTACTTGGCTTGGTTAGCGATAGTATTCGCGATATAAAACGTACCTCAGATCACTATGAAAAGAGACGATTAGCGTCCTTATTTCTTGAAAACGTCGAAGAGCAGTGTGTTGATAAAGATCAATTCGGCTTTTTTCTTGAGTTATTTTTGCACCATCTCTCTAAAAACAATTCAGACTGGTTAAGAAGTATGGATTGGACGTGTAGATGAGATAATCTGATTCCTCAAATTGCATCTGCTTACTGGCTTGATATTAATGGCCTTGAACAGATGCTTTGAAGAATTTGGCTGAGAGGTCTCAGTTGGAGGAAAGTCTAAGCAAACCTATTTTTTCCTCCAGCCGACCAATCCTATTAACCGACCAACAAATTAAGCATTCCTCACTGTCTCCACCGCTTCATCCGCAGGCGGTTCCTTCATCATCCCTACCAGCTTCTAGAAAGGTAGCCACATCATATTTCCTCCAAATAATTCAACAGCGGCTCCACACGCTTGCCACACATAGCTTGGTACTTGGTACTTGGTACTTGGTACTTGGTACTTAAATACTCGGCAGCATCAATCAGGGACTGCATATCCACCCGATGCCCAGCTCGCTTCAAAACCGGGGTCAGATCTTGATTGCGACAGGCGAAGCCTGAGAATGTGGGAGGTTTTATGAACTGAAATCATTCGTTGAAATCCAGTGGGTTCGACTCCCACCCGGTAGAGATTAACCATAATCACAAATAGAGAGATCCATAATCACAAACACAAATCACAAATAGAAATCACAAATAGACACAAATAGAGACATCCATAATCACAAATAGAGACATCCATAAATTTGACTCTTCGAACAACTAATCTACTTTTCTTCTGTACTGATTTTATTCCTGACAGGAGAGCCCATGACCAGCGCCCGGAGAAATCTGATTGA
>NZ_JAVRMB020000049.1:0-7279 GCF_031844845.1 Endozoicomonas sp.
CCATAGAAACCCAGCTGCCCCATCAGATAATCACTGGCCACTTGCAGCGTACCGGTATCACTATGACCCAGTTCGATGGTCAGCGCCGCACCACCTCCGGGCCCATGCCCCGTGCGGTTGTAAGTGATGGTTTCCAGCCCATAGATCGTGCCATTGGCCTCCCGCCACAGATTGGTGACAGCTTCCGTACTCAGTGGTCGCACATCCGGGGCGGTGAGGTACAGGGTCACGCTCACTTCATCGCCACCAAAGCGGGATTCATAACCGCTGACCAGGGCTTCGCCACCATTTTCGGCCACCACCTTCAGCCCGCCCTGTTCGAGAATCTGCAGCACGTTTTGCAGACTGGCTTCGGGGCTGCCATAAGGCAGTTTCGCCGTTACTTTCACGGAGTCTGCATCCACCCGGGGAAACATAACAAATCCCAGTCGGCCACTGGCCTGCCAGGCCATCGCCGTCACCAGTATGGCAACCGCAACGGACAGGGTGATATAGCGGTGATTCAGTATCGTTTCCAGAGCGGGATGGTAGATACCGCTGATAAACCGCTTAAGCCGTTGATCAACCCCCTTTTGAACAGAGTGCATGAATCGTCCAAAGCCACTCTCAGACTTTTCTTTCATCTGCCCCAGATGAGCCGGCAAAATAAACAGCGCCTCAATCCATGAAATGGCGAAGACACTGATGACCACCAGCGGCGTTGCCTGCTGCATTTTCCCCAATACCCCTGGCAGTGCCAGGATCGGCAGGAAGGCAATCATATTGGTGAGAATACTGAACGTCAGCGGTACGGCCACATCTTTGGCACCCTGAATGGCCGCCTCCATAACACCCATGCCCTGCTGGCGTCGATGGTAGATATTTTCACCGGCAATAATGGCATCATCCACCACGATACCCAGGGCAATAATAAAGGAGAACATGGAGATCATATTGATCGACACCCCCAGCCCCGGCAGCAGAATCATGGCCCCGAGAAAGGACGTGGGAATCCCCATGGTGACCCAGAAGGCCAGTCGATACTCCAGAAACAGGCTCAGCAACACCAGCACCAGCAACAGACCGATAAAGGCATTTTTCAGCAGCAGATCCATGCGGTCCCGGTAGACATCGGAATCATCTTCGGTGATTTCCATGGACACACCGGGGGGCAGACTGGCTTCGATCTCCGGAAGAATAGCGCGCACCGCATCGGAAACGCCCAGCGGGGTCTGGTCACCAATCCGATAGATGGTAATGGCCAGGGCGGGCTGGCCGTTGTAGCGGGACTCTCTGGGGCTGTCTTCAAAGGCTCGTTTAACCTCGGCCACATCCCTTAACAGCAAGGTAGCTCCACCAGGCAAAGACTTGACCGGGATATTCTGAAACTCATTCACCTGGTCACGGCGTTCCTGAACCCGAACGCTGATATCACCACCAGAAGACTCGATCTGCCCGGAGGACTGATCCAGTGCCTGATTGCTGATTTTACCGGCGACATCATTAATGGTCAGCCCGTAGCGGCGTAACTGGTCTGGATTGGCTTGCACCTGAACTTCATGGTCGGGGGCATTTTTCAGCTCTATCTGGGTCAGGCCGGGGTCCAGCAGCAGGCGGTCACGACTGTTCTCGACAAGGGTGCGCAGTACGGTATCGTCCACCTCACCGTAGAACATCAATTCCATCACATTCCTGCGATGGCTGGCTAACGTGACCGTGGGTTTTTCCGCCTCTGCGGGAAGGGTGGTAAGACGGCTGACTTCCTGGTCAATATCATTCAGTACCTGTTGCGGGTCAGCACCGTCCAGCAGCTCTACCCGGACTCTCGCGCTGCCCGATGACGCCGTTGAATTAATTTGATAGACACCATCGATGCCCTGAATGGCGTTTTCTACCGGCAGAATAATCCCAAGATCAATCTCTTCCGGTGTGGAGCCCGAGTAGCTGACCTTAACATCGACGATATCCGCCTCAAACGGCGGCATAACTTCCTTTTTAATCTGCCAGCTGGTAAACAGACCGCCGAGAATCAGGAATAACATCAGCAAATTGGGGGTAACCCGGTCACGGGCCATCCAGGCCAGAGCGCCGCGTTTCGTGTCCACTGCTTCCGTGCCCATCAGTGCTCACCCCGGTCGGCTACACGCTCTTTATTAGCGACACGTTTTTTCTGCTCATCCGGATTATCCGGTTGCCGGGTGTTTTCCGTTCTCAGTGCCATGCCATCAACCGGTGCGGTAAGCGCAGAAACCACCAGCCGGTCATGACTGCTCAGGCCTTCAGCAACAATGGCTTTGCTGGCATCCCGGTAAATCGGGATGATGGTGCGGATTTCCAGAGTCTGGTCCTGGCGATAGAGCCACACCTGATTGCCGTTATGGATTTGTGCATCAGGAATCACCACAGCCAGTTTCACTGCTTTGCCAGCGATTTCAGCCCGAACCAGATCGTTCAAAAGAACTTTTGGCGCTGCTTTGTTTTCAGGCTTAAGCGCCAGAGGATCATCAATAGCCACCATCACTTTTGCCATGCGGGAACCACTGTTCAACTCCGGGGAAAGCGACAGCAGACGCCCGGTACGCTCTCCCTTCTGCCATCCGGGACTGGTCAGTGTAACGGGACTGCCCTGTTCACCAAACTCCAGCCAGCGTAACTGCTCAACCGGAACCTCCAGTTCCAGCCAGAATTCATCCGTAGCCACAATATCCAGCAGAGCCGACCCGGTACTGACCTGACTGCCGGTTTCCACCGAACGCTGAGTAACCTGGGCATTAAAAGGGGCTTTGATGCGGGTGCGCTCAAGCGCAAGCGTTGCCTGTGCCAGGGCCGCTTCAGCCTGAACCAGACGAGCTTTGGCGGAGGCCAGTTCGGGCTGGCGCAGCACCAGGGCTTCCTGGGCCGGAGACAATGTGCGACCAATCAGTTCATACTCCTGACGGGCAATGGCCTGCTGTCCCCTTTCCTTCTGCAGCTCTGCCTCCGCAAGGGCGACTTCCGCCTGCTGTTTCTGTCGCTGAATCTCATACTCGGCCACATCAATTCGAACCAGCGTTTCTCCCTGACGAACCTGACTGCCCGGCAACAGGTTATCCCGCAGCTGTCTGATTTGTCCGGACACTTCCGGGTAAAGCGTCAGTTTGCGGCTGGCGATCACCGTACCCAATCCACTGATGGTCACCCGGATATCCTCACGGGTCACCGGTTGAACTTCCACCAGCCGGGGCTGGGCCTCTGGTGCCCGACGGTGGGCCCTGGGAGAAGAAGCGGTTATCTGCCAGGCCACCAGTCCAGCTATTGTCAGCACCAGTACCGGCAGGCTGATTTTAAACAGTTTTCTGGACAGACCGGGCGTAGCGGCGTGTTGCTGTGTCATTGTGAAGCCCCGGAAGGATTTTTGTTAGTCATGTTATTTACGAAATTGTCCTGATAGTAAGTGACGAATTTGATCTCCGAGTTAAAAACAAGGAGCTTATTTCAGAACAATTCCTAAATCGGTAGTTGAAGCGCTACGGTCGGCACTTTCAGTGTAAAAACCAAAATCGCCGGCAATCGCCCGGTGAACCGTGATTCGGTTAGCCAATAGTTGTCCATGGCTTTCTACTTGTTGCTGCTCAAGCTCCAGACGGCTTTTCTGGGCGGACAGCACCTCAAGAAACGAAGTACCTCCATTGCCATAGCGGGCCCATTTAATCGCCTCTGTCTGTTCCGCCAGTGACAGTTGCAGGGTTATGCTGTCCAGCTGATCCTGCTGAGAGAACTCCCGGTTCAGGGCCGTTTCAATATCAGCAAAAGCCTCCAGCACTTTCTGTGAATAACGGTTGATGGATTCTTCGACAACCGCCTGCTGGCGTTCAACTTCAGCCCGGCGCTGGCCACCATCAAACAGCGGTGCCGTCAGACTGGCGGCCAGGTTAGTGGCCCAGTCATCAACCAGTACCGACAGGTCGTTACTGGCGGAGAGCAGTGAGGCACTGAGCCGGATTTGTGGCAACCGGTCAGCCTCAGCCACAATCAGACCCTGCTGTTTGCTCTGCAATTCCAGCCAGGCCTGCCGGAGATCCGGACGGCGAGAAGCCACATCGGCGGGTAGACCGACATCGGGCAGTGGCGAAAGGTCAGGCAAGCCATCGCTCAGCCCCTCATTCCAAGAGGGATCAGCCAACTGCGATTGACCCAGCAGTACCGCCAACTGCTGCCGGATAATCTGCTGCTCACTGCGGGCAACCATTAACCGGGCATCCAGGTTTTCAAGCTGCTGCTGCTGTTGCAACACATCTTCCGAGTTACCCTGACCATTTTGAAAACGCAGATCAATAATCACCTTCTGATCATTCAGGGTTTGCAGCTGACTCTGATAGAGTTTTACCAATGCCTGCTGAGTCAGAAGGGCATACCAGCGATCGGCCACCTCGGCAGAAATCGTGAGAGCAGCCATTTCAAGATCTTGCCGGCTGGCTTGGTAATCCAGTTCAGCGCCCTCTTCTACCGCCTCCAATCTTGACCACAGATCAATTTCATAACTGGCTTTCAGGCCCAGCTGAACATTGTCACTGTCCGGACCGGGCCGGAAGGTACGACCACCATCCGCTGTCGCACTTAATGAAGGTAATAGCGAAGCACCGGATTGCTTTGCCAGGGCTTCCGCCTGTTTTACCCTGGCTGCACTGGCTTTCAGACTGAAGTTATTATCCAGCGCCTGAGCCATCAGTTGTTCCAGTTGGGGATCGGAGAATGATAACCACCACTGTTGTTGCCGGGGCTGAATCTGTTGTTGCCCGGCAAGAGAAAACTGTTCTGGCAGATGGGTCACTGGCTGGTTAATGGTAGCCTGAGTTGAACAGCCACCGAGCATGGCAGCAACCATTAATACCGGTAAATAGCGGCGAGACCGCAAAAAGAAAATGTCGTAGGTCCGGCTGGCCATAAAGGGCCTTCTTATCAGCTGAATGGGTAGAGGGTTTGCCCTGAGCATTGACGATATTTGTGGTAGAGGGAGTTGAATCGTGGCTGCTTGCAAGACGTTGACAAATAGTATGCGGATAACACGACTGTCGGGATAGCGGCTTTACAGAGCTGAGACTAATGTATCAGAACTGATACATTTCGCCTGATATCTACAACAACTCGGAAAAAGATAAAAGCGAATTGAATCGCTAATATTACTGCCTATTCAAACGGATAATCACTCCCAAAAAGTAATGTGTACTGATAAAGTAGCCGCCACTATTAACGACTGAGGCTGCCCGGCAGAGTTATGAAACGCGAACTGGCAATCGAATTTTCAAGAGTCACCGAAGTTGCCGCCCTGGCAGGCTACAAATGGCTTGGACGTGGTGATAAAAATGCGGCCGATGGCGCTGCTGTTGAAGCCATGCGCGTCATGCTGAACAAGGTCGAGATGGATGGACAGATCGTTATCGGTGAGGGTGAGATTGATGAAGCCCCCATGCTGTATATCGGCGAAAAAGTAGGGACAGGCACCGGGGAAAGCATTGATATAGCCGTAGACCCCATTGAAGGCACCCGCATGACTGCCATGGGGCAGAATAATGCGATTGCGGTACTGGCCGCCGGCGAGAAAGGTTCGTTTCTTAAAGCCCCCGACATGTACATGGAAAAGCTGGTCTGTGGCCCCGGAGCCTTTGGTATTATTGACCTGAATCTCGGGTTGAAAGAAAACATCCAAAACGTCGCCCGGGCACTGCATAAACCCATCGAAAGTCTGGTGGTCATCACCCTGGCCAAACCCCGGCACGATTCCGCTATCACCATGATGCAGAATATGGGCGTCAAGGTGTTTGCCATTCCTGATGGCGACGTTGCAGCCTCCATTCTGACCTGCATGCCAGACAGCGAAGTCGATCTTATGTACTGCGTGGGTGGTGCACCTGAAGGCGTTATCTCCGCAGCGGTTATCCGGGCACTCGGGGGTGATATGCAGGCTCGCCTGCTCACCAGAGAGCAGGCCAAGGGCGAAACACCAGAAAATATCGAGGCCGGCAGGGTTGAACTGGAAAGATGTCGGGAAATGGGCGTTGAACCGGGTAAAGTGTTACGCCTGAACGATATGGCCAGCTCTGACAATGTAGTCTTTTCCGCCACCGGTATCACTAAAGGGGATCTTCTCCAGGGCATTACGCGCAAGGGCAATATGGCAACCACAGAAACTCTGGTTATTCGTGGAAAATCCCGCACCATTCGGCGCATCCAGTCCTGCCATTACCTGGATCGTAAAGATGATGATATTAAGAACATCATCTATTAATTGAACCGACCTTATTGAGTACTGATGTATGAGCTGTCACCGAATAAACGAACTGGTCGAACTTCTCACTCCCGAATGGCAAAAACAGGGTCACCTGAATCTGGTCCAGATTATTGAAGCCCTGGCTGCAGAAGCTGACCACAAGGGCCCGTTGAACGAAGTAACTGACGATTTGCTGATCTATCACCTGAAAATGAAGGGTGAAGCACCGGATGCGATGATTCCGGGTATTGCCAAAGATGTCGAGGTTGATTTTAAAGCAGCCCTGCTGAAAGCTCGCGGGTTCAAGTAAACCCCGAGATTAGCAGCAGACGGATTTATGTATATGCCGTCTGCTTTATCCCTTTAGGGAGGTGGCATGGTAGAAAATACCAGCCTTCCGTCATTCCCACTGCCGCCTTTCCCGCGAAGGCGGCTGTCGCAAAAGCCTCCGAAAACCTCGTTCCCATGCTCTGCGTGGAAATGCATACCGTACTCGCCACAAGTGAATAACCAGCCTGAAACCCCCGAAGATTCGGGCAAGGAGAGGTTTCTCTACATGCGGCCAGATCCGTATGCATTCCCACGCAGAGCGTGGGAACGAGGGTTTTGCGACAGCCTCGAAGGCGGGAATCCACCACGGACACCTGAATACCTGGACAGTGATCTATTTAAATAATTCCCCCACCGTTTAAACACTGACAAGAGAGCCATAATTACTGATATTTTCCTGAAAATGACTTCAAAGGGTTGGGTACTTGATATAAAAGCCGATGCAAGGAGTTAAGTTAACAGAATGAACACAGCCATGATCGACACCATTACTCCTGACAACCACGCCGCCATCAATCAGTATCCGGGAATTATTTTAACCTGCCTCTTGCTCTGCCCGTTCCCCGGAGCACAAGCCGCTCCGGTAGAAGCCTGGTATCAGGAGGTATGGTGCCTGGGAGTGAAAGGCAGAATGGAGATACGCATGGAGGATGGCCGTCGTGTCGACTGCCTGACCGACACCCATGCCATTGAGTTTGAATTTGCCAGAAAATGGCCGGAAGC
>NZ_JAVRMB020000050.1:0-14613 GCF_031844845.1 Endozoicomonas sp.
CCTGATCAAGTCGTTGAGACTTAATCTCCAATCGGCGATGGTGCCGATCAGCGAGCCGCTATCATACCGAAGCAGCTTTCGTTGTCAAGGCTCGATTCTCTTCACTAAAAAGCCGTAGAAGAAAGAAGCTTTCCAACTCACCAACGTTGCCGCTCGGGCCGTGTCAGTGGAGGCGCATATTACCGCACCCCGTTGATTTGTCAACCAGCCATTCTCTTCATAAGATGAGCAACCGTTTTTCAAATCGTTCTCCCCTGTCAGCAATGAACTTTCGTTTCGCTGTCCCGACATCACATCTGTCGTGGAAGAGGGCCGTATTATAAAGAGGGAGCCCTGAAGATCAAGGTTTTAATTTCGAAACATGCAAAACTAACCGACAAGAAATGCGGCTGCGTTGCTTATACCTCAGAGGTGTGGTTTGAAATTTCACAGATTTTTCTCAACACCAAACTGATAACACCATCTCACAAGTCTGGTTCATTGGCGCATTTTTCATGCGTAATCGACTATTTCCCGGCCCCCATCTACTGCCTGCATATTTGGACTGAAAAATAACCTGCTCCCTGAATGCTCATTGCAGCAGTCATTTCGGGAACTTTATCGATAAATGAATGATCCAAACGTACATATATATAGAGAGAGAGTAATCATCATGGACATCTCCGGTGTAACTACGACATATAAAGATGGCGATGACCATATCCCGAGTGAACTACAGGACAATAAAGACCCAAAACTAGGGTTTCAAAACGGCAGAGCTATTTACCATACTTTTAGTACTCCCACTAATTTAGATAAAACCGGTAGACAAGCAGACCAACCCCCACCAACAAATACAAAAAAGCTCACTTTCAACCAGCGGATTTCAAAAGTGAAGTCCTTTATCAAGACTCAGTTAACTGGACTACCTGATTTTAATGATCCAGCAAAAACCCTTGATTACATTAAATCCCTGGAGAAACAAAAGAAAATAAAGCCTTTTACAAGAAGACTGTTAACCGACATTGCAACACATGAACAGAGAGTTGATATTTTAAAGAACAACTCGCCTTTCACTTATGAATTGTTTTTTCATGATGCTGATGACCCAGCCAAAAATGATAGAAAGTATGTTGCTTTACATGAACGAAATAATGAATTGTGGCGCGACCTTTTAATCGCTGATAGTGTTCCTGATGCTGATAAAAATATTTTAAAAGAGAAGAAGCTACCCGTCTGTATAGTCATAATTCCCGGCGCACCTGAGGCGGCAAGCTCATCTAAAAACATTTCTCCCTGCAAGGAAAAATCAAAACAATCAACAGGCACCGCACCCGATTTTTCTGACGACAACGCTGATACTAATGAGTCATATAATCTTGACTGGGATGATTCTGCCTGTTTCGCTACAGGTAATTACCGTATTGAAAATGACACAACACCTCTGTTTCCCAAGGATTAAACCCGTTGCAACAGTCTCCTGTAGTAACGGCTATGGATACGCAAGCCGGTCAATAAACGCCCGATGAAACTGTCTAATATCATTATGAAAGGCTCTTATATCTTCACCTGTGGCTGGCTGAAGTGGCCTGAGCCCATTGAGCAATACAGCAAAAATCAGCGGAGACTGTTCCTCAGGAAACGCATACCCCACCATATTGTTCACCCCGCTCATGTACCCGGTCTTCAACCAGCGACGTTCATTTTCCCGATCGGCCAGCCAGGGCGCATCCTCTCCCCAGTTTTTCCAGCCGGTTTGCAGAACACTGGTGAAATCATTGGCACTCAACAGGTTATAGCGAGATAACCCTGAACCATCCACCAGCCTGCTTCTGGTCAGATCAACACCCTCCTCCCTTAACATGGCCAAAACCGCTTCTGTGCCTGAGAAAAAAGATCCCCTTTCACCATTCACAGATCGGCCAATGGTTTTCAGGAGACTGTCTGCATATAAATTGTCAGACTCATCCAGCACGGGTTGTAACAGATCGGGCACTGACTCAGACAGATGACGGGCAATAACCCGGGTGAATTCCCCCTGAGGCTTTCCGGTCAGCACCCGACCTTTAAGGCGGATGTTATTCTCCTTCAGGAAAGACTCAACATATCGGGCAGCTGCCCGCTCAGGATCACGCACAGAAAATGCCATACGCATGGGTTTAGTGTTGGGCTCAATACAGCCTTCAAGTCGATACTCATGATTGGATGATGGCCACACTTCCTGAACACAGCCGTTTAGCTCATTGGCCTGAGGTTCACGGGTTTCTATCTGGTTATCAATTGAAAGTAACCATTCAGGTTCGTCATAAACCATTCGAGCTCGCCCACCTTCTTTTTCAGCCGGCTCCAGCCAGCCAAAAAAGCAGTTACGATCCAATATCATGGCACTGACCGGCGCAGCAAAACAGATGTTATGATCATCCCAGCTGGCACCACCGGCTCTTGGATAACCATCATATATAGAACCATCAAGCCAGATATCTCCCTGGATAACTTTTATCCCTTCTTTATTAAGGCTCTCCAGCAAATCACCAATATCAGTGCGGGTAAGGGAGGGGTCACCAGAAAACGATAATACAAGATCCCCAGAATAAACCCGCTGTTTAGCTCTCTTTTCAGAGACGGACTTTTCGCTCAATAATGACGTTGTGTACCGGTAATCTTCTCCCAAAGCCCGATAGGCAGAGATAGCGGTAATGGCCTTAACAGTACTCGCAGGCAACAAGTTAAAGCGACTGTTACGATCAAACAGAACCTTACCGGTTTCAGCCTCGATCACTTTAATTGAGTGGATATGGCCAGGTGGTAACGTCGCTATCAACTGATCGAGGTCACCATCAATTGATGCAAACCCTTGCCTTGCTACAAAAAAAGCACTCGCTGTAAAAACAAACAGGGGAATAGACAACCATTTTTTCCAGAAGTTCATAAAAAACTCTGCAACCTCTAATAACACTTAAATCACTATGCAATTTCCTGATCGTCAGATCAACACACGGGTCTCAAGGCCGACAAACCTTTTTAATAAGGGTACTATAGAAGCGGTAAAAGAAGATCTTCGACCACCATTGCTTCACGGAACTCCCACTCTGTAAGCACTTTGCGGGAAATGGCAAGACTTGTGAAAAAACTCAAACTAACAGCGAATCAGCTGATTGCTAAACAACCAGTGAAGGATTTGGGTTTCAAGTCCACAGAAGAGCTGGAAAACTACGTCGGTATCCTTGGTCAGGAGCGAGCCACCAGTGCTATTCAGTTTGGTGTCGCCATGCACCGTTCCGGCTATAACATCTATGTGATGGGTGAACCCGGAACAGGCCGGATGTCCTACCTCCGTAAATATCTTGAGACAGAAGCCAAACAGCAGGCATCCTCTGATGACTGGGCCTACGTCAGCAACTTTGATAACCCCCGTGAACCCAAAGCCCTGAGACTGCCAGCAGGTCTGGGCAGCGATCTGCAGAAAGACTTTGAGAGCTTCATTGATAAGCTGCTGATGACGTTCCCGGCCGCCTTTGAAAATCCCACTTATCAACACAAGAAAAGCGCCATCGAGCGCAACTTTAACAAACGCTACGATCAGGCCATTGACCAGGTTGAGCAGGAAGCCCTGAAAAGAGATATCGCGCTATATCGTGATACCAGCTCTTTGAGTTTCACGCCAATGTCTGGCGGCAAAGCCATGGACGAAACCGAATTTGCCCAATTGCCGGATAAAAAACGGGAGAAATTCAACAACGACATCAGTGAACTGGAAACCCGACTGAATGAGTCTCTGGTTGAGTTACCTCAATGGAAAAGAGAATCCAATGAGAAATTACAAGACCTGAATCAGGATACGATCGACCAGGCTCTGGCCCCACTGTTGAAACCCATGCTGAAAAAGTATGGCAAAGAACAGAACATCCTGGATTATCTGGAAGCCGTAAAGCAGCACCTGCATCGTACTGTCATTGAGTACCTGGCCGATGAGCGCGCCATGGAATCAAAGGAAGACGCCAGTAAACGTTCGGCTCTTGAAGAGCTGTACTCCCCTAACCTGGTCGTTGGCCATAAAAATGATGCCGCTGCTCCGGTTATCTACGAATCGCACCCCAACTACAAAAACCTCTTCGGCCGAATTGAATATGCCAGTGAGATGGGCGCTCTGGTGACCAATTTTCGTCAAATTTGTCCTGGCTCATTGCATCAGGCCAATGGTGGTTACCTGTTACTGGATGCCAACAAACTCCTGGAAGAGCCCTTTGTCTGGGAAGCGCTGAAGCGTTCACTGAAAGAACAGCAGCTGAAAATTGAATCGCCCTATTCCGAGATGGGGCTGATGAATACCATCACATTAACCCCTGAGATTATTCCACTCCATGTCAAGGTGGTTCTTGTTGGCTCCCGGGATATTTATTACATCCTTCAGCAGCTGGATCCGGACTTTCACGAGATGTTTCGGGTACTGGTGGATTTTGATGACCAGCTGCCCCGAGCCCCGGAAACCATTCAGGCCTTTGCCCAACTGCTGAAAAATCGTGCGGATGATGAGAACTATCCACCGCTCTCTGCATCGGCGGTTGCCCGAATGGTCGAGCAAAGTTCCCGAATGACCGAAAATCAAACGCAGCTCTCTGCCAAAATTGGCGAACTCTTTGATTTGCTGGCTGAGGCGGATTTTATTCGTCGAAGCGTCAATGGCCGAAAAATCAACCATGACCATATCGACCGGGCGCTGGAAGCCAAGGCCGTGCGGACTGGCCGGGTTAGCCAGCAAATTCTTGAGGACATGCTCGAAGGCTGCATCCTGATTGATACTGACGGCGATCAGATCGGTAAGATCAATGGTTTAACCGTACTCTCTGTGGGTGATGCCTGCTTTGGGTCTCCAGCCCGTATTACCTGTGCGGTCTATCCTGGCAGTCAGGGCATTGTGGATATTGAGCGGGAAGTTTCTCTTGGTCAGGCCATCCACTCGAAAGGTGTAATGATACTCACGGGCTACCTTGGTAGTCGCTATGCCCAGAAGTTTCCCCTGGCGATTTCTGCCAGCCTCGCCATGGAACAGTCCTATGGCTATATAGATGGCGACAGTGCTTCAATGGCAGAACTCTGCTGTCTGATTTCAGCGCTGACGGACACGCCCATCAAACAGTGCTATGCCGTTACCGGCTCTATGAACCAGCATGGCGAGGTTCAGGCTATCGGGGGTGTGAATGAGAAAATTGAAGGGTACTTTGATCTCTGTAATGCCAGGGGACTGACCGGTGAGCAGGGCGTCATTATTCCTCGGGCTAACGTTCGCAATCTGATGCTTCACAGCAAAGTAGTGGATGCGGTTAAAGCGAAGAAATTCAATGTTTATGCCGTTTCACACGTTGAAGAAGCCCTTGAGCTGTTAACAGGCCACCGCCCGGGAACCATCAACAGCAAAGGTAATTATCCAAAAGGCTCCATCAATCAGAAAGTGCTGGAACGCCTGAAAGAGATAGCGGAACTGACCAAGGAGAACCACGGTTAAGACCGTTGTCCGTTTCCCTCCGCCCGTTACCCGAAAAAGATAAGACTGCTTTTTCGGGTAACGGATAACGGCTACATCAGGAAAGGAATAAGTACCTTGCGATTTTGCGGGTAATCTTCAAACTGCTTTTTATACCAGCGATGAGTTGCCAATGCCCGGGGAACAAGATCCGCCATGGTCACCATGTAAAATAAAGACACCAACCAATGACCAAGTAAAAATCGCAAAGCTCAGCCACTCAGACGTCAAATGTTGTGCATGATTAGCAATAAAGTCTGCACTGAAGAAACCGTGGGCACCCGTGGTAATCCAGCCAAAAATCACCACAGAGATATTAAAAGAAGCCTTACTCTCCTCATGTACTCGCATCAGCATTGGGTTAATAAAACCGTAGTTACTCTAGTGCATGAGCCAGATGGCCAGAAAGATCAATGGTACCAGGCTTGTCTGGATAACCTCCCCTGAAGGGTTACTGGAATACTATGACTTTAGCGTCTTTGCACTGATAGCCAGCTATCTTGCTAATCAGTTCTTTCCAGAAACAGACCCACTAACTTCTCTGCTGACAACATTTCTCTGAAAACAGGGAAGCAATTGCGCTATCGCGACTTTAAAAACCCGCACAACAGTGTAGAACGGCTTCTTGCGTTTGTTGTTTCTTATTTCAACTGTTCCTTATTGCGGATTTTATTCGAGGATAATTCCTTATGAATAAATTTTATTATTAGAAAGTTTACCATCTACCTTCTCTAGTCTAGGATCTTCTTGAATATTCCGTAGTTATACATAACAAAGTGTCCTGTTTTCTATCGCGAATAGCCTTGTGCGACCTATGGTTACGGTAATAGGTGGAATCAATGCAACAATCCCGTTATGCATAACCCCGAAAATTCAGTCTATTGAATTACTGACGGTCATGGGGTCACATCCTTTAATGATTTGTTATTTTACTGAACTGTGACCACTAAGATAAATTTAACGACTTTCTAATGAGGCATTCGGTCATGGGTTTTGCCGCTGTACCAGCTCTCTCTCATAATGCTACGCCGCATTTTAATTCACCAACGAATACGCCCCCCCTCCAGAAATCATCATGGGGTAGGCGAGGGCTTCAATTGCCCAATCCTTTAGGATCCACGTTTAACTTTTTGGGTACGGCATCTGCTGCATTGGCCAGATCCATAAGCAATCGTACAGCTGCCATTGTAGTGGCTACAGGATATGTGTTCAGCCAAATACCTCCGGCAACAAGCCTTACACCGACATTTTCAGAGGCCATAAATACAACTGCTGGCCTTTTAGCGGAATATACGGAAGTCGCAGCCATTAATTGCTCACATTGGGCTGACACATATAATTTCTGCAGTCTTAACAGAAACGGCGAGCTATTTAAAAACTGTTGCAAACCTCATCCACACACATTGAAAGTCGCGTTACCTTTTGTTTTATCTCTGATCGCCATAGGTTCTGCGATCTTGTACAAATCAGGTGTCATGCAAAGAGATAATTCACCGCCTTTCAAGCCTCTACCTCAAGAACATTTAAACCAGCTGATCAATAATCTGCATGATGGTGGCCTTATTAGCACTAACGCTAAGAATGACTTTACTGAGAGTGATAATCATGATATCCAGTGTGCATTGAGAGCTCTAACAATTAAACGTTGTCATCCTGAGGATGATCGAGCAGCCGTTATCGATAAACTTAGGTCTTATTGTAAAGATCAACCTGTGAATCAGCATATTATTCAGTGTTCTGTTATTCAGTGTGCATTGGATACTCTAGAAGAAATTAATGATGCTGATCATGATAGTAATGGTGTTCCACCAGAAGCTATAGAGATGCAAAAACCCAGTTCTTCTCAACAATCAGGACATAGATATAGTGCTCTGACTTCAAAACCAGTAGCATGAATACGATTCTCAGCCCCTTCACCGGGGCTGTCTAAAAATAGCGCCCGTACGAGGGCATCAGGAAATTATCGCTCTGACTGAAGATTCGTGAATCATCCTGCTTCGCAAACAGACAATATCGGGGTTACTTAGACCAAAAGATTTTCTAGTATTATAATCGCCTGCATTTTTCATGAGACTCACATCCATGTCAGCGGCCACCGTCAGCAATAACGACAGCTTTAATAATCGCTTTGGCGGTGTTCACCGTTTGTACGGCACTATAGCTGTTGAAAAACTCCGCCACTCCCATGTCTGCGTCATTGGCATTGGCGGTGTCGGTTCCTGGGCAGCAGAAGCCTTGGCCCGAACGGCTGTGGGTAAAATCACACTGATTGATCTTGATGACATCTGCATTACCAATACCAATCGCCAGCTCCACGCACTGACCGATACTATTGGTCGCTCGAAAGTCGAAGTGATTGCAGAACGAATCGCACAGATTAATCCAGAGTGCCAGTGCCAGACCATCGAAGACTTTATTACGGAAGATAATCTTCAGGAACTCATCACCCATGAGTTTGATTATGTTCTGGATGCCATCGACAGCTTCCGGGTCAAAGCCGCACTGATCGCCCACTGCAAACGGAACAAGATCAAAATAATTACCACCGGTGGTGCCGGTGGACAGATGGATCCGACCCAGATTCAGGTCATCGACCTGACCAAAACCTGGCACGATCCGCTGGCGAGAAAGGTTCGCAATCAGCTTCGCGACCGTCACGGCTTTAGTAAAAATATCAAACGAAAGTTTGGCGTTGATTGTGTGTTTTCTACTGAGCAGGCTGTTTATCCACAGGCTGATGGTACGGTCTGCCAGACCAAGCCATCCGGTGAGGGATCAATGAAAATGGACTGTTCCAGTGGTTTTGGAGCAGCCACTGCGGTCACCGCCACATTTGGCTTTGTTGCCGCGGCACGCATCATTGAGAAGTTAACTAAATAAGGCCATTGCCCGCTATCCGCTGCCCGCTGCCCGCTGCCCGCAAAAGCGCAAGCGGGAAACGGGTAGCGTTCATTAACGATAACGGTGGGCAATCGCCTGAATCTCTTTGACAATAGCCTTGAGTCCATTTCCACGGGATGGGCTCAGATGGTTGAATAGATCCAGATCACGGAACCATTGTTCAATATCTTCCCCCTCAATATCTTCTGGCGTTTTACCCGAGAAAACGGCCAGTACAATAGCAATCAGTCCCCGTATAACTCTGGCATCAGAGTCCGCAATAAAATACAGCTGCATGGTCTCATCGTCATAATGATAATGGAGCCAGACACTGCTTTCACAGCCATGCAGTCGAGCCTCGTCACTCTTCCACTGCCCGGATAAAACCGGCAACGCCTTGCCCAGCAACATAATCTGACGATACCGTTCCTGCCAGCCAGACAGTCCATTCAAACGTGCAGTGATCGCTTCAAGATCAGGAGCCTGATTACGAAAAATCTCTGGCAAACTACCTGTTTCCTGAGTCAGTGCTTTACCAACAACGGCAGCGTCGTCTTTTGCTACATGTTCATATTGTTTAAGACTTTCTGCGCTTTGATCCATGGAATAAACAGTAGAATGATGAAGTTTTTCCATGGCAGTAATAAATGCACTAACTTCTGTCACGGTGTTATAGATGGCAAAAGAAGCTCTGACGGTACCATTGAGATTAAGACTTTCCATTAATGGCATGGCACAGTGGTGTCCGGTTCTTACCGCAATGCCCTGCTGATCAAGCATCAGCCCCATGTCCTGATTGTGATGGTGACTGGATACAAATGACACAACAGGTGCCTTATGATTTGCCTGACCAATAAGACGAATGCCGTTAATAGTGGTTAACCCTTCTTCCACCAGCCTGCGCAACTGGCCTTCATGAGAGTGCATGGCATTTGAATCAATACCAGACACAAATTCCAGGGCTTTACCCAAACCAATAGCACCGGCGATATTTGGCGTTCCAGCTTCAAACTTAAAAGGCAGAGTATTAAAGCTAGTGCCGGAAAAGCTGACCCGCTCTATCATTTCCCCGCCACCCTGCCAGGGCGGCATACTTTCCAGCAACTCCCGACGACCATAGAGGACACCGATTCCCGTGGGCCCATAAACCTTATGCCCGGAAAACACATAAAAGTCAGCGTTCAGGTCTTGAACATCGACTCTTTGATGAGCCACAGCCTGAGAGCCATCCACCAGCACCAGGGCACCCGCTTCGTGAGCACGTTTAATGACGTCCTTCACGGGTAAAATCGTACCAATGGCGTTAGAGATATGGGCAATAGCCACCAGCCGGGTTTTCTTTGAAAGCAGCTGCTGATATTGCTGTAGATCCAGGTTGCCAGACTCATCCAGGTCAATCACCCTGATAATTGCACCGGTAGCCTCAGCCAGTAACTGCCAGGGAACAATATTGGCGTGATGCTCCAGGCGGCTCAGTACAATCTCATCCCCTTCCTGCAACTGGCTTCTGCCCCAGCTGTTAGCCACCAGATTAATGGCTTCTGTGGCTCCCCTTGTCCAGATCACTTCTTCGGCAAAGGGAGCATTAATAAAGTGGCGAGCGGATTCTCTGGCGGCTTCGAAAGCATGGGTGCTACAGGCACTGAGAAAATGTGCAGCCCGGTGAACATTGGCATTCTGCTCCCGGTAATAACGATCAACTGATTCAATAACTGACTCAGGCTTTTGGGTGGTTGCGGCGTTATCCAGATAAATCAGTGGATGGTCATGTACCCTTCGCGACAACAAAGGAAACTGCTGCCGGATATTATCCAGATCGAGAAAAATAGGTTTCGTGTCAGCCTGGCCTTTCATGATCATGCCCCTGAAAAACAGCTCGCCATTTTAAAGCCCACGTAAACTGAGGCAATACCGTATTCAGGAATTCTGCTGAATATTTATAATACCAGTCATAACATCAGCCTCCACTGACAGTATTCAATAGCTGATGACACTTTTAAGACAAAAAAACCAATAAACTTGGCTATTAAATAAGTCCAGCTATTGCCAGGAATACCCGTTTAGGGATATCAGGAATTTATTTTCAGAATGATTGGAATAAGAAGAACACTGACTCTGGGGTTACTTACCTTACTGAATAGCAGCTTTATATGGGCTGATGATCCAACCAATAGCGAATCTGAGCCGTACTACCGGGAAGCCATTGGAGTACCCTTTCTTTTCAGTTCCGAAGACTGGGGACTGGCTCTTGGCGGAGCTGGTGTCGTGAAAGGACTGGGACAACCACAGATGACACTGTTTGGTACTGTGATCGGATCAAACAATGGCACCAAAATGGGCTACCTCGGACTGTATAATGTGATGGTACCAGGCCTTGACCATCTGCAGATAGATTTCAGCGTTCTTGAATCCAGCCTCACTGAAACCAACTACTTCATACCCGGAAACCCGGGCTATCCCCATGAGGAGCCAGGCAGCAATGATTCCAGCCTGGAAAATGCAGTGCGCACGGGTGGGCGTGAGCAGCACTATCAGGTTCACTTCCAATACACTTTACCGATTGGTGATGGCAGGGATGGAGCCCTTGCTGCCATGGCCAAAAAGGCCAGAGGGTATAACAGCAGTAAAACCCTCTGGAATCCAATGACCACCGGGATAACCTCTCTGGAACTACAGCCATACTACATGAGCCAGAGACTTGATAATTTCCAACCGGAGCATGAAGCCGATCAATCAGCCGGTATTCGCCTGGTGCTGGAATACGACAATCGTAACTCCAGCCATTTACCAACCCGGGGGAGCCGAACATCATTCACATATACCTATGACTGGGGCAGTGAAGATCGCCCGGACTGGTCTACGGTTGAGTTTGAATTCAGCAAGTTCTTCAGTCTGGGCAGCAATGACCTGATGAATCAACAGGTACTGGCATTTAACGCCTGGGTTGCTGACACCCCTACATGGAACGATACAACCACCATTAATGGAGAAGACGTCTTCCGACGTGCACCCTCCTTTGCTGGCATTAACCTGGGTGGCTGGGACAAACTCAGAGGATACAGCTCTGACCGGTTTTATGGTCGATCTGCCGTTTCCTACAGCCTTGAATACCGTATGATGCCAAAGTGGCAACCACTGGAAGATATGCCCATTATTGGCCCACTTTATGATATTCCCTGGTGGCAGTGGACACTGTTTATGGATACAGGAAGAGTTGCTGATGACTTCGACTTTCAGGAGTTGCATCAGGATATGAAAACCAGCTTTGGCGGTGGCATTCGTTTTCAAGTGGAAGGTGTCACCGTGAGAACCGAGATTGCCAGTAGTGCGGAAGAGACCTTTTTCCGGATCTTTGTTAATCAGCCTTTTTAAGAGCAGTTGATGTTTTGTTACGACGCCCTTAAACCATTGGCCTGCTAAATAATGCTGTGCTATAAAGCTATACGTTAATTATTTAGATCTGACAAAAGAACTATGCCTTTAGCCCATAACCAACTAGTCATTTTACACGTAGTGATTATTATCACCGCGGGTGGCTTTGTGGGCTGAACAAACAGTATCCATAAAACCCCCGCACCGAAAGGTCCGGGGGTTTTTTTATATCTGAGATAAAGGAGATAAACCATGCTCAACCTGATCGTTCTATCTGTCATTACCCTCCCTGTCATTCTATCTGTGGCGATTACCCGTAGAACCTGGCAGCCGGGGGTAAGTCGATATGAATGGCGCTGAAGCGATTGTAAAGACCCTGATTCACCACGGTGTTGATACCGTTTTTGGTTACCCCGGTGGCACTATTATGCCGCTGTATGACGCACTTTTTGATGCCCCCATTGAACACCTTCTCTGTCGTCATGAGCAGGGGGCTGGCTTTGCTGCTATTGGCTATTCGCGATCAAGCCAGCGAATGGGGGTTTGTATCGCTACATCTGGCCCTGGAGCAACGAACCTGGTTACCGCTCTGGCAGATGCAATGATGGACTCCGTCCCGATTGTTGCCATTACCGGGCAGGTGTCCACAGCCTCCATTGGTACGGATGCCTTTCAGGAGATTGATATACTTGGGCTTTCCATGGCCTGCACCAAACACAGCTTTCTGGTCACAGAGCCTGAAGCTCTGTGCCAAACCCTTCACCAGGCATTTACTCTGGCCCGCTCAGGTCGCCCTGGCCCGGTGCTTGTGGATATCCCCAAAGATATTCAGCAGGGTCTGACTCACTGGCATCCACCCCTTGATCTGATAACCAACATTTTTCAGCCAGAAAAAACAGACAGTGAAAACCTGCAGCAAGCCCTGGGACTGATCAAAGCATCATCTCGCCCTGTCGCCTACATTGGTGGTGGCGCTGGCATGGCTAATGCCATCGAAGAGCTGCGACAATTTCTGGAAGTTACCGGAGTACCCAGCGTATGCACGCTCAAAGGGCTTGGCGCTGTCAACCCTGAGGATCCGTCTTACCTCGGCATGCTGGGCATGCATGGGACCCGGG
The DNA here is from genome assembly GCF_031844845.1 of Endozoicomonas sp. Taxonomy (GTDB): domain Bacteria; phylum Pseudomonadota; class Gammaproteobacteria; order Pseudomonadales; family Endozoicomonadaceae; genus Endozoicomonas. Next base: position 12,871 of record NZ_JAVRMB020000050.1, read on the forward strand.
CGGCAAATATTGCGGTACAAGAGTGTGATTTATTATTGGTTGTCGGTGCACGTTTTGACGATAGGGTTACGGGTAAGCTGGATACTTTTGCGCCCGATGCAAAAGTTATCCACATTGATATTGACCCGGCTGAGATTAACAAGCGCAGGGTTGCCGATGTCTGCTTACACCAGCCCATGCAATGGTTACTGGCGGGTCTGTCCAGACCATTACACATCAAAGAATGGATCAGTTACTGCCGGCAGCTCAAAACAGAGTACCAGTGGCAGTACAACAAACCCGGTGAAAATATTTATGCTCCCCTGTTACTGAACCAGTTATCCCAACGGCTGCCCCCTAAAGCCGTTATCAGCTGTGATGTGGGTCAGCATCAGATGTGGGTTGCTCAACATATGACCTTTCATCACACCCGCAACCATTTGACCAGTGGTGGTCTTGGTACCATGGGCTTTGGATTACCTGCCGCTATTGGCGCTGCTATGGCCCGACCAGACGACACTGTAGTTCTGGTATCGGGTGACGGGTCTTTCATGATGAATGTTCAGGAACTCAACACCATTCGAAGAAGACAGCTGTCTGTTAAAATAGTGTTGCTGGATAACCAGAGGCTGGGAATGGTTCGTCAATGGCAGGAGCTGTTTTATGAGGGGCGCTACAGTGAAACCGACCTTTCTGATAACCCCGATTTCATCACTCTGGCCAGTGCTTTTGGTATTGGCGGCAGAACCATAACCCAAAGAGATGAAGTTATTCCTGCGCTGGATGAGATGTTGAGCATGGAGGGTTCATGGCTGCTCCATGTTCGCATTGATGCCATGGAAAACGTCTGGCCCCTGGTTCCTCCAGATACCGCTAACCATGAAATGTTGGAGAAAAACCCATGAGTTTCCAGTTACACATGCAATGCCATAAGCAACCAGACGTTGTTGAGCGGATACTCAGAGTTATCAGACACCGGGGGTTTACTCTGGATGAAATGAACATGACGCCCTCCAACTGTGGCCAGAGGATTGAGCTATTGATGATAGTTTCCAGCACTCGGCCAGCCCATCTGCTGATGACTCAGGTTCAGAAATTACATGATGTCGTCACCCTGAAATGTATTGATTCAAAGGTCGACAGCACCGCCATTAGCTGTTGAATAAAATCGCCGGGCTCTGACAGTCTGGCGATTACCCCTCCTTTGAGGAAGACAGATAATGATTACTCCCTTTTTTTACAAAATTGATATTAATATATGCTATTCATCACATGACCATTAAATACAACCTTCCTTCTCCTGATCAGTTCAGCGCGTCTGGCTTGATTAATAACGCCTGATACATTGATTTTAAAATACTCCCCCATAGATGAAATAATCTCTTCAACGAATAAAATTGATGTCAGGTCGTAGGCATCCTTATAGAGATGAAGCGGACTCATTTCATTCTGATTAAAAATATCTTCAAGCCTGAAAGAAATCAATTCATCATCAGCCCCTCTCAGGACAAGTCTATTATTGTTTTCTTTCAGAACGCCCCCCATATCATAAAACCTGACATGCTTTTTATCACTGGCGTAAAGACGGACAACATCGTTCATCTCTTCAACCATACCCTCATAAAATTGTGGCGGGTTATCTATCCAATATTTTATTTTTTTAAGCGTATCCATTTGGCCTGATGCATATAAAAGTAAAGCGGTCAGATAGTGACTGAGAAAACCCTGATTTTCATTAGAAATTATTTCTGCAATGGGCTCATA
>NZ_JAVRMB020000051.1:0-8368 GCF_031844845.1 Endozoicomonas sp.
ATGATCAGACAGGTATTGAGACCATGGAGTTGTTTGGTATAAGAGATCTGCGGGAGCGGATGGGTGATCTCTCCCGTACTGCAGAAGCCGGAAAGCTTGCCGTGATTACCAGGCACGACAGACCCCTGATGGCAGGCATTCACAAAGGAACAGCAAAGGAACAGGACATCCATAAATTTACTATCCGCATAGATTCGACCAACGTTTTAATTAAGTTTTCACCCTGGATTTATGGATGTCCTCGTTCTCTTTTCCTCGTTCTCTCACCCTGGATTTATGGATGTCCTCGTTCTCAATAGAGAGGAATAGGACAGAGAGGAATAGGAGAGGAATAGGACATCCAGTGCGCCGAGATAAATCGGCAGAAGATAGGCAGCATTTAGGTGCCTGATGTTGGTTTCGATTGGGTCGAAGAAAGGAACAGGAACAGGAAAAGAAAGGAACAGGACATCCACAAAGGAAGGAACAGGAAGGAACAGGACATCCACAAAGCAGGAAAGGAACAGGAAAGGAACAGGACATCCATAAATTTACTATCAAAAGGAACAGAAAAGGAACAGGACATCCATAAATTTACTAAAGGAACAGGACATCCATAAATTTACTATCCGCATAGATTCGACCAACGTTTTAATTAAGTTTTCACCCTGGATTTATGGATGTCCTCGTTCTCACTCGTTCTCAGCGCTCGTTCTCAGCGTAGAAAAATTATAGGCATAGAACAAGGCGCTGGCTCCCACATAAACCGGCCCCCCAGCATCAGCAGTGTACCCGTATTGATTAACTTAACACCCGTTAGCCCGGGTTGCCGGGTTACCTGATGCACCATGCGGGCAACATTGTTGATGCCATTGGTACAACCGTATTCTGTAGCCTGGGCAAGGGGCTTGGCCACCTTCTCAAAGCCATTGGCTAGCACCTCAATGGAGGGCTCTGCAACGGTTCTGTTGCAAACTCGCCAGCTGGTGAAGAGTAATAGTACTATCTTCACCATTGCTGCTATCAAGATGGACCCTGAAATGGATTTCTCCGGTCGCCACTTTCCAAAAGATGTCATTCTTCAGGCTGTTCGCTGGTATTTACGATTCTGTTTGAGCTACCGGGATCTTAAGGAAATTCTGGAAGAACGGGGTATTCAGCTGGATCACACAACACTCTATCGATGGGTTCAGAAATATGCTCCCCAGCTTGAAGCTGAACACCGTAAACGTCGCAAGGTGAGCGGCACTTCTTGGCGAATGGACGAGACCTATATAAAGGTCAAAGGGGAGTGGACCTATCTCTATAGAGCTGTAGATACCCAGGGCCAGACCGTGGATTTCCTGCTCACCAAGAAGCGTGACCAGAAGGCAGCACTCCGTTTTTTCAGAAAGACTATCCGGCTCAACGGCATGCCAGATAAGGTCACCATCGACAAGAGCGGATCTAACACAGCGGCACTCGACGAGCTCAACCAAGAGCAGGTAAAAGCCGGGAAACCGAAGATCGAGGTTCGCCAGATCAAGTACCTGAATAACCTGGTAGAGCAGGATCATCGAGGCGTGAAACGGCGAACCCGCCCCATGCTCGGGTTTCAGAGTTTCAAGACAGCCCGGAGAGCACTGAAAGGTGTGGAGTTATGTCACATGATTCGCAAAGGCCAGTATGACAAAACCCAATCCGCCAGTGACTGGGATTACTTTTATTCCCCCGAAGGATAAATGTGTCTGGGGGATAGGTTTTTATGGTCTATCGAAATATTTGCAACGGAACCTGATTAAGTGCCGGTGCGATGGCAGCAACACCAGCAACTATGAAAACGCGGAATATGACCGGCTCTATGACCGGATGAAAAAATTGCCAAATGGACCGGAAAGGCTTTCAGCCATCAATCGTATACTGGCCATTGTCCAGAACTTCTGAATAGCAGGCCATTGAGGACTCATGTTTAGGTTTGGAGGCTCAGTTCAGGTTAAGTGTTGGTATACGCCCCAAAGCCAGTAACGCCGCGAAATTCTCGAAATTACTGAGTCCCTCGCTACAGCATGCTTTCAGCGACTTGTGGAAAAACACCAACACTTAACCTGAACTGAGCCGGTTTGGACATTCAGGAGAGGCGAAGGGGGTATAGAGGGGGGGTGGCTTTAGCTCTCATCACTTCGGCGCAGGTTTTAAATATCATGTTGGTCAGCGTCAGCAGAACAAATGTGGAACCATCGGCAGACAGATTAATTCCACCCTTTGAATCATGAAAGTGTGTCGGATATATATGACCGAACACATTGCCATCCGGGTACAGTTCCGGGCTCAGTTGCCCACTATTAACATCAGCGCTGAAGCAATCGTGGTTAATCGTTTCGTCACCGGGCTTATCTGAAGGTTGCCTTGCGGTCCAGTAAAGCACCTCCCTGGCTGCCCGAGTTAAACATTGGTCATAATCCGGGACATTGAGCTTCAACAGTGTTTGCAGATCAGGTTCCGCCAGTGCCAGCCCCCTTAGAAAGTGTTTGAAGATCGTTTCAATAAAACGTTTCAGCAGGTTCACTGCGTCTTTATTTTTATAATGATAACCCGGTGCGTCCTGATACAAACGTGATCGCAGCAGGACGGCAGATAACAGTATTTCTGCCATGCAGTTAGCAAAGGCTGCCCGCTGTATGACGCCTTCCGGGTGCGTATTTTGACAACGCAGCGGGGTGTTGAAATAACTGCTGACCTTCCCGAAGGACTCATAGTCACCAAGATCCCGGAAACCGTCCCAGCCAAAATCCGGTTTATCGGTTGCCGTGGTGTTCCAGGCTCTAAATGAGCCGGGGTAAGCGTGCCTTTTATGGAGTAACCCCTTGTTATAACCTAATAATCCATGCAGATAGAACCAGGGACGGTACTGTTTGCGATTGTGAAATGCGGGCAGTATCGACGTGTACAGTAAACCGCGATTCATAAGCCATGCGGTATCATGCATGGCCTTGTATATTCCCTTTACCGATCTGTCATAGGGGGTTTCGGAACCGGTGTCCTTTGCATGTGCGTAAGTGCAGTAATCCGGTGATGCCCGGTAGCAATAGGCATTTACATATTTTTTGCCCTCGATATCCACAATAGCCAGGGAATCATGGAATCCAGACACATCAGGTAGCTGCGTAACCGGGATTCTGATGAACGCTTTAAAATAGGGAACATCACTATGCAAGTTGTCTCTCAGTGACGCTTGATCCAGAAACTGGTGCACAAACCCCTCTTGCATTAATACTTCCAGCGGTTCTCCTTGCCTTTGCAGTTTAAAATAGAGGTGCTGGCCATGTTCTGGCAGCTTCAGGGTTCGTCCACCGACGATGATCGTCCCTTTCGGGAATGATCCTCTCCATTCTTGCAGGGTATTGGCGTCAGTGCTTTTCAGTTCCTGCTCTATAAACTGTTCCAGACGTACAGCAATATCCCCATGGTCAGGGGCAAACGTTCTCGCCTGATAGCAAGCAGTTATCAGGTCAATGGAAAACGGATTGTACAGCTGATGCACCAGAGGATTAGAATCAGTGAGTAACCTGGCTGACTCATCGGTAGTGAACGGCATTTTTCCTGTCGGGTACAAAAAATGCAGTAATTGCTGCTTGATACCATGAGTCAGAAAGCCATGGGTCATTACGTCCAATTGGTTATTAATACTGCTAAGCATGTAAGACCTGAGCGCATTGATTATGCGCGTTTGGATATTTATAAGGGCCGTGCCTCTGGGGATTCGCGGCAATGAGGTTATGTCACATTGCCTTGTTATTTTATCCCATAAAGCAGGAGGAATATGAGCTATCTGTTCTAATGGGGACTTATGATGCTCTATAGAAAGTAGGCAAAGCTCCAAATTTTTTAACGAGTGGGGGATCTTTTTAAGATCACGTCCATGTTTCAGAGCGTCTTTGCACAAATCCTGATTCAGGAATGGTTTAGGAATGAGTGAAAAATCGTACCGACTTTTGATAAAAGCTTCCTGAAACTGAGCTCTATACTTTTTTTCTCTTGGAAAACAAACAATTGCTCGATAATTATCCTGGAAAATACTGAGATAAAAATTTTCTGTTTTGTAGTTGTCAGGAATCGATTTAAACGCAGAGATAACCCCAATCCCAAACTTACTCTTGCAGGCAATCCTGCACAATTCCTCATCTCTACTTTCTAGCGGGACATATTGTAAATTAGCACCAGATTCCTTACAGATAGCAACGTATAGATCTCTGCTTATCAGTTCTTTGGGAAGGTGATTAACGATGTCAGCAAACCTGTTATTACGAAAAACATCAAGAAAAAAATCAGTGGTTTGATACTTTTCATTAAGATCAGTAATCCTACCTTTATTAACATAATGTCTAAAATTATAGGAAACTTCGGCGCACCATAAGGCATAGTCTCCTGGCCCGGAATAATATTGAATGGCGCTAGGAAAGGTTTTACAGGCTACCTTGACCATGTCCATGGTGATTAGCGCTTCCGGAATTGAATCGATAAATTGTCCATGTTTTTCACACGCTTGGTAGGCTAGCAAGGCGAACTCTTCTGATCTGTAGGTATAGGGTTTAGGTAAAAAAGAAAAAGCAGAATAATCGCGTTTACAGGCTAGCAAGCAAAGTTTTTCTGTTTTATATTTTTCAGGTACAAACATTAAGTCAGTACCATTATTTTCACAGGCTGTCCAGCAAAGACTTTCTGTTTTATATGAATCAGGTACGACTTTTATAGCAGAATCAAAGTTTTTACACACAAACTTCAAGAAACCATCACAACACTTTATTTCATCTGGCAAGTGTCTAAAATTCTCTATGGAGTTACAGAATGTGGTGAGGCTGTATAAAGTAACATTGTGCTTAATTATACATTGTTTGCATTCATCTGGAAAATCTAAAAATAGGTAATATTCTCCGCAAAAATAAGCATTAAGCCAATCATTAGGAATATTTTCTTTTTCCCCTCCAGTCTGCAGCAATATTCTTAAGAGATCTGGCGTTCTGTATTGTTGTGGTACTGTATTAAGATCATTACTTTTACCTTCTAGCAAATCGATTATTTCAATATATGCGCAAGGCCTGATTCTGAGAAGTTTTGGTTTTATACGTTCAAACAAATCGTATTTTAAAATCACGTTCAGGTCACAATCAAGATAGTTTCTTATGAATGATATAGAGATAGAGAGTAATTTATAATGCTTTTGATCTTCAGCTGCCAAGTGATCTGCCATTGAGTTCCCTGCAGCATCTCCGGGTATCTTAATTGAGTATTTTATTTCAGGGCTTATTACTTTTACTTTTTGTCCATCTCCATGTAAAATTGAGTCCTCTGATGTTTTGCCCGCCATTTCCCTGAAACTATTCTGGTAGACTCTGTTTACTTTATTAGTATTAGTGGGATCGGCTTCTGCCCTCTCCAGATGTTTTTCTGTTTCAAACAAAATCTTAATTGAAGCATTAGAGCCTGAACCTCCACTTTCAGCATCGTCTTGAGCTACCCCAATACCTTCGGATTTTTTATCGAATGTACTCTTACATCCTGTAAAACTTTTATTATCGTGCACTGAAGCTCCATATGTCATAAATAACTCCGTCCCTTTCGCAGGTTGGCTGATCAGCTTTAAGGTTTCTCAGGTGGCTTTAATACTTCTCGAGTTTAGAGAATTGCATGCACAAATGTGCAGATTATTTCGATTTCCCGCAGCCCTTGCAGCACAACGGATAAACAGGGCGTTTTTCGGGTTTTCAAATTTGAGTAACAGTGAAATTGACCTGAATTATCGTATTTTTGTCAAATCCATCTTACTCAATAACTCCAAAGTACGGGTCATATAGCGGTAATAGGCAATTTCATTCTGATACGAATTCATAAAGCCCCGTATTTAGCGGGCTTCAAGAAGCATGACCGTACAAGTAATTCTCTAAACTCGAGTAATACTTAACATCCTACCTGAATCAGTGACTTCTTGATTAATCTATGCGAGTTCTTGATTAATCTATGCGAGTTTATCGTCATTAGTGCCTGTCCGGAAACCTTGAATCCCTTGAAAACACAAGCACGCAACCAAGCGTAGCTGCTAAATATTTCTCTGCTTGATTAATCTATGCGAGTTTATCGTCATTAGTGTCTGTCCGGAAACCTTGAATCCCTTGAAAACAGAAGCACGCAACCAAATATAGCTGCTAAATATTTCTCTGCTTGGCTACTGATTCCGGAAATTATGCGCAAACCCATCAATTTCGGGAAAAGCTATTTTTGTAACTTCTCAAAAAGCACTGGCAAACGATAGTTCCATAAACCTGATGGGTAAGCATACCAATGTTGATGTACGATAGTTCGCCAGGCGGCTGCGTTACCCCCATGAATTCTCTGGCGGGCAGCGTCAGCGCATCGCTATAGCCCGGGCGATGGCGGTAGGAAAGGAATAGGAAAGGAATAGGAGGAAAGGAATAGGACATCCATAAATTTACTAATCATAAAAATTGAACCAACGTTTTACTGAAGATTTTACTCTGGATTTATGGAAGACCTGTTTATTCTCGTGGATGTCCTGTTTATTTTTCTGGATGTCCCGTTAATTCCTAATTCCCGTTAATTCGAATTCGTGGATTTATGGATGTCCCGTTAATTGCTGATTGCTTTAATGACCAGGGTCAACCTTTGCCTCGTCCCGGTGGACAGCTTTAATATCGTCCAGTAATCTGATCTTGTTTACCTTTTCTGCCGAAAAATCCCGGGGTTGTCATCGACTGCTGATGCCTTGATCAAAAAACTGGGAACTTATTTTTTATCAAGTGATCGAAAATATCTGATAGCAAACTATCGCCTACTTAGGAGTTATCAGAAATGAAACAAGCTAATTTTCCGCCACCGTACAGTCCCTCTACTGGTCTTAACGGTTCTGCTTATGGTACCACAACAGGCGTGGTTGCATCAGCGCCTGGGGTTTCTGTGCTTACTGATGCTGAGAGAATGACAAGGCTTCAAGGTCTGGCGCAGAGATATGAACTCTCTGGTGGTGCGGTATGTAAACTTCGTCAGCTTGAGGACTATGATATTGTTATCGTCGCTGATGATAGCTCCTCCATGACAAGTCTTGCGCATGAAGTTCCTAAAGATAACCCATACGCCATGGTTCCCACTCGTTGGCAAGAGCTTTGTTCCCGTGTTGCTGATATTGTCGAATTTGCAACAGCACTTGATAAAGATGGTATCGATATATACTTCCTGAATGGTGGCAAGCACTTAAATATTACGCAACCGGAAGAAGCCAGACGTCTTTTCGAAAAAACCCCGAATGGCTACACTCCCCTGAAAAAGACCTACCAGCAAGTGATAAGTGACAAGCTCCGAAGCCCGGATGATAAAGTGCTTATTCTTGTGGCTACCGATGGTGAACCAAATGTTTTAAAGGGGAACCGGTGGTGCAAAGATACCCAAGGATTTATCGACTGTTTAACGAAGCGAGAAGACCCTGCTCGTTGCCCAACTTCGATTATGGCATGCACGGACAATAAGGAGGAAATCGGCTGGTTAAATAAGTTAGATGACAGTGCTCCTTATTTGGATGTTTTGGATGACTATGAGTCTGAAAAAAATGAAGTATTAACGGCTCAGAAAAATAAAATCAGCTTTAGTAAAGGTGATTACATTGTGAAAACCTTGTTGGGTCCGATTGACGAACTTTATGACAATCTGGATGAAAAACGGCTTACCCGAAAACAGCTGGCTGAGTATCGAGGAGAAGAACCTCCTCCTGAGAGGCGTTTCAGGCTAAACAAGTGTACTGTTTTGTAAAACCTGGAAACTTGCTTCTCAGACACCTCGATTTGAATTTTGACCTCCGTTCATCCTGAGCTCGTCGAAGGGTGTTTGGTACGGACTTGATTGTCGGCCTCGGAGTTTTGTCCTTCGACGGGCTCAGGACGAACGGGGTCTGAGTTAAATAGGGACGTTGTTTTAGCACAAATGCTCATGACGATTGTTCGTCACCCTCGGGATGAAAGATTTAGCCACGGAGACACGGAGGAAAAGCTTTTTCTCTTCTCCGTGTCTCCGTGGCAATTTTCTTTCTTGGCAAATCCTAAATGGAGCTATGCTTCCGTTCTTGAATGAGTGATGGGTTAGGATGTTATTTAATTACAAATCCTTAAAACCCAGATGAACTTGAGAACTATTTAGACAATGGTCAATGGACTGCCCAATCCATTGAAGAGCGAAAAGCCAGGCTGGTGGAGTTTGCTCTAAAGCCAAAAGAACAGGACATCCATAAATTTACTAATCATAAAAATTGAACCAACGTTTTACTGAAGATTTTACTCTGGATTTATGGAAGACCTGTTTATTCTCGTGGATGTCCTGTTTATTCATTCTGAAAACGAGAGTAGAGCAG
>NZ_JAVRMB020000052.1:0-3303 GCF_031844845.1 Endozoicomonas sp.
CTTTGTGCATAGTATTTTTCAGGGTTGAAGAAGTAGTTGTATACATTCTTCAGCGGTGTGATCACGAAGGCATTCAGAGGCCTGTAAATTACGTGATAAGCCACGTAGCCCAAAAATTTGAAGGGCAGAGCCATGTAGGAAAGCACTGTTTTGACAGCAGAAATCGCTCGTTGGCCCAGTGTTTTCTCAGGAGGAATTGCAGTTGATATGGTAACTGTTTCCTTTTTCTCTTCTGCCTTTTCCGGGGCTGCTTTCGGTGTGCTGCTTTCCGTTTTTGCAGTGGTAGCCTGAGCAGGCTGACTGGCTGCAGGCGTTCCTGTTGTATCTGACTTTTTATCAGAGAAGTAATTTTTGACGTTTGTAAAAGGAGTAGTGATCCATTGTCCCCAGGTTTTCTTCTCGGCTTGAGTTTCGCCAGATGCCGTGCCGACAGAAGATTGTACAGTTGAAGCTGTTGGTTCTACTGCAGTTACAGGCTGATTATATACAGTAGACGGCTGTTGGACCGTCGGCTGAGCAGGCGGTGCTACCTTCGAAAGATCAGGATACAGTCCAGGGGTTGGCGCTGGAATTGCATTAATTGTCATGATATATGTCCTTATTCAGTTTGGTTGTGTTTATGATTTGATTGCATCAATTGTTATTGACTGAACGTTTGGACAGTTTATTTGTAGTTTTGTTCCACTTTGATATTGATTAATAAAGTAGCGGGCTAGATAAAGGGGTTTAGAATAGAATTAAGAGCTTGGGGTAAGGTTTTGTTAGCTCTTAATTATATGATTTTAAATGGTAAATCTATTTTTCTGGATGATTTTTGGTCTCAAGCCATTGGACCCTGGCCCTTCTTAAAGCTTCACCAACTGCTTTGCCTTTTATGTTTTCTGAAATAACATCCCTCGCTTTAATAGCTAAACATTCTTTCAGGCATTCGATTAGTTGATGTTTTTGCTGTGATAGATCTTCAAAACAGTACATCAGCGTGTTAGTTAAGTGCTCAAAGCGTTCGGGTCTCCGAAGAGCATCAGTCACTTCAAATAAAGACATCAGGGATTCCGCTTCCGGGAGCCTGAGGGTATTTACCGTTTTTTCGGAATACTCTGCTGTCAGTAGAGCCTGCTCTGAAAACTCTGTCGGTACGTGCAGTCTGGATGAAAATTTTTGAATGTGAAGTAAATTTTCATCCCGCTCACTTTCTGTCTGTGGCAATGAAGGTATAAACAGGCAACTGAATCGAAGCAGTGCTGAACTGTCTTCCTCAGCGGAGGTGTTCAGAAACTGCAGGGCCTGGTTATGGATAAAGTGGCTGAGTTCTGGCATGACAGCTTCCAGAGCTCCACAGCGTTCAAGCGTTTGGAAGTACACCGCAGGGTTAGGCTCCATCAGGGCTTTGAAGGTCTCCTGCCATACTCTTTCTGGTACCAGATGAGCTGCTTCACCACTGCTAACCATGCTTTTCATCAATTCAAGGGTTTCTCTGGCGACACGAAAGCCAAGTGGGTTGAGCCTTGCGGCAAAGCGAGCAACCCGGAGGATTCGCAACGGATCTTCCTGAAAAGCCGTGGATACGTGGCGTAGCAGGCGATTCTCCAAGTCTTTTTGGCCCCCATAAGGGTCAATAATATGGCCGAAACCATCTTCTGCCATGGCGTTAATGGTTAAATCCCTGCGGAGCAGGTCCTCCTCCAGAGATATGTCGCTGGCGGTATGAAAAGTAAAGCCAGCGTAACCATGGCCGCTTTTACGTTCTGTTCGTGCCAGGGCATATTCTTCTTTGGTTTTCGGGTGCAGGAATACCGGGAAGTCTCGTCCTACCGGCTGATAGCCCTGCTTTTTCATCAATTCCGGAGTGGCTCCTACCACAACCCAGTCGTGGTCTTTGATCGGTAGCCCCAACAATTTGTCTCGTACAGCACCGCCAACACGATAAATTTGCATAAATGAGATGGGTTCCAGAAGTAAAAAGGAGAGAATTGACTATTTTTTATAGCAAAATACAATCTAATTTGCCTGTAGAGAAAAATAATTCTACCTACGGCGTATTTTTGATAATTAATTTTCTATTAGTAAACCAATGGTCAGGGATGATGAAATACTTTTCTCTCCCCGAAGCCATAAACTATTCGTATAGAGTTTACCGATAACGTGCAAAAGAACAAAACGCTGATTGCTCATGAAGGATTTGGCGACCAGGCACGATAAATTTATAGGGAAGCATTTTAATTGGGGAGGGGGTGACGGTTATGAATTCTCATCATTGGGTCAACGAGGCGATTGGTAAGATTGAAGCTGATTTTCAGCGTAGCGCAGATACACATCTGGTACGGTTAGACTTGCCTGGACTGAACGGGATAGACCTGTACCTTAAAGATGAGAGTACTCATCCCACCGGCAGTTTGAAACATCGTCTGGCTCGCTCTCTGTTTCTCTATGCTATTTGCAATGGTTGGGTAAATCAGAATACCACCATTATTGAATCATCCTCTGGAAGCACCGCTGTCTCTGAGGCCTATTTTGCCCGGTTGCTGGGTTTGCCTTTTATCGCAGTAATGCCCAGATCGACATCCATTCACAAGATACGACAGATTGAATTCTATGGTGGTCAGTGTCATCTGGTGAGTTGTTCCAGTGAGATTTATGCAGAGTCGCAACGGCTGGCCAAAGAGCTGAATGGCCACTACATGGACCAGTTTACTTATGCAGAACGTGCTACAGACTGGCGAGGCAATAATAATATTGCCGATTCTATCTTTCGACAGATGCGGGCTGAGCCTCATCCGGTGCCCAGCTGGATTGTAATGAGCCCCGGAACGGGGGGGACATCAGCAACGCTTGGGCGTTATATCCGGTACCAGAGGCTGGATACTCAGCTATGTGTCGTCGATCCTGAGCATTCCGTCTTTATGGACTATTACCTCAGTGGAGATATAAGCCTGACTATTGACCGGAGCTCCCGAATAGAAGGGATTGGCCGTCCACGAGTTGAGCCTTCGTTTATCCCGGGGGTGATTGATGATATGCGTCGTGTGCCTGATGCTGCAGCGATTGCTACCATTCACTGGCTGGAAACGATTCTTGGTCGAAAAGCGGGTCCAAGTACAGGAACCAACCTTTATGGTGCCCTGCAAATAGCCTCAGAAATGAGAGCCTGCTCAGAAGAGGGGTCAGTGGTTACCTTATTGTGTGATAGTGGTGAGAGATACCTTGATACCTGTTACAACCCCGACTGGATTGCAGCTCAAGTGGGAGATATACAACCGTGGCTAACTAAAATATCACAGCTGGTTTCAGGTGTGGGGCTTTAGG
>NZ_JAVRMB020000053.1:0-17449 GCF_031844845.1 Endozoicomonas sp.
TGGTATATCGATACCCTGAAGTGTAATGCTGTAGAAAATAATGCTGGTACATAAAACAGAGACAGGTTGAAGAAACTGATCAATTTGCTGATCCAGTAGAAAACCGGTGGCTGAACAAAGCGAACAGAATGATAGTAAAACGAACGTTAGGAAAAACTTCATGTAGGCCAAACCGTTAAAAAATGCTACTTGAGGTATTATTAACGATAAAATGCAGATACGGATCGGTTTGACTGGTAAGAATGCAAAAAAATAGTACTTTTTGTATGAATTAATTATGGAGGTCTTGATGTACTTTTACGGCATCTGACCGGTGCCGTATTTAAGTGCTAAGGAACTGTCCCTGAATAACTTCCACATTTCCGAGCCTCCAGACCCCGTTCGTCCTGAGCCTGTCGAAGGGCTTAAACTCCGGGCCATGATAGATCGTGCCAGACACCCTTCGACTCCGCTCAGGGTGAACGGAGAATGAGTTCAAAATGTGGAAGTTATTTCAGGACAGTTCCTAAATGTGATGGGATAGTGAGGGGCTGATACTGGTTGTCTCGACAACTGGCACATTTATTACTACTCAGCCAATGAGGGGATCGCTTCTAATAATTGCTTTGCCAGCCCCTTTTCACATCCAAATTCATCCCAGTCCACAGTAATCAACGGCGTGCCCATTGAGCGACAAATCTGTGGCAGAATAGCCTCGTGGTAGTTATGGATATCGCAGAGATAGGTCAGAGGCGTTCCATCCTCCGCAGTCCTTGCTCTTTCAACCAGACGGCTATGGGCAGTTTCTGGTGCCGTTCTCAGATAAACGACAGCACTGATAACAGGGTAATCGTTCAGTCTTCGTTGTATGGCACAATAATGCAGCATATAGCGCTCATCCGGTATGGCCATACCGAGGAAGTTTGCCTGGGTAAATATCAGATCCGAATAGAGAGATCGTTCGATCAGATAGTTACGGTCAGTGGGTAACTGCTGAACAATATTCGCCCGGCGATTGGTAATGTATTCCTGAAATTGAATACGTTTTACGGCATCGGCAGGGTGGTCAGTAAAATCCTTAAGCAGTCGTGTAAATTCTGGGTCATTAACCGGTTCCTGGATGGCTTCCCAGCCAAGTTCAGCCGCGAGTTTGGGCAGAAGAGTTGATTTTCCCGCCGCAATGTTGGCTTCTACAGCGACAAAATGATTGGTTTGCTTCATTAAGAACCCCGGTGACTGATGATACAACTCATGATACTTCCGTTCTATGCATGAGAAGGGCAGGAACTTTATGGGGTTAGGCCGTTATGTTCAATAAGTAATAGGCGGAAAAGGGTGCAGATTTGTCCGTGTTATGGGTCAGTTAGACAACAGAGGCAGTCTATTTGTTGGTCTTCAGTTTTTCAGGACTTTGCCGAGCCGTTGAATAACTATCGCAGAGCGTGCCTGTCAATGGATAATGTAGAAAAATATGACCAGATGTTGGCTGAGATTCGTCGTGATTACCTAAACAAACTGGAAGTTATATCTGAAAAGATGAAGGTGCTTCAGCAGGAACCTTCGCTTTGCTTCGCTTTGCTTCGCTTTGCTTTGCTTTACCGATAGTCAGGCATTTTCTGAAATGAAAATTATCGCTCATAACCTTTTTGATTCCGCTGGTACCTTTGGCTTTCAGCCTGTCAGCGAAGCAGCAACTCCTCTGGATCGACTATTGACAGACCTTGAGCAAGACTGTCAGGGAAGTGCTGTCGATGAGAAAAATCTTAACCAGCTCAGGTTTATGATTACCGAAGTTATTGCTTCTGTTGATGAGTCATTAACGAATCAGAAGCAGTTGGTGGGTCTTGGCAGTCCGGCAATTCGTGCTGCAACCCTGGCAGGACTTTCAGGGAATAGTGTCATCAGGTAAATGCTATTGCCTTTGTCTTTACCCAGGGTATTGGCAATATGTTTAACAAATGGGCGCTGGCTGGGTGCCAGTTCATACTGTTGATAGAAAGCCCTGAGTGTATGGATGATTTCCCAATGGGGCTCAGTCAGAACAATACCCTCAAGGGTGGCCAGTTGATTGGCCACATCAGTATTCCAGTCGTCAAGGTTGGTCAGGTAACCATCTTTGTCGAGAGTCAGGGGCATTGCTTATTCCGGTCTATAGTCAAGAGGTCGCGATTCTACACCAGCCCCTGCCTCATCGACAGAGGCACTGGCGTATGTTTTCTATTAACGGGGCTGCAATATGGCTGATGATTTATTGTGGTTGCGACTTTTCCAGCGACAATTCCTGGAAAACTGAGTACTGAGGTAATCCGCCTGTTCAGGCAGGATGCGCTGGCTATTTACCAGTGCCAGATATTCAGAAGCATTGGGGCGATAGGGCAGGGCGATCAGTGACATATTCGTATTTTTTAGCAGCTTGTCACCTTTAAACTGATTACAGCGTCGGCATGAGGCGACGACATTCATCCAGTCGTCAAGACCTCCCCTGGATTTGGGCAGGATATGATCCCGTGTCAACTCCCTGCGTTTAACAAAGTGACCACAATACATGCATTGATGGTTGTCTCTTTCAAATAGCGAGTAATTGGTGAGGGCAGGGTTGTTTCGGCAGGGGAAAAGTCGTTTTCCACCGCAGGCAACAATACTTGGCAACTCAATAATCGTTCGATCTTCAAGCCAACGGTTATAGCCACCGTGGATTCGGTAAATAATGTCTCCCAGACTCCAAACCACTAATTCTCTGGAATAAAGGCATACTGCTTCCTGCCAGGTCAGCCATTCAACCGGTTGACCGGCAGTATTCAATCGCAGAATATACACGACAGAGGCTCCCGTTTATCAATCCCTGATAAAGGTCAACCTGACTGGCCATATCTCTACTTGATCTTTAACGTAGCTGATCTGTTGAGCTGGCCACTTCGACCTTTGTTAAGGTCGATCGGTTAATCAATTTATCGGCTCTGTTATTCTGATTGTTTTCTATTTCAGGCTAACACATTCATTTACTAATAAGAAACCCGGCCAGACCTCTGGCTATGGATCCAGGGATGCCGACCTTCCGTTTATATTGTATAAAATACAAGTGACCGGTTTTTGGCTATTGCAGCTTCTGGCTTCGGTTGAACGATTTACTCTTATCTCTGGTTTGGATCAGGAAAATTTTACTTAATGAGTCAGCCAGAGTTGAATTCGGTGATTAAGCATGAAAGTGACTGTCTTTTATGATGGAGCATGTCCAATCTGTCTTCGGGCACTGGCCAAATGGAGGGGGCAACCTTATACCTGTGATATTGAATGGTTTGATATTACCGGTCAGGATGATGTATTGCTAACCCTGGGTATCAGTCCACAAAAAGCGGTGGAGCAACTGCATATTCTCTGTGAGGATGGCACCATTCTCACCAGTATGAGCAGCTATAGTTTCCTGTTACGCCACCTTCCGCACTGGCGGTTGCTGGGCATCCTGATCTCGCTGCCGGGGGTCAGGCAGTGCCTGACCCGGGGGTATGATGCCATGACCCGCCGACGTTTAAAGAAAGAAGGGCGCTACTGTAATACAAAAGACGGATAGCACTTTAATTCTTGAGAATATGACTGAGGAGCCAGACAGTGAAAAAAATTAAACTGGGATGCAGTGAGCTGGAAGTGACTGAGGTTTGTCTGGGGTCGATGACCTGGGGTATGCAGAATACTCTGGCAGATGCCTTTGAGCAGATTGATTATGCCGTGGACCAGGGGATCAACTTTATCGATACGGCAGAGTTGTATCCGGTTCCACCAAATGCTGAAACCAGTGGTGAAACAGAACGTTTCATTGGTGAATGGGTTCGGGCCAACCCCGGCAAGCGTGATGACCTGGTGATTGCCACAAAAATTTCGGGTGTAGGTTTGCCCTGGATTCGACAGGCCAGCCCCATCAGTGGCAGGAGTATCAAAGAAGCCGTGGAAGGCTCGCTGAAGCGCCTGAACATAGATTGTATTGACCTTTATCAGCTGCACTGGCCTAACCGGATTTCACCACACTTTGGCAAGCACTGGCCGGGCATAGTTTCTCATACTCAAGTAGACCGGGCACAGCAGGAAGTCGAAATGCTGGATATTCTGGGCGGTCTGGCTGATTGCATTAAAGCAGGGAAGATACGTTACTGTGGCTTGTCTGATGATACGCCCTGGGGAATAGGTGAGTACGTCCGCCTCAGTGAAAAACATGACCTGCCCGCAATGGTATCCATACAGAATGAATTTAACCTGCTACATGCCAAGGATTCCCCTTACCTGCTGGAATCCTGTGTTCTGAATGATGTTGCCTGTCTTCCCTGGTCACCACTGGCGGGCGGGATACTCTCTGGTAAATATCGCAACGGTCAGATACCCGAAGGCTCAAGATGGTCCATCGGGCAGAGAAATGGCCTTTTCCGTGATACACCGCTAACCCATAAGGCTATTGAGGGTTATCTCGCAGTGGCAGAACGTCATGGCCTCTCGCTGGCGCAAATGGCTCTGGCCTGGGTTTATCAAATGGAGGGGGTTACCTCCACCATTATTGGTGCAACCTCGCTGGCACAGCTTAAGGAAAATATCGAGGCGTACCATCTCCCATTGTCAGAGGAGGTGCTGGCCGGTATCAATGACGTTTTCCGCAGATACCCGGTGCCTTTTTAAATATCAGCTTTGGAGCAACAAACATCTTTGGGTTTCTTAATAATTCCAACGATTATTGACATTTATATTCAGGGTTGTAAACCGCCGGTATCTTGAAATTTAATGTCTATTCTTTGTCAAAGAATTTTTGTTTCATCTATGAGAGGCTGACGTACAGGGTCGTTCTGGTTCGTCTTGGTCGCTGCAGAAGGTCTCCACTGCGATTTGGACAGATAAAATCCATGTGCTCTGAGCATGGGGAGCAGAAGGTACAATCAAAAAGCTGTGAACAAGAAACTTATTTGAGATCCTGGTCATTAACTCTCGGGTATTATTCTTCAGGCTGGAAAAATTGTGCTGCCCGGTTTTTACTGATCTTTACCCATTGCATCGCATCCGCTGGAAAATATCCCACCTATACTGTAACCGTCAATTTTTCTGCAGAGGAAGAACTTAACATGACGTCACAGGTTACCGGGGAAGCTCTGGCTCCTTTCAAGCAGCTGATCCACGATATAGGGCAGGCATTTAAAGAGAAAGATATCAGTAAGGCGATGGCAAAATTTGTGGCCGAAGATGATATCACCAGTTTCGGTTTGTATGCGGACATCAATAGTAAATCAGAGCTGGAACAGCACTGGAAAGACTATTTCAGTGCCCATGAGTTTATGTCGAAAATCGAAGAACGCTATACCGTGTATGTGTATGGCGAGGCGGCCTGTCTCTGCTTGACTCATAAGGCAGAAAACAGTAATGACCGGACAAAACGCATGACGTTGTTCCTGGAAAATCACAACGGTGCCTGGTTGATCCGTCACCGACACCATTCATTTGTGCCTGAGGGGGGCTAACAGGAATTCAGTCAGTGAGCTATTTCAGTGGTATTGATGCTGTTTATTCCATCAGCATCATGTTCCAGCTTCCTGGTTTGGGACTCAGCCAGCTCTAGTTCTTCTGGTGATAGAGGGCCATAGATGCGAGGATAGTCCCAGCCAAATCCCCAGCGAAAAGGGGTGGGCCACAATGGGCTACCGCCCAGACGAACCCCACCGAACATCAGCATCCCAATCAGTGGATGCCCTGTTTCACCGACACACTGTCTCAGTTCCTGGTCGGAATGAAGCCGTTCCTTTGAAGTTCCACCTTTCCAATAAGCAAAGTCGTGCTCAATACAGCAGTGAAGCCATAAATCCTGTTGGCTAATCAAACCATCTGGAAAACGGCTGCAGCCATCACTGACAAAAGGTTTCAACTCACTGCCAAAGGCGGCAAATGAGAAGAGAGCCACAAAGGTCAGTGAAAGCTGATTTCTGGTCATGATTCAGAGGAATCTTCAACTTTTTCAGGAATATCTGAGCCGGTAAACCGGTCAGGCTCAAGGGTATAAATTCTGAATGCAAAGATCGTCGTCAAGGTGAAAAGAACAGAGCTTATAACACCGGAAACAAAAGTGAATACTGGCCCTGTAAGACCCAACAGCTCAAGAAAAGATTCAAGCAGCAATAACGGAATGGTGATGGCTACAGGGATAAGGACTAATCCAGCGACCAGCTGCCATTGTTCACTGCGACTGCTTTTCCAACTGGCCCATAAGGCCTCATAACCACTCTTGTTGTGAAGCAGGCAGTAAAACTCGGCAAAAGCCAGCCTGCCCATAACAATCAGACCGGGAATGATCAGCAGCATAAATCCTCCCATGGTGGCCAGGAAAGACAAAATATAGACAGCCATAAGTGGTAACCAGAACTTCAGCGCCCGTTGGTAATACGTTTTCACGGGGAGATATTTATCCGTCAGTACGGACGCTAAAAAGAGGATCAATGCGCCCTGATAGATAGGTGTCAACAATAGCCCAATACCTGAGGCTAGCCATAAAATTGAATCATTGCCGTCCTGATACAGCGCATCGCAGATTCCATAGAATAATTCCAGGGGGATAATAAAAGGCAATACGATGGCGCAGATGCTACGAACATTGCTTTTGAAGAAAAACAGTGACTCTTTGAGTATTTCTTTAAATGATTTCATAATTTTTATTCAGTTAAACAATCGCTTTAAGCGCAGTCCATGAGCATTTCATAGTGATGATTGTAAACAAATCATACAGGTGAGGACAGTTCGACTTATCGGTAGGATTAATTATTGTCACCAGACATATTCCAATGGCTGGTGGGGCTTAACGGGCAGGTCAACGCTGATGGTGTCTTCAGGCATAATCTTGCCGCCGGATATCACAATACCCATGACGCCTGATTTACGGATAACCTTGCCATCTTCACCCCGATGGATCATGGCCTTTAACAGACCCTTCTGAAAATTATCGATTTGAACACAGGGGTTGCGCAAAGCCGTTAACTCAATAACAACACTGTCGCCAATGGATAAACGACTGCCTGTTGGTAGTGCTAGAAGGTCAATGCCCCGGGTGGTAATGTTCTCACCCAGCTGGCCTGCTTCAATGGTGAATCCTTTTGCCAATAACTCATCAAACAGCTCTGCCTGGATAAGGTGAACCTGACGCAAATTGGGGCGAGATGGATCTTTCTTCAACAGATAAATATGCTTGATGGTTTTACCGGCGTGGGCATCACCTTCGACACCTACACCTTCGATCAATGTAATAAAAGGCTGGTTCTGTTTACTGAAGCTGTGCTCTGCGCTGGAGCTGACGGCGGTGACAATGGGGTTCAAAAGATACAACTCCAGTCTATCTATTGTTGTTTAATGTCGATTCAAGCCTGAAAAAACGTTATCAGGCGACCACTTTGCACTCGATAAAAAGAAAGTTCGGGTTCTTCGACAGGTAATCGTAAGACCCTGGTGAGATATCTTTCATCGCTTCAGAAGGACAGCCTTCGCTTAAGGTAGCCACATAAAGACCAGCACTGGCTATGGTATTAAACAGTTCGGTCAACGAGCGACGGTAAAACTGTACCTGAACCGGGTAACCAATAGTGTCCCACTCTTCAATAATCAACTCACGGCTAAAATAATTACCGGAAGGTGAAGCCTCAAAGTCCGCCAGAGGGTGATGGGTGGAAAAGAAAAACGAACCACCGCCTTTAAGCACACGTCGAATATCGTCGAACAGGTGGTTCAGGTCTTCAATATAATGAATAACCAGTGGGCAGATCACAAGATCATAAGATGAATCCTGCTCCTGCGGGAGCCCATGGTTCAAATCAGCAACATAAGCCGTTAACCGTTCACCAAGCCGCTCCTGAATCATCTTCACCATTTTCGCTGAAATATCAGCAGCAGTAACGCTGGCGCCCTGGTTAAGAAAGTGCTCTGCATAGGCACCCGGTCCACACCCCAAATCGAGAATCGACTTTTCCTGCAGATCAGGCAGCATCGCCAGCATCGACGGGCGCTCAAGAAGTGCATTGTAAACATTACTGGTAATCGCCTGTGCATATTCATTGGCGTACTGGCTGTACATGGGGGATGTCATAAAACATGCTTTAAAGAGAAAAGGAGGCAGAATAATATAGCCAATCGAAAAACAGGATAATTGGGACAATTACCAGAGAAAAGCACAACGCCTGAGATTGCAGGCGTTGTAATGAAGCGTGATAGGGATCCGTTCCGGTCAACCGTAATGGATAGCTGGTATTGATAAGTTTCATTCCGGTGGGCCATTGCCCTGAGCATCAGAACTCGCAGGGTATACTCATCATCAGATTGAACAGTGTTTGCGGTGGTTGTCTTGTGATCACTTTGAATGATTTAAACGACAGTCTCTTTATTTTGTGATCTGGATCAATTCATTGTGTGCGGAAACTACGTATTCTGCAGCCATTCCTTCAGGGGTAGCCGAAACAAGTCAGCTTCTAAAGAGAAAGGCGTTAAATGTCGGAATTCCCTGAGGTAAAGGGGAAAAAGAATATATACCACTCCAATAACAATAAAAATCGTTAACGCTGCTCGTCAGCACTACAACCCCGTTTTACGGGGTTTTGTTTTTGGAGCGCAACAGTCAAACCATCTATCTGCAGTGAGGTGGGAGTCTTCAAAATTTCCCACATCCAAGTAGCTGGTAGACACAGATTCGCATCGTTCAGGTAAAATTTCCTTTCATTTTTTCTCACTCCAGAAAGCATCATTTGGTCAGATAATATCTGAACGATCACTGGTTGGATAATGCCGCGCAATGTATTAAACGGTTAAGAATGTAGCTGATTTTTCTGTGTGCAGTTTTCTATATTTCTGGGTGTCCTTTTCTTGTTTTTTCTTGCTTTTCTTCTCTTATATCGTTTAGGCATCACCACATCAATGGTTGAGTATATTTTGCTATAAATTTCATGAAATTGCCCATAGCCATTAGGGAAATCTTATGTATAATGGCCGACGTTAAAAGTGTGATTTATTCTTTATGCATAGATTTAATGTTCCGAGTGTAGTAACTCGCCATACTCTTCATAAGCAATAATAAACTTCTAGCTTTACCGCCTTATTGCAAGGCGAAATTTATTATTAATATTCAGGTTATGACTATGTCTACTACTACCGGTACTGTTAAGTGGTTCAACGACGAGAAAGGTTTTGGTTTCATCGCTCAAGATAACGGCGGACCAGACGTATTTGCTCACTTCCGTCAAATCACTGGCGATGGCTTCAAGTCTCTGGCTGAAGGCCAGCGAGTTGAATTCAAAGTGACCCAGGGTCAGAAAGGCCCACAGGCTGAAGATATTCGACCACTGTAATGGTCGGTCTGCAATATTGTAGTCTCTAACTTCACGTAAGGTGGGGACAAGAAGGGCGGTGCTTTCGGGCATTGCCCTTTTTTGTGGCTTTCAGAAAAGCAAAAAAGGAGGAGATATTATGGCCAACACCAACATCTGTCAGCAATTCAAAGCTCTGATTCCGGAAGGCGTGAGTGTCGTTGCAACGATCACCGCTAATAATGGCAACGGCACCAGTCAGGCAGGGCTAAGGGATAGCTCGGTTATTACCGTAAAGCGCGAGTCAGTTACAGCCCGACAGAAGGCATTTATTCAGAATGGAGAAATAAAAGACGCTGCGCCTGAGCTGGTGCAGTATGAAGAGGAGGTTTAACGCGGGGAATGAGTACTGTATTGCAAAGGGGCTGATCCTTCACTTTTAATAAATTCAAGATTCAAGACTCTACCCCGGTTTTCCGACCCCGGTTTTCATCAGGACGTGCAGGCATCGGTGATCAAGAGTGATGCTGATCTGATTTGTGAGAGCTTCAACCAGCAGGTGGTCATCTGGCTTACCGAGTGGAATTTCCCGTACGCTACACCGCCCAGAGTATGGAGAAAGACAGAGCCAGAAGAAGATTTGATGGTTAGGGCAGAACGGGACAATAAAATCAGCACCCTCGGCTATGAACCCACCGAAGACTATATTCGGGAGACCTATGGGGACGGTTGGAAGAAGAAAGCCGATAGTCCACTGCCACCCATGGGTGGCGGATCGCCAGAATTACCCCCGGAGTTTGCCGAGATATACAGCCTTACCCAGAAACGAGCGAACCATCGGGCTGATTGCAATCACTGGTGGATGCCGCCGAATACCTCAGCACAAAGTACCAATCAATGTATGGAAAGCGGGTGGATGAGCTGTTGAACTATTTAGAGGAAACTAATGACGTGGCTACCTTTCGGCAGAAGCTGGTATCGTTTGCCTTGAGTCAGCTGTTCGTAGTGTTTGGTTTGAGTGCTCATTCCGGACTTCCATTTCAGAGTGTGACAACTTAGAAATCTACCAACAGCTGTCTCACATCTCAAGTTTCAGTCTGTTGCACTTATTGTATTACTCCAGCTCCATCTTCTTTGCGAAATCATTAAGAGGGTAGATTGCAGTGATTTTTCCTGAATACAAAAATCCCTGGATAACTGTACGAAAAGTGATTCCGTTAGTAATTATCAAATTGTATAAGTGGTGCTTATGTCCTTTTATGCTACTATAGTTCGATCTTACTTCCATTATGCTGGGCAGCCAGGCATCAATCCAATAATCTCCAGTCATTTCTCCCGCTTTTATTATAGCGGCCATGATACCCTTGTCTTCATACTCACACAGTTTCCTATCTAAAATTTTCCTTAGAGATTTGTCCAGCCTGCTATGCTCATCAAGATGCTTGTTAACATCTTCGTCTTTTATGTTATTCAGTTCAAGTAATACATCATCGAATTGACTTGCCAAACCTGAATACCCGGCTGCTTGAATCTTTTTACGTAAGTCACTGAATGTATAAAGATAGGTTCGACTTCGGAAGATAAGATCAGCAGGGGATTTAACGTCCTCAAGCTGTGGTCGATTCAATAACAAATTCAAGTGCATTAAAAGGTCAGGAGGTGACATCAAACGAAACAGTGCGAACATTGCTCTTATCATCCTTGGGTCGTTATGTTCTGCATCTATAGGGCTGGTAAATAATTCGGATTTTTTGAACGTTGGAGTATGGTCGTGTAGTTCAATGGTCGTTTCGCTGGCATGGGTAATCTCAGCCTCTATTTTTTCTATATCCTGCAAATTTTCTTCAATTGTCTTTGCGAAATTATTAAATATGTTCACAATAAATATTTCATTTGCATAAAGAAAACCTTTAACTATTGGCCGAAGGGTAATGTCTGCATCCAATATATCGCTGACGATTAGTTGCATATTATCTCCACTATAATTTGCATAATTTAATCCGGCTTCCCATAAACTGGGTAGCCAGTAAATAACACGACTACCGAACATACGTTTTTTATTTATTACTTTAGAAAGTGTCTCACTGATACCATATGCTTTTAAGCTGGAAAGACGCATATCCAGAATAGATTTCAGCTCTTTACTCATATCTTTATGATCATCAACCTCCTTATTAATATCGTCTTCTTTTATTTTATACAGCTTATAAATTTGTAATTCTAATTCCTCTGCTTGTACAGGATGTAGCATACTTTTAAATACATCAGGAAATGAAAGCATACGATATGGCTGAATATCGAGTATGAAATCGAAAAGATTTTCGCATCGTTGAAGTTGTTTCTGCCTCCCAGTTTCAAGGGCAAGAGAATTCAGATCACTCTTCAGCAAAGTTTTATTTATTAGAAATATTGCTCTTGACTTAATATCATTTACTTTCCTTGACGAGCTGTAATAGGGCATTATAGAACTGTCCCACGAATGGTTAGCCTTAGTTTTACTTTTTTTAACTATCGGAAATGAATCAGTATCAGGAATATCTTTCTTCCGAGCTCTTACCATACTGCCACTATTAAATGAAATGGCGCCATCAATATTCTTTGCCAGTTGATTAAAAAAATCTACAGGATCTACTTTATAGTTCTTATCTAAGTAAAAGAAGCCTTCAACTATTGGGCGAAGCGTGATATCTGCGAGGTATATATCACAGAGCAATTGATCTACGGATATACCAGAATCAATATAATGGTTGGCATTTAATCCAGATGCCAATATAGCCGGAAGCCAGCATCGCAGGTCAGAAAAATGATTGGCATATGGTTTTGCTGAAGTCATCGCAGTATCAAAGCCATTATAATCTTTCAATATTGAAATTCGCTGATCAAGAATCGCCTTAAGGGCTGGGCTTATTCTCTCATCGTTATCAAGGTCTTTGTTAATATTCTCATCATTTATTTTATTCAGTTGTCTTTTTATGTCTAATTTATTAGGCTCGCTTATGCTTAAAAATATCATTGATTTAAGTAGTTGATGAAATGTAATCGGTGTTAGGTTATTTGTTTGATATAAGAGCTCTAAAAATGTTTTCACACCTCTCAGTGGCGTATTATACAGACCATCAAGCGTTTGGATATCCTTAGGGCCGAACAGGTTATTTAATAATATAATTACTCTTATTTTTCTTGGGTCTTCATCAAAGGGAAAAATAAAAAGATCCAATACTGATCTTTTATTGAGTTGCAAAGTATCGACATTTTCCGGTATCTGTGACTTTGTTATTTCAAGTAATAGAGATGAATCATGCAGTTGGTTATTTTCTTCTCGAGAGGGTGACTTTAGTACGGATGTTTGCTTAAGTTCAGTAGTTTTATTGCTCACGCTTGCTGTGATCGTTTCCAACTCTTTTATCTCTGATATTGTTTTTGCATGCGTATTAAGCATATTTATAGCAGTGTTTACATTTGAATGAAAAAAACCTTGAACCACAGGGCGGAGTGTGATGTCTGCATTGATTATCTCAGCAACTAATTGTCTATTCATTTGATCCTGAGTCTCATAATTGTAACCATTACGTCCAATAGCCCATATACAGGGAAGCCAGCAGCAGCGAAAATCAGCAGAACATTCGTTAGCAATGTGTTGCAACTTAAAAATAACATTTTCTATATCCAAACTTGGTAGTTCTGAAAAAGGCAGATCCATAATAGCCCTGAGGGATAGGGAAATCCTACTATTCTCATCAAGATCCCTGTTAACATCTTTATTTTGTATACGATCCAGTTGATCCAGTTTACTTTGTATGTCTTTACCAATAACAGAGTCTTGAAAAACGTCACATATGGTACGGAATGTAACGTTCTCCTCTATATTAGATTGGTATAACCAATCGAGAAAAGAGGTAACCTTTATCACTGGCATGTTAAAACGACCACCAAGATATTGTAGGTCTTTATTGTTCAGGCACCTGGTTAAAAATAATATTGCGCTTATCTTTCGCGGATCATTATGCGTGGTAATTAACAGTTGATTCAATAGTGAGACTTTATGTTCTATGGACGGAGGCATAGAGATTGTGGAAAGCGACCGGGAAAGGGTTGGGCATCTGCCCTGTTCTTGCGCTGTTATTTCTTTTGCATGCGTATTAAGCATATTTATAGCAGTGTTTACATTTAAATAAAAAAATCCTTGAACCACTGGGCGGAGTGTGATGTCTCCGTTCATTATATCATCAAGTAATTTTGTTTTTATTTTCTCACAAGTATCATAATTGTGACCATTACGTCCGATAGCCCATATACTGGGAAGCCAGCAGCTGCGAAAACCAAAAGCACAATCCTTAGAGTATTCATACAGCTTAACAATTACTCCTCTAGTAGTAGTGGTTTGCAGATCTGGTAGGTTTGATAGTGGCCTATCCATGATATCCCTGAGGGGCTGGGTAATTCTACTATTCTCATCAAGATCCCTGTTGATATCTTCATCTTTTATACTGTCCAGTTGATTCAGTGTACTCATTATTTCTTGACCAATACTACGGTCTTTAAAACGCTTACAAATAGTACGGAATGTAACTTTATCTATACCTTGAGATTCGTACAACCAATCGGGAAAAGATGTAGGTTCCAATACTGGAGAGTTATAATAACCATCAAGTTTTATCAGGTAATTACCGTTCAGACACCTGGTTAAATATAATGTTGCTCTTATCCTTCGCAGATCATTATCCAGGGTAAGTAAAGGTGTATCCAATAATGGGACCTTACGCGGCTTGGAGTTATCGGTAACCGGATATTGCACCGATCTTTTTCGGTGGTCGGAACCCCGCTCCTTATGGACTAAATTATAACTGGATATATCTTTTGAAGAGGGTAGGTTACTCCCTGAACTGCTATATTTTTCTTGCCTTTTCGTAGAAGGCAGAGGATCTTCGACGGGTATAACGGTCATCATAGCGAAACTCCTCTTGACTTTAGATGACCTCGTATGTTCATTAACAGTGAGAGCGGTTGCGCTGTTAGTAGATTTAGTTGGATCCATTATTTTCTTTCCTCAAAATAAACACTCTTTTTAACTTATTGAATGTGATTGCTGAATGTGATGGGGAGTTAACCATTTGTATTTCTTTGCATTTTCGACAAGCCAATCAGTAAAAAGTTCCCGTCCCTGGGCTCTTAAAATCAAAACCGGGGTCAAATGGTCAAAAGGGTCAAAAGGGTCAAAAGGGTCAAAAGGGTCAAAAGGGTCAAAAGGGTCAAAAGGGTCGAAAGGCACACCGTTTCAGCGATGAAAAGCGGGAGGAAGCCCTGGCTGAGTTTAACCCGGTTGGTTTCTACAAGGAAGATCAGAGCGGTAAGCAAAATACCAACATAAAAATCTGTGATGCTGTCGAGGCCGGGATGATTATCAGTGCAGTGGAGAATTTAGAGGAACCGTTCAGATCGTGGGCGAAATGGGCTTATGGACCAAGAACGCAGGAGTACCTGCCAGAGCAAGCCCGGTTCTTCCGTTGGTTGGATCAGGACGTGAGGGATAATTTCAGCAGCATTGACCGTGTATACCGAGGAGTGACTAAAGCAATAATTCGTGATGTGGTCGCTTACAGCGTAATGGATTACCGGAGCTATGTTGTCAGCGAGCGGCATCTGTATCCAACCAGCCTAATCATCAATCGTTGCAAAATTCATCGGCAGAACTGGAAACGGGATTTTGAGTCCTGGCACCAGTATTACTGGAATTTGTGTGATGAGTACCTGGATAGGTCGGCTTTGGTAGTGGTTGGGGGTGTTGTTGCGAGATTGAAGGGGGAGTGATGAGTTTTTTAATAGGACATGCATGCCAAAATCTGGAATGGTCTTTCATTTTAAATAAATGCGAGTTGAAAGACTTCATCCAGAATCTTGCTCTACCAATTCGGATAAACCAAAGGTCTCCCCAATAGCTTAGTTAGCTGCCAAGATTCATCATGACCGCCATAAAAATAGCGCCAACACTGAATAGCTGCAAGACGGTGAGGTGTATCTTCGCCTTCAAAAAAATCAACAACAGGGGGGTAACCAATAAATTTATTGGTAAATTTACATTTCTCGGCAAGGTTAACCGATATAAGCCCGTTGTCACCACTCCATATTATTGGATCTATATTATCAAATTCCTTTTTTAATAAACTCGGTAATCCCTGTTTTTTCCACTGATCAATAACCGTAGTGAAGTTTTCCTGAAACTCTGAGAACATAAAGCTGAACGATGTCTGGGCATCCTCATGGTTCCACTGATATTTATCATGTTTTTTTATTTTTTGTATTATTTCCTGTTGTTCCTGAGACATTTCTGCCATGGGTCGCATAACCGGGTAGTTGCTTAAATATTTCTGGTGCCTTGTGATTTTTTCTTTCAGGTCGTCTGGTACGGAGTGCTCTTCACAGTATCTTGAGAAGTTTGACAAAGTAAAATCAAAACTCATCGATGGGAAACTGTACATCCCATCAGGTGCAACCATATATGGGACACGGTCAAACCAGCTATTGTCCGTATCTGTATACATTAATGATGTGAAATCTTCTAATTTTAGTTTCTCTTCCACTTGTTTTTTATCGGTCTTTTTTGCTTTTTCCAATGCCGCACTTAAAGTGTTTTTTCCCTCAATGAGGGCAGCAATCCTGATTCTATCTAATATATGCTCACAAAATTTAGCTGGGTTAGAATCTTTCCGATGATAATGGTTTGGCTCTATTAATATTTTTTTAAACTCACCAAGATGGTTTAATTCCCTTTCAATATTAAGAACTACAATATTGTCACTGTCATTAAAAATAGATTCCATAATTTTAATTTGACCATCGTCCATATTGCTTTCAGAATATATAACCAATACTGGAACACCTTGTTTTTTTAGTTTACCAGCCTGATCTTTTATTCGATCAACATAATTAAAGTGTCTAGATATTTGGTCTGGCTCACCCAAATCATGGCCATTGAAAATAGTTGTCCCATATAGGGCCGTCCATGTATATATAACAGGACCTGGCTTTATAATCTGGTAATTTCTGTTTTCAATCTCTTCCGCTGTAACTCCAGCGAATTCAAGCCCAAGAGCCATGTTATCAATATCTCCTTGGGGAATGTCTGCGCCGGGAAGTTGGTTGTCAATCAATTCAGCAACTAAACTCAGGTATTGTTTCTTGGGTTGGATCTCAACGGGAGCGACAAGAGAACCTCCTTTTACTTGTTTTACCTGCTGCTCATAGGATTGAAGGCTGGAGAAAGGCAAGTGTGATGTTGAGGGAAGAAATTTCTGACACAATTCCGTTTCTTTTATGACAGTTTGCTGGAGGGCAGGATCATTTCGAAAATGTTTATACTGGCCGGCATGGTTTATTTTGTTGTCTAATTTAGAAATCCCTTTGTCATGGCGAACACGTTTACTTCCAAATTTTATGCCTGATCGTTCCCCGCTGTGTTCAGAATCGGTGGTGGTTTTATCATTGGTACCCACGGCTCTGTTCAAGTTAAATTGGCTTCCCTGTTTCAATGTGACATTGCCAGCATACATACTATCCTCCTTGTTTATTTAACGATTAATCAAACATTCGCGTCTTCATACGAATTATTCCAGCCTGAACAGGCTCGGTCTTTATACTGAACAAGGCGCCATTATGTGTCAATAACCACGATGTCAGCATTGCTGACAGAACTATTACTTATAGTTCTTCAGGGATACCTCTGGGTAAAAGATCACGAGGTCAGACCTTTCATTGGCAGCAATGCACGTTTCAAGACCCAGGAATAAACAGGACATCCATAAATTCAGGGCGAAAGCTTAAGTAGAACGTTAGTTTAATCTAGACGAATAGAAATTTATGGATGTCCTGTTCCTTCCTATCTGGCAGGAATAAACAGGACATCCATAAATTCGACGAATAAACAGGAATAAACCAGGGCTCATAAACAGGACATCCATAAATTCAGGGCGAAAGCTTAAGTAGAACGTTAGTTTAATCTAGACGAATAGAAATTTATGGATGTCCTGTTCCTTCTGTTCCTTCTTCTGTTCCTTCTTCTGTTCCTTCTTGAAATTTATGGATGTCCTGTTCCTTCTGCTGTTCCTTCTGTTGCACCCCCCATGTAAATCTGGATTTTTCTGATTTTTCTACCATCCTGTTACACAATAATT
>NZ_JAVRMB020000054.1:0-29155 GCF_031844845.1 Endozoicomonas sp.
TAGTTGTTTCCCGAAAGGTGATCCTGACCGCAAAGCCACGCCCGGCGGACACAACGAGCGACACAATGATAGTAGTGTGTGCTCGCCGTATCGATCAGATTTCGCCGTGGGTTGGTCATGGGTTCTCCTGTCAGGAATAAAGTTGGTTCAGGAGAAAAGTAGAATAGATATTTGGAAATTCCAGTTTATGGGTGTCCTATTATTCTGTTTATGGGTGTCCTATTTCTTCTGTTTCTTGTTCCAGTATATGGGTGTCCTATTTCTTGCTTTTTATTTTATGGGTGTCCTATTTCTTGGTTTTGGGTGTCCTATTTCTTGTGTTGCTTATTGCTTGAATCCTAATGGCGATTCTCGGGGAGTCAGGGTCAATTCTTTGGTCCCCATTACACAAGATTGTCAACAGCGGCTAACAACTAACAAGGAGTAGCTACGTGAGTAATGTGAGTAAAGACTCCAATATGACATATGCTATGCTCGACCTGAGTAGGCCTTCCACCGGGGCTCCATTAGCCCGAAATGATTTAAGGCTGGGTACCAGATGTTGTAAGTGGATAGGCAGGAATCCAGCTAAGGCATGCCTTGGAACAGTGGCGACCGTAGATCTTCTTGCTGCTGGTGCTTATGGTATTTTTGATGCTGCGGTATGGCTAGGTGGAGGCGTATTTACAGGGACTATGGTAACGCTTCTGAATAACAGAACCATAACTAATGTAACTGACGTTCCGTCCACTCTTCCGGCTACGGAGCCTTGTGCTACTTCATGCGAACCTGTGTATACCCCCGTGTGCGGTGACAATAAGGTAACCTACCCCAATCGGTGTGTCTTCGACATCACTAAATGCTCATCATATCCAAATCTTAATATTGCATATAAGGGCGAATGCCGCATCTAGGAGTCTGTCGGGCTTTGAACAAAAAACAGCCAAGATGAGCTTTTTTTCAATGATTCAGGGTTTATGAGGCCTGAACTCAAAGGTGGTTTACAGTTATTTGGCGTCATATTAGGTGCTAGTGCTCAATAATTGAGCTAAGACCGACAGACTCCTAGTGCAGGAAAGCTCTAATCCCCATAGACTTTATCTGGCTAAAGTTATGGATGCCTTATTTATTTCCGATGCCCATTGCACCTGCTCGTCCTGAGTCAGAAAACTCCAGGCCAGAACACGACTGATTTTTTGACCCTGTGTCATTTTGATCACCTGGATTTGTTTGGCTCCTTTCTTTTTTAACTGTCGCTTCAGTGGTTGAACATTATCGCCCTTGGATACCAGGCTTGTGAACCAGCATACCTGTGTGGCGAATTCGGCACTTTCGATAATCATCTGCTTTAAAAATTGAATCTCTCCACCCTCGCACCATAACTCTGCTTTTTGTCCGCCGAAGTTTAGCTTTGGAGACGCTGCGGCAATATTTTTATCTTTGTTAAGGTTTTTCCATTTCCGCTCACTGCCGGCATTCGCTTCAGCCATGGATGCGTGGAATGGAGGGTTACAAACGGTTGCATCGAAACGGTCCTGTTCTTTGATGATACCCTTGAAAATACGACGACTGTCCGGTTGTTGCAGGACGTTGATGCTGTTTTTCAGGCAGGTATTACTATTTACAATCATCCGCGCTGCTTTCACCGAGACAGGATCGATATCGCTGGCGGTGAATTGCCATCCATAACTTTGAGCTCCAATAATCGGATAGATGCAGTTAGCACCGGCTCCGATATCCAGTACTTTAATGGCACTGCCCATCGGTGGCTTCAGGTCTTTACTGTGATGTGATTTTGCCAGCAAGTCTGCCAGATAATGAATGTAGTCTGCTCGACCGGGAATAGGAGGGCATAAATACCCCGCTGGAATTTGCCATTGTGTCACCTTATAAAAATGCGCCAGCAATGACTTGTTCAGGCAGAGAACGGCCTGTTCATTGCTGAAATCAATGGTGTCTTCTCCCCTGGGGTTTGTTTTCAGGAATGGCTTCAATCCGGGGGTGGCTTTCGTTAGTTCAGCCAGGTTGTACCTGCCCTGGTGAAGGTTGCGGGGGTGCAGTCCCGCAGGCGTTACTGGTGAGGATGCTGGTTTTGCAGTCATTCTTTGAGGTTTTTTCACAATAGCTACAGCACTTCTTGTGTGAGTTCAGACTGGTCAGGGTTGTTATTTTACATGGTTGGGTAAGAAATGCTCAGCAGAAACAGAGGTTGGGTCTTGATTATTGAATTCATTCAAAAAGAATGACCTGACCCTCAAATTTCAGATTTCAATGCCATTCAGGGTGATAAGTATGAAAGATCCGACTTAACATTTGTCATCGCTAATAGATATCCCCAAACACTTCCAGCTGTGTCATATAGAGTCGGGTGTCCAGTTCCAGCTGATGATAGTCTGGTTCCATATGACAGCATAGCTGGTAAAAAGATTTGTTATGGTCAGCTTCTTTCAGGTGGGCCAGCTCGTGTACCACAATCATTTTCAGAAATTCTTCCGGTGCATTTTGAAACAGGCCACCAATGCGAATTTCTTTCCGGACTTTAAGTTTTCCACCATGCACTATTGATCGGGAAATATTCAAGCCCAGCGCTTTATGAGTCTGGCTGAGCTTGCCATCAAACAGCACTTTGTTGAGCGGGGCTGACTTGCGAAGGTGCTGGTTCTTCAAAGTCATGGTGTAGTTATACAGTGCTTTATTATTTCTTACTGCATGCTGTTCCGGGTATTTTTTCAATAACCAGGCGCCTAACCGTTTTTCTGTTATCAGGCACTGAGCCTGTTCAATAACAGGCCTGGGATAATGGAGTAAATATTTCAACATTCCGTGGAGGTACCAGTCATTCTTAAGGTAGACATTAAGCGGCCTTAAATCACCTGCCAATAGTACATCATCTTACCAGCATGAATACATGAGCCTCACAAAACAGCAAGTATTGCTATATACAGGGCTGGGCTCTCAACATCTCACCACATCACCAGCTCTCTTCCAAACAGACAACGCAACGATATAATCACGCATTTTATGGCAATCAAGAGCGTTGAATGATGGTTTATCGACTCCATTGCAGCTGAAAATACTGGAAAGAAAAGCATACCAGGTACTTTGACGATTATTCCCGCAACAGTACAATAGCCACTTCTGTTATTCTCCCATACCCTGCGCCTGTTCAGTTTGTTTAAGTATTTAAGTAGCTAATCTTATGTCCGACAAAGATGATGAAAAAAGCTTCCGGGAAGCGATGAATGATGTACGACCACTGAGCGGTAAAAAGAGCAGCAAGACCCACCTGGGTGAAAGTCGAAGACCTGGTGCAGATATCCCTGACAGTACATTAAGGGCACGTCGAAGAGCCGCAGAACTGGATAAACCATCCGCAGGAGCTGCGCTTTCAGAAGCCTGGATCGAACCTGTAGACCCTGAGCAGCCCATTGCATTTTCAAGACCAGGAATCCAGCACACAAGATTGCGGCAACTCCGTCAGGGCGTACTGCCCATCCAGTTTCAGCTGGATCTCCACGGCTATAAGATTGATGAAGCCCGGGAGTTGATTAATGAGTTTATTCAAGCTTCCCGCTACCGCGGACTGAGCTGTGTACGCATTATTCATGGGAAATCTCATCGCTGTAAAGAACGACAGTCGACCTTGAAAAGCCATACCAATCACTGGCTTAAGCAGATGCCCGATGTCCTGGCTTTTTGTTCAGCACCTCAATCCGAAGGTGGAACAGGCTCGGTACTGGTATTACTAAAAAGGAAATAGAGCCACTTTCTCCTCCATTCATAAGAACAAATCCCCCCTTATGGCTCAGGAACAAATAGGGTATGATCCTTCTCAATTACACTTACAACATTTGTCTTAACATGTTTTATGATTCGCTGAATCTTCACGCCACTGTCTGCTACCATTCAGCCGAGCGCTATTGGCGAAACGGGCTTTAACCTCTCCTGCCCCAATAAATTTGCCGGAACAAGAACACCGCCAACCTGCTTAAATAACTATTGATCTTTTGATCGGGGGAGTCCCTGTGTATTACTGGTTTATGCTGTTTCTGGCCATCATTACAGAAGTGGCCAGTACGTCCTTTATGAAAATGGCTTCAGGCAGTAACCCGGTACTGGGTTATACGCTTATGGCTGTATTGATATCGATTTCTTACTTTTTTCTGTCACAGGCCGTTCGCAAAATTCCGCTGGCCATTGCCTATACCATGTGGGAAGGATTGGGGCTGTTATTAATAAGCCTGATGTCCTGGCATTTCTTCGATGAAACCTTCTCCAACAACAAACTCATGGCTATGGCTTTGCTGATGACGGGTATGGTTCTGATGAATCTGGGAGAAAAGTTGTCTGAAAAGCGCGAATCAGAAATAAAAGAGCGAACGTTCACTGAAAGGGAGCTGCAGTCATGTCGGACAACTTGCAACTGATGGCTATATTCTGGGTCGTTGCCGCTTCCAGCTGCGACATTATTGGTAATGTACTGACCAAATTATCCAATGGCTTTACCAAAAAGCGCCTTGCAGTGATGGTCATGGTCGTACAGATTGCTGCATTTGTCTTTCTATCCTTTGCCCTGGAAAGCATTGACCTCAGTATCGCCTATGCTCTCTGGGGAGCTATGGGGATTATTGCCACCTCCATCATTGGACGAATGATGTTTGGTGAAAGCCTGCATCCGGTAAAAGTGCTTGGTATTGTGATCACACTGGTGGCTATTGTTTTTCTGAAACTATCCATGTGAGCTATCCAGAGCACGTTTCCATGGCGAGCTCTGGAGCGTTATTTCGCAACCGACATCAGCCCATGTTTATTCGAACTATTCCTTAATGCCTACCCTTTTATCTCGTATGTCAGGTTTCATTTTTCTCATAGGAGCAGGTGAAGCCGCCCCCACAGACATTTGCAACTTTTTCTCCAGTTAGCTGTCTATATGATCGGTGTAAAGTGTGACATCCTGAGGAAGGACAAATGGCGATAATAATATACTCTCTTCTCACGTTCCCTTCAGGCAGGGGCTGCCACACTGCCTTCGGCCTACCCTGAGACAGGCGGAGCACTGTCTATAATAGCTATTTCAAGACTGCCCCTTAAATAGAAGTTACAAACATCTTGATCAAGTCATGGGGTTTGATGGTAGAAAAGGCCATGATTCCCACCATAGCGAAGTGTTTGAAGGAAAGGAGAAGTTTCAGGTGAGTAGTCCAACAGGAGCAGGAGTACCGCACTCCAACACTTATCCCTCTTCTCAGCCAGTAAATAAAGGAGGAGCAGATAATGCTAACAAGATTCGAACTGTCGATCCAATGATATAAGGATCAAGGATCAAGGAAACAGCAGATTCGTTTACCGAGAAGACTAGCTCCAATATGGCGTTAGTTAGAGGACTTGCCGAATATCTGATAACAGAATTCTTTACTGGTCGTCCGATTCATAATATCGCAAGCACCGCTGCTGTTCGGATTAATAGTGAAAATACGGATTCTGCCTCCACAGCCGTAAACACTAACCCCAAAAATCCTGACAGATGGGTCTCTTGGCAAGAACGGCACTATACGTTCTTCCTTGGTTCGTACCGTCAAAAAACAACATTAGAACCTATAGTTTCAAAAATCCATGATTTCCTGAATCAGGACAAAAATAGTAAAGCCTTTGAATATATTAAAAGTATTGCCAACTGCCAGTTGGGTATTGCTAACATAGAACATATTAATAAGTGCGATAATTTTTTGGACATCGCAAATCGATACAAATTGGATATGGTTCCATTGACCCGATTAATCAACGTTTGTATTACCAGAGGTATTTTTCAGGACGACCTTATCAGTGAAATTCTGAACGAGGTAGAAGAAGGATAAATAAATACACTCATCTTCGACAAAGGGTGACTAACTCCTTGAGCTGATAGACTCACCCTTCTGGATCAGCTCTTTTATTTCAATTGCAATTAATGGTCGTCCAAATCTAACGATTGATTAAAACCGCATCAAGCCAACATGCGTTGTTATGACCCAAGGCACAAGTTGCCTTTATGCAAGACCTGAACACAATAAGCACTTAACCAAATGAAATCCAATATTTTGGATCGATAGACCAGAAATAAGCTTCAATCCTTTGTGCTACGAACATTTCAGCTTGGGTATTGATCGAATTTATTTCTCGGAAAACACCAGACCAACCCCTTGATACCTAAGGGTTGGAACTTTTTCTTGATTTGTTGGTCGGATATATTGGAAAGCAAATGGTCAACTACTTACATCACGTTGAAAACAGTGAGAGATGACTGCGCTATTGCGACCAAAAGACCTGCACAGGCCAAGTCTGGTAGGGGTTTTTGCGTTCGTTGCGTTTTATTGCAACTGCTAATACTTGTTATTGTCACTGACTATCGTGTTATGCAACTGCTTGCTGAGTGTATTTATGATATGTCAGGTTTGATTTTTCTCATATGAGCGAACAGGCTGCTGGCGAACGAATAAAGGCAGTGTTTTTATGAAATATCTGTCGACTGAATTCTGAAGTTATGTTTTATACGGAAGTAACCATTACTATGAACGCAAATGAATTACCCCAGAAAAATCCTGTTCCTGTAACGCCTGCCGAACAGCGTAGTGAACCAACAACCTCAGCCCCCGACAAGCACAATGATTCTGAAGGAAAATTGACAGGATACAAGGTGGCTTCCTATTTTAAGGAGACTCACCTTTCACCAGAACAATTAGATCCGGCCTCATACGAAAAAGGATCGCGAAACAGGCTGCGTACTATACCCGATAATTCAGACAGTGCGACTATTTTAAATAAAACCATAAAAGTGGCGACCTTCAATGCCTCTCTTTCCCGGGAATCCACCTCTACCGACACCACCGGATTTGATGTATTGAAATCCCAAATGGCAGTTAGCCATGAAAAGCAGGAAAGTCTTATAAAACAATATAATGTGAATGATGGCAGCCTGGATTCAAAAAACAAAAAGCTGGCTAAGCACATCAGACAAATAAAAAATATCGCTGAAATTATTCAAAGGACAACCCCTGACATACTGGTTCTCGCCGAGTTTGATAACAACGGAGTGGCCGACGACACCCAGGCCATTGATGATTTTCAAACAAACTACCTGTCATACCCACAGAACGAGACACTGACGGCAGTCAATTACCCTTACCGGAAAACCATACCCACGAATACCGGAAAACCCAGCGGTCTGGACCTGAACAATGACGGCAAAACCGATGGTCCTGGTGATGCCTGGGGTTATGGTTCCTTCCATGGGCAGTATGCTTATGCCATTTTTTCTAAATATCCCTTTGATGAAACCGGATACCGGTCGTTTCAGAACTTCAAATGGAAAGATATGCGCGATCACGATGAACAAGTGCCGGTCATCCTGCCTTCAAAAGACAAGAGAAACCTTAACGCTATAAAAAAAATGAACAAAGAAATCGGTGATTCATGGTATTCCCATCAGGCATGGGAACATATGCCGCTTTCCTCAAAAAACCATATTGACCTGCCGGTTCTCATCCCGGTTACCCATGGCAGCACACACCCGCTTCACCTTCTGGTCTCTCACCCTGCTCCGCCAATACAAGATCCGTTTGCCGCCCAAAATCGTCTGAGAAATCAGGCAGAGATCGGGTTCTGGACTGATTATATTAGCGGGAAACCGTATTTTCTTGATGACAATGATAGAAAGAGGGCGCTGGACAAGAATGCTGACTTTATTATTGTTGGAGACCTGAATTCAGACCCTGTCGTCGGAGACAAATATGTCACGGCCACTAAAACCCTGCTGGACAGCGTGCATGTGAATACCACAGCGACTACAGGAACACACATACCAACCAGTAAAGGAGGGGCCGACCATCTCGATTCTCTCTCCGAAAAAAAGAAAAGGTCTGGTGGCAAACGACAGGAAAAATCCGGTGACACCAGTTGTGTCACTTCAGTCAGTCGCTTTCGTCTGGACTACGTTATTCCATCCGCCGGCTTGATGGTGCAAGATTCCGGTGTTTTCTGGCCATCCAAAGATGAGCCGGGCCAACACCTGGTTGATATTCCACAGCGTGGGAACGTTAAGGACGTGTCTTCCGATCATCGCCTGGTTTGGGTCGATATAGACATTCCGAAAGAGCGGACTGAAAGAAATCGGTAACACTCACCTTCGACAAACACTGACTACCTGAACTCGCCAGACTCAACCTTCTGGATAAGCGCTTTCATTTCAATGGACAATTTGGCCTTGCTATTCGTGGCAAAATCAAACATCACGGCAGTGGCTGTACCGGTTGTGGTCACCCTGTTCATGCTTTTACTGACGATCTTGTACTCCATGGTGAAACGGTCTCCCTGAACATCAGTAACCCTTGAGCCCACCAGCAGGGTATCCGGATAAGTCACCGATGCCTTATAAAAACATTGTGTGTGGCTGATCACTGGGCCGACACCTGTCTCTTTTGCCTTTTCCATTAGCTGTATTCTGTCGAAATAATTAATCCTTGCTGATTCAAAATAACGAAAATATACGACATTGTTAACATGCTGAAGAGCATCCATATCCCCCCAGGCTACGGGAATCTCTGTGATAACGGCATAGCCTTCCAATAAGTCTTCCACAGCGTTACTCCTTCTTTTTATCTTTTTCTAATAAGTCTGGAGGCAACAATAAATAGAATTCTGAAAAGAGACAAATATTTCTGATCCAGGATAATTTCCCCAGTGGGTTAGGGTTTATCATTGACTGACTTTGAATTTCAGATTGAGAGTTAACCATGAGACTTGAAAACGTTCGCCTGCACCAGCAGCAGGGGCTGTTTGATATTGAAATTGATAATGGCGTCTTCTCGGCCATCACGCCTGCCGGCACTTCACGAAATGAAGGCCAGGAAGTTCTGGAATGCAATGGACAACTGGCACTGCCACCCTTTATTGACCCACACGTCCATCTGGATACCGCACTGACGGCTGGTGAACCGGTATGGAACCGCAGCGGAACGCTGTTTGAAGGGATACAGAACTGGTCTGAGCGAAAGAAAACCCTGACCCGGGAAGATGTTAAAAACCGTGCAGTCAAAGCTCTGGACTGGTATATCGCCCAGGGAGTGCAACATGTGCGAAGTCATGTTGACACTACCGATCCTTCCCTCACTGCACTCCACGCGTTGCTGGAATTACGGGAAGAGATGCGCGACTTGATCGATATCCAACTGGTGGCTTTTCCCCAGGAGGGTATTCCTTCTTTCCCTAAAGGCGCTGAACTGCTTGAAGAGGCTCTGAAGCTCGGTGCTGAAGCCGTCGGTGGCATTCCACACTTTGAGTACACCCGGGAATACGGCCTGGAATCTCTGAAAACAGTTTTTGAGCTGGCAGAGAAATATGATCGCCTGATCGATATCCACTGCGATGAAATTGATGATGACCAGTCGCGTTTTGTCGAAACCGTAGCCACTCTGGCCCTGGAACGTTCCATGGGGCATCGGGTAACGGCCAGTCATACAACGGCCATGCACTCCTACAACAATGCCTATGCCTTCAAGCTGATGCGCCTGCTTAAACACTCAGGCATTCATTTTATCGCTAACCCGGTCACCAACCTTAACCTTCAGGGACGCATGGATACTTATCCAAAGCGTCGCGGTATCACTCGCATCCCCGAGTTGCTGGAAGCCGGCGTCAACGCCTGTTTTGGCCAGGATGATATTGTTGACCAGTGGTTCCCAATGCAGGGCTGCAATATGCTGCTGGTGCTGTTCACTGGACTGGTGGGATGTCAGATGACCGGTTTTGATCAGATCAATCAGGGTATTGACCTGATCACCCATAACAGCGCCCGATGCCTGAATATTCAGGATAAATACGGCATCGAAACGGGTAAACCCGGCCACCTTATTCTACTGGATTCAGAGAGTGTGTTTGACGCGGTGCGCCGTCAGGCTACGGTAACTCACTCCATTCGCAACGGCAAACTGATTGCCAGCACCTCTCCGGCCAGAAGTACCATCCATCGGTCTGGCCAGCCAACTCCGATCAGTCTGGCGTACTCTATCTAAGCCCTCCCGGGAATCCTGCCCTCCCCCCCCTGCTTTCCACTGGAAAGCAGGGCCCTTCTGCCTTTGACCTGACAGACTCTCCTACACAACATCCAGTCAAGTACCGTTCAAATTGATTATTCCGGGTAGAAATTGAACCCTCACCATGATTTCTGGTCTATAAAGATACTTTCCCTCAGGGCTGGTATGGAAACAAAAACCAGACAGCAGCAATCTACCCTGA
This sequence comes from Endozoicomonas sp., assembly GCF_031844845.1. Taxonomy (GTDB): domain Bacteria; phylum Pseudomonadota; class Gammaproteobacteria; order Pseudomonadales; family Endozoicomonadaceae; genus Endozoicomonas. The sequence goes on from NZ_JAVRMB020000054.1 coordinate 10,249, forward strand.
TGTATTTCACAGAATAATCTCTCCAGAAGGTAATGTGCCAATGAAAAACCGGATTCTGTTCTGGGTGTTGTCGGGGTTCTTATCAGGCTTGGCCACTCTGGCTCTGGCCATTTCAGATCCGGATAAACAGGGAAAGGTTTATAAAGGATTGCAGGATGTCCATGCCATTGCCACCAGTCAGGGAATGGATCCTGAGAGCACAGGGGTACGCTGGACAATTGGCAACCCTAATCTCATTGAATGGTTACTCGCCCCCTGGAATCCAGAGCGGGTCAATAAAGATCTTGATGGCTATAAAAGCCAGTATGGTTCTATTGCCGCCACTGCCAGGCATGTAGCGGCCAGTACTATGACTAATAACAACATTTCAGAAAACAATTTTGATGCCTCCGGACATCAGCTGACAGATGATGAAATTGAAGCTCTGCTGGCGCTCATTGAACAGACGGACTATCTGGATGCATATCAACCAGATGCCAGAGCCATCACCCTCTCCGATGCAGACGCTCTGTTTGTCCCCAGCGACACCTTTATCACCAAAAATCTGACGAAAACCGCCAATGTGGCGTCGGACCAGAAATCATCAAGCACACTGATTTCCGCAAATACCCCGGTGTTGGTACTGGGACAGTTCAACCCCATCCCAAACCTGAATCCGGCAGAAGACAGCTGGCTGGCCGTCTGGCGTCCTGAGTTCGGCTTGAAATTCGCCAAATCCCGACATATCGCTTTTGCCGACCAGAGTCTTATTGATCAATATTCACAGATTCAGCCTGAAGACAATACCAGCGTACTGAAAATGACCACCACCAGCCGGGTAAGGGAAGGTGCCAGCAGGCTCTCCCTGGGCACACCGATACTGGCCGATGGCGACCTCTTTATGATGGCCAGATCAGTCTTGAAAAAAAACGGTGATCCGCAATCAGGCATTTTTCTGAAACTGAACAACGCACAACTGGAGACGGTCAGACTGAATGTAGCCGATCCCAGGGGAGTCCTGGGCAAACAGGTTCAGACAGTACCGCTCCCCCTGAACAACAAAAACCTGCTTGACCAGATCAGTAACAATATCCTGAAATATCCGGCTGCATACGTTCCCCCAAGCCACAATGAAAATCGTTTTTTTGCCTGGGGAGAAGGCACCGTTGGCCCGGATGGTGAACGGGGCCAGGATATCTCCACCATGATATTGAAATCAGTGCGTCCTTTCGGCAAGTGGTTGCCAAGGCACTCTCAGGATCAGGTGGATGAAGGCGTCAGCGTTCGCCCGATCGCAACAACTAATGAAGGTACTCTGGAAGAAAATTATCAGGCCATGACAGAATATTGCCAGCTGGGTAATTTTGTCTCCTGGGGCCGGGGTAACAATATGGCCTGCCTGGGCAGCATCTCTCTGCAAGCACTGGCCCTTCTGGATCCGCAAGCCGCCATGGATGCCACAGAGTGGGGAGGCATGACTGAAGATGACAGAATCCCTCTGCTGGCATTAACACCTACAGGCCTTACCACCATTGAAGACCCGGCAGAAGACTCAACGGAAGAAACTGCTGCAGCTCCCCAGTGGTTTATCACCGCCAAAAGTGCTGTATATCCGGTATTTAAGAAGGGCTATCTCGACAGTTTCATCCGGAATGGACGTTCACTGACGTTTTTTAGCTACTTTACCCCTGTCGATGATGCCGGCAACCCCGGAGAGAATGGCGGGGAATAAAAATCACTCCGGTTTATCAATAAACAATAAAAACACCCCTATAGAGGTTTTTTACATGGCTAGTTTCATTGACGCTGCGCAGGCGCAGGCTCTGTCTACAGTTTATCCTGACGAATTGCCTGGCAATCGATGCCATTCCACATTATTCATGAACAGGGAGACTGAGAAGATTTCGCCAGTATCGCTTGTCGTTAACCCCGGGAGTAAAGACAATCAAGTCCCTGAAACTGCCATCCTTATCCGGACTACAGAGCTGATAAAGCCACCTGCCAGTGATAACCTGAACAAGCCCAAGCCGGCTCCTTTTTATAAAGGATTGCAGAATATTTATAAAATTGCCGAATTTCAGGGAATTGATCCGAACAGCACTGAGATAAAGTGGAAGTTAAATAACCTAAACCTGTTTGATAAGTTATTAGCTCCCTGGAATAAGAATGAGGTCGAAGCGTTCATTAAAGGCATTGACACATCGCCTGCTAAATCTACATCTGCTGATGTTGCTGAGAACCGACAAAACGAGCACCTCCCCATCACCAGCCACGCCATAAAAGTAGCGCTCAGTGCCATGATAAATGGTGGAGAGGGAAACATCGGCAGCCAAAACAAGTATAACTATGATGCTACCGGACACCAGCTGACGAAGCAGGACATCGACAAAGTACTGAGCCTGATTAAAACAGCGTCCTGGCAGACTGAATTTTCCGACGAATGCAGGGGCATTACCAACGCCAGCGCAGATGCGTTGTTTTTACCCACTGACAAATTTATTACCAAGGACCTGACGGATACCTCCAATTCCGCATCCGATCAGAAATCGTCAAGCACGCTGATTCCCCCAAACACCCCGGTCTTCATACTGGCTCAATTAAATATCATCCCCGGGCTGAACCCCGAAGAAGATAGCTGGTTAGCGATCTGGCGTCCCGAATTTGGGCTGAAATTCGTCAAATCCCGGAATGTCGGTCTTATAGATCACAAAGATATTGAACAGTATTCACAGATTCAATCCAGGGATAATCCCAGCACTCTGAAAATGCCCCTGACCGACCGGGTAAAAGAATCCCATACTTTCAACAGACTGGCTATGGGAACACCATTACCAATCGGCAATGGCAGTGCCATTATGGCAAAATGCACATTTGAAGAGCGCACAGTTACGCTACCCACTTACCAATTAAAACTGTACCTATCGAAACTGGAAAAAATCCATCTTGAGACAGTGGACAATAAGGGTGACAAGGACGCACTGAACAGACAGGTACAACAAGTACCACTCCCTCTGAATCACAAAAACTTTTTCAACCAACTTAGTAACAATATTCTGAAATACCCGTCTGAACTGGTGACACCTGCAGAAAATGAAAATCGCTGTTTTGCCTGGGGAGAAGGCACCATTGGCCCCGATGGTGAACGGGGGCAGGATATATCCACATTCATATTGAAAACCATCCGTCCCTTCGGCACCTGGCTACCAAGGCACTCTCAGGATCAAATCAATGAAGGGAACGTAATTGAGGGTAGCCAAACAGATGGAAAATCGTTGGATGATAATTATCAGGCTCTGCTGAAGCATGGCAAGCCTGGTATTTTTGTCTCCTGGGGCAGGGGAAATAACATGGCGAGCCTTGGCAGCGTCTCCGTAGATCAACTGGGTGATCTGAACAAGGATGCCGCAAGAGATGCCCTGAATTCAGGGATGAAAGAAAACGACAAAATCCCTCTGCTGGCATTATCACCCATTGCACTGACCACAAAAGATGAAGACGGCACCATCCAGTGGCACCACACTGGCAGAACTGCAGTGCATCCGGTATTTAAAGAGGGTGAAAACAGCACATTTATAAGAAAAGGTCGTGAATTGAAGTTCTTTAACTACTTCACTGAAGTCACTGAAAAAAGCGTCAACCAGCCCGCTCCTGAAATCAGTAACCCGTAGGTACAGAGAAGCGTTAAAACCCATACCGATATCATTGCCGTCGCTCCTGCGAAGGCGGGTGTCGCAAAAGGTCTTAAACAACGATTTACACCACTGCCGTCTTTCTCGCGAAGGCGGGAAGCCATCGCGAGCAGTGGATCCCCGCCTTCGAGGCTGTCGCAAAAGGTAACCTGAACAATCTCGACGCAGGTCGGTTCGCTTGCGAGCCGACTCGTGACCCAGCCGCCATCACTTATCAAGGCATGGCGTTACCGGAGGGTCCGGCTGTGGGGAACCGACCTACAGATGACCTATTGCGACAACCTCCTTCGCGGGAATGACTGTGGTATGGGTATCAAGTAGTCAGTTAAGGCTGTTGCTAAAACAGCCGGTTCAACCCATCGAGTGCCGCCACCCGATAGGCCTCAGCCATAGTTGGGTAGTTAAAGGTGGTATTCAGGAAGTAACGTAAGGAGTTTGCCTCACCTTTCTGCCTCATCACCGCCTGACCGATATGAACAATCTCTGAAGCCTGGTCACCAAAGCAGTGAATACCCAGCACTTCGAGGGTGTCCCGGTGGAACAGGATCTTCAGCATACCAACCACTTCACCGGTGATCTGGGCTCTGGCCAGTCTGGAGAAGAATGCCTTGCCCACTTCGTAGGGAACGGCCTCTGCAGTCAGCTCTTCTTCCGTACGTCCAAGGGAGCTGATTTCAGGAATGGTGTAAATTCCCGTAGGCACTTCATTCACAAAATACCAGTCTTCCGTGTTACAAAGGTGCGCAGCCACTGAACGTCCCTGGTCATAAGCGGCACTGGCAAGACTCGGCCAGCCAATGACATCACCGGCGGCATAAATATGGGGCAGCGTGGTCTGATAGCTTTCATTTACTTTAAGCTGACCACGACCGTCAGGCTTCAAGCCAATTGTCTCCAGACCCATCGCCTGAGTATTTCCGGCACGGCCATTAGCCCAAAGCAGCATATCAGCCTTCAGTTTTTTACCCGACTTCAGGTGCATAACAACACCATCATCAAAGGTTTCCAGTTGCTGAAACTCTTCATTGTGACGAATAATGACATTCATCTTGCGCAGCTGATAACCCAGGGCATCGGAAATTTCCTTATCAAGAAACGACAGAAGTCGTTCACGGGTATCTATCAGGTCTACCAGGACCCCAAGACCCGAGAAAATCGAGGCATACTCAGAGCCAATAACACCCGCTCCATAGATAATCATCCGCCGTGGAGTAGACGACAATTCAAGAATAGTATCGCTATCAAAAACTCTGGGGTGATGGAAGTCCACTCCGGGCGGGTGGTATGGGCTCGAGCCAGTAGCAATCAGAAAGTTAGCACCATAAAGACGCTCAGTATTGCCTCCGGGCTCGGTCACTTCCAGGGTATGCTCATCGAGAAAGGCACCGCGACCAAAGTAAAGATCAATACGGTTTCGGGCATAGTACATGGTTCGGGACTGTACCTGCTTCTGAATCACCGATTCAGCCCGTTTCAACACCTTGGGAAAACTGAACCAGCGGGGATCACCGATCTCCCTGAACATGGAGTTGGTGTTGAAATCCATGATTTGTTTAACCGAGTGGCGCAGAGCCTTCGATGGAATAGTGCCTAAGTGAGTACAGCTTCCACCGACAAAGTTAAACTGCTCAACAACAGCCACCTTCTTGCCCAGTTTGACGGCATTCATGGCCGCCCCTTCACCCGCAGGGCCCGAGCCAAGAATGACCAAATCGTATTTACTGACACCCATCTATTGGATTCCCCCGGTTAAATGACACTACCTGTTTATTCTTGTGAACCGTTATCCCCGCGAAGGCAGGGATCCACTGTTCGTGGTGGATTCTCGCCTTCGCGGGAAAGACGGCTGAGGTATAAATCGGCGTTTAAGACCTTTACCACACCCACGCTCTGCGTGGGAACGTATACCTGCCGAATTCTATTTGAGCAAAAACAGAAAGGATTTTACGCTTTTTTCCTGGCATCGGCTGCCGTTGCATCATAAAAAAGGTCTTCATTCACTTCCGATAGTGGATCAGTCTTATCAGCACCGCCGCAAATAACACAGCCATCCTTTAGACCAAGGGTGCTCAAACCTCCACAGGAACCTTTAATCGGCTTATTGGCAAAGATCACACCCACCGACATAGCCGCGATGAGTACCAGAAAAGCGCAGAATGTAATCAGCATAATAGTCATGGCTGACTCCTCCATTATTTAACCAGATAAGGCTTGAACGCCTCACTGGTCACTGTTTCAAATCCTTCATCGGTATAATAGGCAAAACGGGCGGCAATACCCAGCCGATTGGCCAGTTCAAGCCCTTTTTCATCCCCCAGCACCATAAACATGGTGGCCAGGGCATCGGCCTGAGCGGTGGTTTCTGCAATAACTGCCACTTCCGCCACCCGCTTGGCTTCAGGCCAGCCAGTCACCGGATTAATCGTGTGAGAGTAACGTTTTCCGTCCACCTCAAAAAAGTTCAGGTAGTCTCCGGAAGTGGCCAGCGCCTTATCCAATGGCTCAACCAGTGCTGAAACCCCGTTTTTACCCATTTCCGGGCCAATAACCGCCAGCCTCCAGGGCTGACCATTGGGTTTTATCCCCTGAACAGAGACCTCTCCGCCCACTTCCACCATAAAATCGTCTACACCCTGAGCCCTGAGGACAGCCGCCGCCTGATCAACACCATATCCCTTGGCAATAGAGCTCAAATCGACAAACAACGCCTTTTTACGGGTCAGGGTTGAATCCGCTGAATTGGCCTTCAGGCTCTGATAACCGACATTAGCCCGAGCCTCATTTATAGCCTTTTCATCGGGAATATGACCGGGATACTGGCTCTCAATCCAGTTTACAAACTCAGGGGCGTTGACCCGTTCATGAGAATCATCATTCTCTTGACCTTCCTTAGCCGTTGCCCACTGAGTCGGGCCAAAACCCCACAAATTCACCAGGGGCCCGACAGTAATGTCGTAGGCACCATCAGACATCTCAGAAATGGCCTCGGCGTCCAGTACCAGCTGAACAATGTCCTGAGACATCCTGAAAGGCTGTCCCACAGGCGCCCGGTTAAACTGCATCAGTTCTGAGTCTGTTTTATAGGTAGACATTCTCTGATCGACGTCTGCCAGCGCATCATGCACAACTCTGGAAATATCCTTCACCGGATGACTGAACAGGTCAGCGGCATAACTGACGTTGTAGGTAGTCCCCATGATCTGCCCCTGAAAACTGTAAAGTCTGGGTCGGGTACTCAACACCAGAAATACCACCGCGACCAATACGAGCAGTGCAACAGCAGGTAACAGTGATCGCTTCAGAGATCGGGACAACAAGTGAAACTCCTGAAAGTGGGTCAATACTGCATTTGTCGACCGTAGGCTGATCCATCAACATAACGCTACTTTTAATAGCCCTGTATGATAACGACCAGTGTCAACTATCTAATCAGGCACTCTGACAAAGTGCTCTACTGCAAGAGTGGCCGGATTCTAGCACCAGCCCGGGGGATAATCATCAGGGATTGAACGGAAACTATTCAGGCAGTTACCCAGAGAATCACCGCATCATCCTCACTGATTGAGACTAATGCGTGCCCCATTTCCGCATCGTAGTACGCGCTATCGCCCTCAAATAGTTCTACCGGCTGATAGTACTCGGTATACAGTTCGATACTGCCACGTAAAACCAGTAAAAATTCTTCTCCATCATGACGAACCCACTCCCGATACTCATCAAACGACCTTGCCCTGACCGTGGTTCGGTAGGGAATCATCTTCTTGCCAGAGAGTTCTGTCGCCAGTAATTCATGTTCGTAGGTACTGGTGGGATGAATACGCCCTTCGCCATTACGAGTGATATCCCTTCGGCCACCGGCGGTTACTTTTTCCGGCATCGGGGAAAACAGCTGGGGCAGGTCAATACCCAAACCATTCACCAGTTTCGTGACCGCGGCAAAGGTGGGGGATATCTGCTCGTTTTCTATCTTTGACAGGGTTGATCTGGCCAGGCCGGTTTTCTGGCTCGCCTCTTCAAGGGTTAACTGCTGGCTCAGACGAATTTCCCTGACCCGTTTACCCAACTCAAGAGGCGCCACGGAAGCCTCTGGTTGACTGACGACGCCTTGATCAACCCCCACACGACGGGTTATCACCACAGCAGGCTTGCTTTTCTGCTCCTGTTTAAGAAAATCCGTTGATTCTGGCACTGATTCCCCCTTAAGCTCGCCATCCCTGGTGATCATAATACAGATATATTGTTAAATACCACTCACGGGAAAACCTGTTTCCTATTGGAAACTTTTTTATTGATGTAAAAGAAAGGTATTGTTACGCTTTCTATATAGTAGAAAAGGAAATTCATCGGCAAAATCAGAAAAAACATATAAATTTCAGGAGATTGCCAATCATTTTCCTGAATAGTTTCTTCTTGATAAATAATAAATAAATAATCTCAAAGCAGATATCAATTGATGGAGTCATAGCGATGGGCTTAAGTATTCTTGATTTGTTCAAGATCGGCGTGGGACCCTCCTCTTCCCATACGGTGGGCCCCATGATAGCCGCCAATCGCTTTCTTGAAGCTCTTCAGCAGCAGGGGCACCTCGAGGATGCCCATCAGGTTCGTATCGAGCTTTATGGCTCTCTGGCCATGACCGGAAAAGGGCACGCCACAGATACTGCCATCATGCTGGGATTGATGGGCGAGAGACCTGACCAGCTGAACCCTGATTTAGCCCCTGAACTCATAGATACCATTCGTAAAACCGGCCAACTGAGCCTTGCCGGGAAGAACAGCATCCCTTTCCTGGAAAGCCAGCATCTTCACTTTCTCCATGGCCACTCGCTCCCCAAACACCCAAACGGAATGACCCTGAGAGCTTTTGACAACGCCGGGCTGGAACTCTTTCATAACAATTACTATTCCGTCGGTGGTGGCTTTGTCCTTGATGAACAAGAGACTGAACAAACGTCTGCCAGCAATGTGATTCAAATTCCCTTCCCCTTCAATAATGCCCGGGATCTTCTGGATATTGGCGATAACTCCGGGCTCACCATCGCCGAAATCGTTCTGGAGAATGAAAAGCACCTGGGTAGATCTGACAATATTCAACGTGACCTGTTGACTATCTGGCAAGTGATGGACAGCTGCATTCAGCGTGGTTGTGAACAAACCGGCATACTGCCTGGCGGTTTAAACGTCAGACGTCGTGCCTATCAACTGCACCAGGAACTGCTGAATCGCCCGAAAGACCAACAGGACCTCCTGGAAGTATTGGACTGGGTCAACCTTTTTGCCATTGCCGTCAATGAAGAAAATGCTGTTGGTGGTCGTGTGGTTACAGCCCCCACTAATGGTGCTGCTGGTGTCATTCCGGCAGTTCTTGCCTATTACCATCGATTTGTACCTGACAGTAATAAGGAGGGTATCTGCATATTTCTGGCGACCGCAGCTGCCATTGGCATGCTGTATAAAAAAAATGCCTCTATTTCTGCCGCGGAGGTTGGTTGCCAGGGTGAAATCGGTGTTGCCTGTTCCATGGCCGCCGGTGCACTGTGCGCAGTGATGGGGGGAACTAATCAACAGGTTGAAAATGCCGCAGAAATTGGTATGGAACATAACCTTGGCCTGACCTGCGACCCCATTGCCGGACTGGTTCAGATTCCCTGTATTGAACGGAATACCATGGGCGCAGTCAAAGCGATCAATGCCGCACGTCTGGCTTTAAAGGGCGATGGCCAGCACCACGTATCCCTCGATGAGGTTATTGAAACCATGCGCCAGACGGGCCTGGATATGCAGGATAAGTATAAAGAAACCGCCACCGGCGGGCTGGCAGTTAATGTCGTCGCTTGTTGAAACCATTTTTCAACTGACCGACAAAAAACAACACTTGTCTTTTATTCCCACCGCTGACGACAGGTTTGTGAAAACCATCTGGTCAGCTTTAAATGACTTTTATAAAACTAACGTAAGAGCGAAAGCAGGACATCAACATGGCCCTTGAACACACTTCTGCCACTCTGCCACCACTGGCAGAACTGGAAAACAACGATGCATTTACTCATCGTCATATTGGTTCAGATCAGCAAGAGCAGCAGGCCATGCTGGAAAGTCTTGGTCTCAACTCCCTGGCAGAGCTGATTGAAGAAACCGTTCCGGGCAGTATTCGACTGAACAGAGAACTGGATCTTCCCCCGGGAAAAACAGAGCGACAGGCTATCGCCCAGCTGCGCACTCTGGCACAACAGAACACCGTCAACAAATCCTATATCGGTATGGGCTACTACAACACAGAAGTGCCCAACGTTATCCTTCGTAACCTGCTGGAAAATCCGGGCTGGTATACCGCCTATACACCCTATCAACCGGAAATCTCCCAGGGCAGACTGGAAATGCTGCTTAACTTCCAGCAGATGGTCATGGACCTGACCGGCATGGAGGTTGCCAATGCTTCATTGCTGGATGAGGCCACTGCCGCTGCAGAAGCCATGACATTGTGTTTGAGAAGTGCCGGACGTAATAAAGCGGCCAGTAAGACCTTTTTTGTTGCTGATGACGTACACCCACAAACCATTGATGTGATTAAAACCCGCGCAGACTGGCTGGGTATCAGGGTCATCGTTGGCAACCCCCATACTGAACTTGGCAAGCATGATATATTTGGCGTACAGCTTCAGTACCCGGGCACCTATGGCAATATCACCGACATTGGCAACATTGTTGACATCGCCAGACAACAGGGTGCCATGGTATCGGTAGCCACTGACCTGCTGGCGCTTACCTTATTGAAATCTCCCGGAGAATTTGGTGCAGATATCGTGCTGGGTAACAGCCAGCGTTTTGGTGTTCCCATGGGCTTTGGTGGCCCCCATGCCGCATTTTTTGCCACCACCGGGAAACTGAAGCGCTCTATCCCTGGCCGTATTATCGGGGTTTCCAAAGACAGTCGTGGTAACCCGGCACTGCGTATGGCGATGCAAACCCGCGAACAGCATATCCGCAGAGAAAAGGCCACATCCAACATCTGTACCGCCCAGGCACTGCTGGCTAACATGGCCGCTGCCTATGCCATCTATCACGGCCCTGAAGGGTTAAAAACCATTGCCGAGCGTGTTCACCGTCTCACCCGTATTCTCCACCATGGGCTGACGGATATGGGTTTCCAGTGTAACGATACCTTTTTTGACACCCTGACCTTCAAGGTGGGAAGTGATCAGGAAAGCATATTCCAGAGAGCCCTGAAACATGGCTGTAACCTTCGTCAAATGGGTTCTGACCGGTTGGGTGTGAGCCTGGATGAAACCACCCGTTCTGAAGATATCATTCAACTGTTTAATATCTTTATGGGGGAAGGAAAAGAGCTGAACATTGCCTCTATTGACCGGCAGATTTCTGCCAACAACAGCCAGCGATCACATACCCAGAAAGCCATTGGCCTGAAACAGGAACAACGTCGTTCAGACAGGGTTCTGAGCCACCCTGTTTTCAACAGCCATCACTCAGAAACCGACATGATGCGTTATCTGAAGCAGCTGGAGAATAAAGATTATTCACTGGTTCATGGCATGATCCCACTGGGCTCATGCACCATGAAACTCAATGCCACTGCTGAAATGCTGCCGGTTTCCTGGCCTGAGTTCTCAAACATTCACCCCTTCACCCCAAAAGATCAGGTACCGGGCTATCTGACCATGATCCGACAACTTGAAGAGGCTCTGGAAGAAATTACCGGTTACGATGCCATCTCCATGCAGCCGAATTCCGGCGCCCAGGGGGAATATGCCGGCCTTCTGGCCATTCGTAACTATCAGAAGGCCAACCAGCAGGAGCATCGGGACGTTTGCCTTATTCCCTCTTCTGCCCACGGCACTAACCCGGCTTCAGCAGCGATGCTAGGCATGAAAATTGTTATTGTCACCTGTGACAAAAACGGCAATGTTGATGTCGATGACCTCAAGGCAAAAGCGGAAGAATACAGTGAACGTCTGTCGGCCCTGATGGTCACCTACCCGTCAACTCACGGAGTTTACGAAGAAGAGATCCGCACCATCTGCCAGATCATTCATGACCACGGCGGACAGGTCTATATGGATGGCGCCAATATGAACGCCATGGTTGGTGTTTCCCGCCCGGGTGATATTGGCTCTGATGTATCCCATCTCAATCTCCACAAAACCTTTGCCATTCCTCATGGTGGTGGTGGTCCTGGAATGGGTCCGATCGGCGTCAAGAGTCATCTGACCCCTTACCTGCCAAATCACGCGGTCAGCCCCATTGAAGGACGCAATGAAGGCACGGGCGCAGTCTCTGCTGCACCGTTTGGCAGCTCATCCATACTGCCTATCAGCTGGATGTACATCACCCTGCTGGGCAATGAAGGACTGAGAAAGTCAACGGAGCTGGCGATTCTCCATGCAAATTACATGGCTCAAAGGCTGAGAGGCCATTATCAGATTTTGTATCAGGGCCGGAATAACCATGTCGCCCATGAATGCATTATTGATATTCGGCCTATCAAGGAGGCCTGTGGCATTACTGAGGAAGATATTGCCAAACGGCTTATGGACTATGGTTTCCATGCACCCACCATGTCTTTCCCCGTTGCCGGAACCCTGATGATTGAGCCAACTGAGTCTGAGTCAAAGGAAGAAATTGACCGGTTTATTCACGCCATGATTGCCATCAAGGGAGAGATAGACCAGATTGCCAGTGGTGAATGGCCAAGAGAGAACAATCCTCTGGTTAATGCACCCCATACCATGGCAGACCTTGCTAATGATGAGTGGCAGCGGCCTTATAGCAGGAATCTTGCGGCATTTCCATCATCTGCCAGCCTGAAGGCAAAATACTGGCCTGCGGCAAACCGGATAGACAATGTCTACGGGGACAGGAATTTTATCTGCTCATGTCCAGACATTAACAGCTATCGGTGATTTTAAATAAGGCTCTTTATGGATTCCGGGGAGCTAGCTTAGAATCAGGCGAAGCAACCCTGAAATAGCGGATTTTCCCCGGCGTTTGATATTGTGCAAACACTCACATGAGATTGGCAAGAGAAACACTCAGAAAATTGAACGCAAGAATTTGAATTTCAGAACATGGATTAAACGGTTAGCGAGAAAGAGCATATGCTTTTCCAAACTTGAGAAGATGCACGATATTGACATTGGATTACTGATTAACGCGCTTGAATTTGGGGTAGATATTTATGCTTGACCACACATTTGGCCCACTACCCACAATCTGACCCTACCTGTGGTCAGTGCTGTCTTGCTAATATCCGGAGAACTTGCAGGCAGAGTTGCTTTTTACAATCTCTGGACTACTGGTATGTAACAGCATTTTTAAGAAACTGAACCAATCATAGTAATTACTACCCTGGGAATTCAGCTGGACCACTAAGGTTCAGTTGAATTTCGCTTCACAGGTTTATAACAGTCCAAACGGACTGCAGGCATGCCCAAATATCAATAACCGACGTTTACCAAACTTACTTGGTTCGCATAAACTTTAGCCCCAGCTGACATGGTAGAATTTTGACGCAGACAGATTCACTCTCATCATGTGCAGGAGCTAACCCGGCCCATAAAAATACTTTCAAAAACATGATGTTATAGATTTTTACAAAATATATTTAATTCATTTTCCGAGAAATTCTTGAAAAACATCGATTTTGACAAAAATTATTTTAACATAGGGGTATCGTAACCCATTAATTTAATAGCCGATTTTGACAGGAATTATTTTAATGAACCAATAAAATCTTCGCAAAGCCTCTGAAAGCATTCTTGAATATCTGGTAACAAGAACATCTGAAAGAGGCTTTTTCACACACTGCCACAACACTACTTGCGCGTAACATAATATTTTAATTAATAAAAACATTCCTCTCCAAAAAACAGGCACATATTCCAGCATTCGAGGAAGCTCTATAATTACTATTTAATTTTTAAAAAAATAAAACATTCGTCCACATCGTAAAACCAACCAGAATATAATCTAACAGCTAAAGTTAATAAAAAACAAATATTATCCAGGATGGATAGGTTTATGAGCCCAGGAAGCAGTGAACAGATAGTCGGACTTTTAGAATCAACCAGCACCCCAATTGAAGTGACCGATGCTCAAGGGAATACCAGAGTAGTAAAACCCGGCGATCCAGTCTATCTGAATGAAACAATCCAGAACAATTCTAATACTGAAATAACTATTCAACTGGTTAATGGTCAGACCTTAAATCTGACCAACCAGCAACAAATAGTGATGAGTCCGGAAACCCTGAGTAATCACGAACCTCCAGAAGCTGGGGATGAAAAAGCTCAAAGTGAGGATTCAGAAGACAGCAGCCCATCTGAGCAAGAAAACAGTGACACAGAAACTGAGCAAAGTGCTGATGAAAATAATGCAGCCAAACCAGCGAGCTTAGGCAAGCTGAATGAACAGCCAATTATTGAGAGAGAAATCAACGAAAAGCAAGTTGATAGTCAGGACATTGAGAGATCAACTCCAACACGTACAATAACCAGCACTCCATCCAATACATCCTCAGTGGTTATCAATCTTAAGCCGGAAATACTGACTCAGAGTTTTGATATTGATGAAAATACTCAAGCTGATGGCTCTATTAGCGTTGGTATTGTTCAGGCCAACGACCCGGACTCTAGTAACGGGCTTACCTATGCCATTATCGCCGGGAATGACGATGACAAATTCGACATTGACCCCAATACCGGTGCAATTACTGTCACTGGAGACCTTAATTATGAATTAACAGCAATCTATGATCTCACTGTTGAAGTCACTGATGGAGGAAATCTATCTGACAGTGCCATTATCACCATTAATATCAATGACCTGAATGAAGCTCCTGAGGCCATATCGGACAACGCAGCAGGCCATGAAAATGAAACCCTGACCATTAACGTTCTCGCCAATGATGTTGATGAAGACTTTACGGATAGTCCTTTAAACTTCAGTCTGGACAGTGCCAACACCATCGACATCAATGGATTACCCATTACCGGCCAGGGCAGCGTCAGTATCTTAAATAACCAGCTAACGTTTAATCCCGGAAGTGATTTCGATGACTTGGCGGTTGGAGAAACTGAATCCGTCATTGTTCACTATTGGATGAGTGATGATGAAGGATTAAACGCAGAATCTACAGTCACTATTATTGTCACCGGAACTAATGACATACCGACAATCGAAGTCGCTTCCGATGTTAATGGTACCATTTCCGAACTGGTCGATGGTGTTACCGGCGAGAACACCAGCACCCTGTCCGATACCGGCAGCTTTAGCATTGCCGATGTGGATCTCTCCGATGTCCAGACCCTCAGCGTCACAGAGGGTGCCAACAACTACCGCGGTACCTTTACCCCGGTGATCAGCGACAACACCACCGGGGATGGTACCGGTCAGGTGGACTGGACCTTTACCATTCCGGATTCAGAGATTGATGACCTGGCCGCCGGTCAGACCCTGACCCAGAGCTATACGGTAACGGTCAATGACGGTAATGGCGGCACCGTTGACCAAGCGGTGACCATTACCCTCACCGGCACCAATGACAGCGCCATCATAACCGGTGATGATTCCGGCACTATAACTGAAGATGTATACCCTGCTTATTCAACCTTCGGGTTCTCACATTCGCAGGATGTTGGATTCACCTTCCGTTGGGATAATGCCACTCTCACTGCGCCGGGAATAAGCATTAATATGGGGACATTTGATCTGCCTTCCGGCACTTCAGTGGACGAAAATGCCAGTTCCCTGGCTGACTTTATCAATGAGAATCAGGACCGTTTCATAGCCGCTGTTGATGGTACCCTGCTCACCATTACTGCCATTGACCCAATGAGTGACCCGGTAAACGGGGCTTTTTCCTTACAAACCGACAGTTTCGACAGTACCAACTCACAGTTTTTCAGTGAAGATCATATATTACGTAACAATGGACAGCTGAACATCACTGACATTGACAGTGGCGAAGCCATCTTTGCCAGTGCCACCATCACCGGAGACTACGGGACTCTGGAACTGTCCAGTGATGGTGGCTGGGTTTATGAAGCCTCAGCCACACAGCCCGGCATTCAGAATCTGGGTGATGGTGACAGCATGACAGACACCATTGAAGTTCAGTCTATAGACGGCACAACACACAATATTGTTATTACCATTAACGGCACCAACGATGTCGCAGTGATTGGTGGTGTTGATACGGGCAGTGTTGAAGAGGATGCTTCAGCCACGCTGAGTGTGACCGGCGAACTGACTGTTGCTGATGTGGACGCAGATGAAGCGAGTTTTACTCCGGCCACCATCACCGGTGAATACGGATCACTCACCATTGATCAAGCAGGTAACTGGACTTACAGCGCTGATAATACTGAGCCAGCGGTTCAGGGGCTGCCTGGTGGTGGGGATATCAGTTTTGCCAGTGCGGAAACAACTGCCACAAATGTAGCCGGCTGGGAGGTGGATAATCTTCTTGATGGTGAAAAATGGTCCGGTTTTTCAAAATGGTGGATAACTTCAAGCGAAGCGGAAGATAATCACTCGGCAACACTGACACTGGATGGTACCCAGCGAGTTGATACGATCGACATTGCCTGGCTCCGGGAAGACAGAAAAAGTGACACCATTGAAATTGAATACCAGAATGCCGATGGTGAGTGGCAGTCGTTAGGTAACTTTGACCCAGCCGGTACACTGTCACAGACAATAACCTTTGATGAAGTCATCACGGAACAATTGCGTTTCACCCCCCGGGGAATGTCGAATAATCCCGGGGGATCCATAATAATTTCTGAAATTACCGCCAGCGTCAATGCCGCAAGCATCACAGATACCATTGAAGTCACCGCCCTCGATGGCACCACCCACAACATAGACATTACAATCACCGGTACCAATGATGGCCCGGTTGCGTCAGCCCTTACCGATCAGGCCGCTACTGAGGATGCTCAATTCAGCTTCCCGGTGCCTGAAGGCACATTCAGCGATATTGATACTGGTGACGTATTAACCTACAGCGCCACCCTCGATGATAACAGTGCCCTGCCTCCATGGCTGAGCTTTGATGCTGCCACCCAGACCTTCAGCGGTATACCGGGTAATGATGATGTGGGCAGTATTGCTCTTAAAGTCACCGCAACCGATGGGCTGGGTGCTTCGGCTTCCAGCTTATTCAATGTCACCATCGCCAACACTAACGATGCACCAACCGCAACAGTGGATACCGAAGCAGGCGATGAAAATGAAACCCTGATCATTGATGTGCTGGCCAACGACACCGATGTGGATAGCGACGACAGCCCGGCGAACTTCAGTCTGGACAGTGTTGAGGTTGTTGATACCAATGGCGATCCGGTGACTGGCCAGGGCACGGTCAGCATTATTGATAACCAATTGCAGTTTGTGCCGGGTACGGACTTTGACAGTCTGACCGCCGGTGATACAGCCACAGTAACCGTTCGTTATGTGATGGCTGATAATGAAGGCGCTACGTCTGAAGCTACGGTCACCATTACCGTCACCGGCACCAATGACGGTGCGGTGATCACTGGCACAGATACGGGCGCTCTGGTGGAAGATGATGCCGATGCGCTTAATGCGGAAGGGGAACTGATAGCCACCGGAACCCTGACTATTTCAGATACTGATACTGGCGAAGCGAGCTTTACCGCTGACACCGTCAATGGTGACTACGGTTCCGTGACCATTGCTGAAGATGGTAACTGGAGCTACAGCGTTGATAACAGCAAAGCAGAGATACAGGCATTGGGCGGTAGTGATGTTGATGTGATATTTTCCGGTATTACAGCAACCTATGAATCTGCAAGCTCTGGTTGGGCTTCCAGTAACCTTATCGATGGTCAGAATACAGGAGGCTGGTCCATACCGTCTGCTGAAGTTGGTAACCATTCAGTGACATTGACACTGGATGGTGCACAGCATGTCAATACGCTTGATGTTACCTGGTACAATAGTCAGGCTTACAAAAGCGATACCCTTAAACTTGAATACCAGGACGTCAACGGACAATGGCAGTCTTTGGGTGAGTTTGAATCCTCCATGCTGCTCACTAACCAGACGATTAATTTTGATCTGGTAATAGCAAACCAATTGAGGATTACTCCAACAGGGGAGGCAACAGACAACACTTTTATTTTCAAAGAAGTTAGCGCCAGATTACAGCCAATACTGATCGACACTATTCAGGTAACAGCCCTCGATGGCACCACCCACGACATAGACATTACAATCACGGGTACCAATGATGGACCGGTTGCATCTGCCATTTCCTGGCAGGACGGCACTGAGGATGTCCAATTCAGCTTCACGGTGCCTACAAATAGATTCAGCGATATTGATGTCGGTGACGTATTAACTTACAACGCCACCCTTGATGATGGCAGCGCCTTGCCTTCATGGCTGAGCTTTGAGGCCAACAGCCGAATTTTCAGCGGCATACCGGGCAATGACGATGTGGGTAATATCACACTCAGGGTAACGGCAACGGATACCGCCGGTGAGTCGGCGACCAGTGATTTCACCATCACGGTTGCCAACGTCAACGATGTGCCGGTTGCTGAGGTCTTTACGGCCACCGTTAGCGAAGACGATGCCGTCATTACCGAACAGCTTATCGCTACGGATGCCGATGGCGACAGCATCACCTACGCCATTACTCAACAGCCTGAGAATGCTCAGGACGGTACAGTAACCGTGGATGAGAACGGCATGTTCACCCTGAGCGGTTATGACTTTAATGCCCTTGATAACGGGGCCAGTAAAGACGTCACCTTCACCTACAGCGCCGACGACGGTCAGGGCACCGGAGTGGGCACCAATACCGTCACCCTGACCATTACCGGCACGGACGATGCCCCGGTAGTTACTGGCATCTTCACCGACACAGTCACCGAAGGGGACAGTGCCGGCGATGCAGTCATTGCCAGCGGCACCATTGCTATTAGTGATGTGGATGACAGCGACAGTCCGGTGTTTGTCGAGGTTACCGGAGTGGCTGGCGACAATGGCTACGGCAGTCTGGATCTGGATTCGTCAGGAAACTGGACTTACACCCTGAACGCCTCTGCAGCAGAGAGTCTGGATGCGGATCAGGTGGTCACCGACACGGTGACCCTCACCGCCAGCGATGGCACCACTCAGGCTATCGTCCTGACCATCACCGGCAGCAACGATGCCCCGGTGGTCAGTGAAGCGGTCACCCTGAATGCCAT
>NZ_JAVRMB020000055.1:0-2712 GCF_031844845.1 Endozoicomonas sp.
TACAGGATCCATTCACAGGGAGGTGTAGCTTGATGGCTGGCTTTCCCTGCCGGATGGATTGTGTACAGTCCATGTACACAATGACAGTGATACTCCCCGCCCACTGTCATCCTGTACAGGGATTGTACAGGATCTATTTCACAGGGATGTGAACGCTCTGCCAGCTGGCTATCCCTGCCTGGTGGATTCCGTACAATCCCTGTACGGAATGACAGGAGCAAATGGGAAGGAGCAATGGGGGGCATCCAATAAATTTGACTCTTTTCGAACAACCACAAACACAAATAGAGAAGCACAAATAGACACAAATTGAGACATCCATAATAAATTTATCCATGGTTAAGTATAGATAAATTTATGGATGTCCTTTTTCCCCGACGAGAGTTTCTTTCATACGCTGAAAACAGAGATCATTTACCATGAGGGCTTTCAGACTCGGGAAGGGACTCAGTAGGCAATTTTTGAGTATATCGAAGTGTTTTATAACCGTCAGAGAAAGCACTAATGATACGAATTCAGGTATGAATAAAAACTTGCCAAGGCAGCGTGAAAAAGTATCCGGAAAAACCTTGCCATACCACCTCCTGAAGGTAACTGCTCATTTTTAACAGGAGAAATCGTAGGTTTTGACTGTTTACTCTCTTTACTGGGCAGCAAGGAGATTCCATCAAAATCTTCATGTAAAGTTTGAGCAGTTACTCCTGAAGCACCGGAATCCGGATTTCTACTTTCAACTTTAACAGCGCCACCCTGTTCTGTGGGGCGAGATGACAGGTTTCCATTATTAACATCAACAGAGTTATCCGTCTCAATCGCTCCTTCTTGAATTTTCAACGTTTTTATAGGCTTCAATTTTTCAGTGTTAAGCCAAAGAGTCGACTCACAATCCCAATCGGGAAGTAAATATTTTGTGCAATGAACTGCATCATAAAGAGAAGAAATACTCACCCAATCTGTAAGTTTGTTACTTTGTGGATGTGGAAAATTATTTTTTAAATATTCGTGATCTAAATGAGAATCCACTGAGAAAATTTTAGCATCCCCAGATACGTGAAAAAGTTCAGCGAATTTTCCTATGCGCTTCGGTTGATTATTGCGGAACCAATTGAGCCATTCCGTTGTTTTTTTCCATTTTGATCGGATTCTATTAAAGAGCTGGTCCAGAATCCGTTGAATGGTTTGTCGTCTCCACAAATAAACGGAACTAAGCTTAAGATACATGCATTTTCTATTCTTCTTGTGTGAAGAAATGTTTTTTGATTAAAACCACCCTCACCTCTTGGTATAAAAACCTGAGTTGAGTGATAGCTAGTGCAGTTATTTCTATCGCCAGCTATTTCTGGAGTAATAGGTTTTGGGTCAGCTATGTATGTACTTGAATTCAGATTCATGGCTCAGTCATTCTCTTATGAATATAGTGATTCGGTAGTTTGTCAGTTTGTTAAATACAAAACGAACCGTTTTATGGCAGCAAAGAATAGGACAAAGAATAGGATACCCACAGAAACTCAGGTTTAGAGCTTTCCATGTACGGTCATTCGTAAAAATAATTTTAGCAAGAAAGCAAAAAACCACCAGACATCGAATTTGGTCCGGTCAAAATCACTAAATTTTATGACCTGTGGGCAGTTATGCTGCTTTCGACGAAATACTATCCGTACGGTTATTTTTATTTCCCGAAATCAGCTCTAATTTTTGCTCATATCGGTTCCAGCAACCCCGGATTCGGAACTGAGGAATAATCAAACGCTGTGCTTGCATGATCGTACCGGCAGTAACGGTGCCAGGAAGTCTCCAGTCAATTTTTGCCACCTTTACTGCGACCGAATTTTTGCAGATAGTCAACAATTGCAAAATGGCATACACTGCTATCTTTATATGCATCCATCGTAACAAGGTTCTGAGTTCTCTTTGCCAAAAATGTTTACACCCAAATTGATGTTTCAGCTGCTGAAACATAGGTTCAATTGGCCACCTCATTGAGTAAGCCAATAAAACCTCCTTGGCCTCCAGATCAGGATTGGTTGATAAGAACAACTTGGTTTCCGTCTTCCCTTTATCATTTACAAACCGACTCCAAACCACTCGGACAATGCGACCTTTAAGAAAACGAGCACGGCATATGCAGGAACGAAAAGAAACCTGGCGGTATTTTTTGTAAAGCCACACAGACATTGTCGTTTCAGGCAATTTCTCGACCTCCTCGGGAGTCATTTTAACGCTGTATATACGAGGTTTTCCCTTTCTCTTAAAAGGCGATGGAGGAAGGGCGACAATGGGTAACGCAAAGAGGGCTCTGTTTTTTGGTATATGACCAATAACTTCATAGCCAAGCTCAAGAGCGGGCTGCATGAGTGTATAGTTCATAAACCAACAGTCAGTGAGTAACCGAATAGCTCTGTCAGACAATGTTTGTCGTACCTATTTCAACATCGCACATGCAATTTTGAGTTTGCTGGTATTACCTGATTTAGGCGATGGAAAAGCCATGACAGGAATGGCTGTGTATACCTTATCTGAAGAAGCCCGATGAAAGGCGATCGCCAGATAGACCCAACACTGCCCAAGAATATACTGATTCTGGTTCTTTTTTCGACTGTGCTGATGATGTGTTCGACATGCCGGTGCATTTTCCAAGCAACGTTCAAGTGTCAGGCTGTCTCTTATACACATCTCCGAGCCCACGAGACGTCCGTAAGCATCTCGTATGCC